>PIVY01000077.1 GCA_003353795.1 bacterium
TGGCGCCATTCGATCGGGAGACCCTGGCAGCGCTCGAACAGGCGCTACCGCCCATTGCCCATCGCGACAACCCGGTGGACGCCACACCCATGGCGACCACCGAGTCCTACGCGGCCTCGACAGCCGCCATCCTGGCATGTCCCGACGTGGATGCGGCGATCCTCTCGGCCGTTCCGGTGACCGGTGCACTCGACACCCTGGAGAAGTCTGCTACCGGCACTCACGGGGAAGACATCACGGCGAAGGGCGCCCTGGGCCATCGCTGGTTGGAGATCCTCGCCGGCAGTGACAAGCCGGTCGTGGTGGTGGTGGATTCGGGGGATCTCTACGATCCGCTCTGCCGCCAGATCGAGGCCGCGGGCGTGCCCGTGTTCCGCAAGATCGATCGCGCGGCCCGGGCCCTGGCGGCCTTCTGCCGCACCAGGAGCTGAGGTCGCGCCGGCGCGACCAGGGGAGCCGGTGAAACATCTGGCTCCCCTCCCTCGATTGTCCTAGCATGACCGCGAACCCCGGACCGAATCTCGATGGGAGCTTGGCAATGAAGAAGTTCTGGATCGTATTTGCGATCATCGCAGTCCTGGTGGGCGGCGGACTGGGCTTGCTCTGGAAGGTGGCCACGTCGCTGGAGGAGCCGGAAGTCGAGGGCAGCGTGCTGCACTGGCAGGCAGGTGGGGCGTACTCCGAGGTGGGACCGGACGGATTCATGGAGATGCTCCAGATGGGGGACGGTCCGACGTTCGGGCAGATGACCGTGGCGTTGCGCCGCGCGGCAGCCGATCCTGACATCGACACTCTTGTGCTGGATCTCCGCGGAGTGGCCGTGAACTGGGCCCAACTCGAGGACCTGCACGCCGCCGTGGCCGAGTTCCGGGCCACGGGCAAGACGCTCTGGGCGTACATCGAGAGCGGTGGCAATGCCGACTACGCCCTGGCCTGCGCCGCCGATCGGGTGGCCATGGCGCCCGAAGGCAATCTCATGGTCCTGGGAGTGGCTGCGGAGCTGGCGTTCTTCAAGGACACCCTGGCCAAGGTCGGTCTCGAGGCTGACTTCGTACACGTGGGCAAGTACAAGAGCGCGCCGGAGCAGTTGACCCGGAGCGGTCCGTCGGATGCCAATCGTGAGATGGTCACCGCGCTGGTCGAGAGTCGTTACGATTTGCTCGTGGACCTCATCGCCAGTGGTCGCGGCGAGGATGCCGAGACGGTCCGTGGTTGGATCGACGTTGGTATGTTCGACGGCGAATCCGCACTGGCGGCCGGGCTCGTCGATACTCTCCTGGACGGCGAGGATCTGATGGCGTCCCTGTCGCCCGACTCGGAGGCCGCCGATTTCGAGCACTACGCACGGACAGCCCGGGGTGGTCGCGCCCAGCACGAGATTGCGCTCATCGTGGCTGCAGGAACCATCTACCCGGGCTCGTCGCGGCACGACAACCTGCAGGGGCGGATCGTGGGAAGCGACACGGTGGTCGAGCAGCTCGCCGACGCCCGCGAGGACGACGACATCGAAGCCGTACTACTGCGGGTGGACAGCCCGGGCGGCAGCGCCCTGGCCAGCGATCTGATCTGGCGTGAAGTCGCGCGGGTTCGAGAGGTCAAGCCCGTGGTGGTCAGCATGGGCGGGTACGCGGCCAGCGGCGGCTACTACATCTCGTGTGGAGCCGACTCCATCTTCGCGGGCGCGGGAACGCTCACCGGGTCCATCGGCGTTTTCGCCGGCAAGATGAGCTGGACCGGCCTCTACGAAAAGATCGCGGTGAATCGTGAGTTCATCACCCGGGGCGACAATGCGCTTCTCTGGCACGACGCCGGTGGCTTCACGGAGAATCAGCGCATCCTGTTTCAGGCCCAGCTCGACCGCTTCTACGAGCGGTTCCTGGCCAAGGTCGGCGATGGCCGTGATCTGGATCGCGACCAGGTCCACGCCGTGGCGCAGGGCCGGGTGTGGACTGGTGAGCAGGCGCTGGACGTCGGGCTCGTCGACGGTCTCGGCGGCCTGGATCGGGCCCTGGCATCGGTGAAGGCCATGGTCGGTGCCGCTCCGGACGAGAAGGTGATGGTGCATACCTACCAGAAGCCTCTGTCCTGGATGGAACGGACCCTGCTCGACGCGCTCAACTCGCGAATCGAGATGCGGGCGCTGGTCGCCAATCAGGATCCGACGGCCGTCCTGCCGGCGCCTCTTGCCGAGATCACCCGGTCGCTGGCCAGGGCCGGTCTGATGGACGTAGCCCCGTTGATGGATGGTCGACCGCTGGCGTTGATGCCGTGGCGGGAGGTTCAGCGCGCTGGATCGTTCGTGCGACCGTAGCGATTGAGATCGAGCCCCTCGGGCAACGCGTGGAGGAGATCCGCGGCGCGCCGCTCGTCGTCGGACGGATCGGCGCGAAGGGGAGGCGCGGCGCCCCAGAGCAGGTGCTCGCGATCCGGTGAGTGTCCCCACAACAGGGCGGCGTGCGCCAGTTCGTGGCTCATGGCGCGCACGGCGTAGCGGCGTTCGTCGGAATCGTAGTCGTCGCCGACGGCGATCCTGGCCGTCAGTGGGCGACCAGCCTGGTCCACGCGGGTGATCTGAAACTGCATGGTCGGCGATCGTGTGCTGCCGGCGTAGTGGGCCAGGCGCACGCCCCAGGTCGCCGAGTCGTCCCAGACGAAGATCGGTGAATCCTGGTTCCAGATTGATACCGCCTCGCGCAGGCAGGCCGCCAGATCGAGTCCACCGCTGCTCGCGGCCGGGGCACGCACGGGTACCGGCCGTTCGGGCCAGTGCACCACCCGACCAGCGAATCGCGGCGTGATCAACGCTCGCAGCAGTGCGACGAGATCGCTGTATGCTTCACTGTCGCACTTCAATCGAGGCAACGGCGGTGTGGTCGCCAGTGACGTGGCGTCGGAGGCCGCGACACTCAACCACCGTGACCCGACGGGAACGAGCCTCACGGTGCCCGGGGGCGGCTCGCGATCCAGTCGCCAGTGGTAGGATCGATCCGCCACGATCAGCTGGGCCGTGCCGCCCGATTCTCCATCGCCCATCCAGCGCCAGGACCAGCGACCATTCTCGACGGCGAGGCATTTCCTCAATCCGCTTGGCCAGGTGCCGATGGCTTCCCAGGTGGTCTCCTCCAGCGGATCGAGCCGGCTGCAGGACGGAATCGAGGATACGAGCGAGGCGATCACCAGGACGAGGAACACGCGCCGGAACATGGAACGACCTGCCTGCGGGAGGGGGCCGTCCACGTTCTGGCAGGAAACGGACCCGTGCCTCTGATCGTCGAAAGCGTTGGACCAGGGCCCAGGGGCGGGATATGCTCCGGATCGCTGGCCATCGGGAGTGTCGCCGGCGGGCCGCGACGGCGGGGGAGTTGTCGCCGGCAGTTGCCGCCGGGAACGGCCCTGGCTAGCATGTCGGGTCGGTTCTCCTCGCAGGCAACCCAGCAGTAAGGACGCAGGAAAGCATGGATCCCTTCCTCGACGAAGAACCTCGCGGCGGAGCCAACCGCTTCGATCCGTTGACGATCGTGCGGATGTTCTGGCGACGGAAGTGGCTGTTCTTCGTGCCGTTCGTTCTCTGCCTGGCCATGGCCGCGGTCGCCATCCGAACCATGACTCCGATCTATCAGTCCTCGTCGCACATCCGCGTCGTCCACGAGATCGCCACCAGCGACCTCATCGAGGACGATTTCCGCCGCATCCGGGCCCGTGATCTCGACCGCGAGACCCTGGCCAACATCTGGACCATCGCCACGTCGCCCAAGTTCCTCGAATCCGTGGTGCGCCAGACGCGTCTCTATACCGGCATCGCCCACCCGCCGGCCGGCGAGGAAGTGCTTCCCGAGGTGCTGACCCCCGAGGAGATGGAATCGGTCAAGCGATATGCCAATCGTCTTGCCGGCAAGATCCGTGTCAGCGAAGCCGGTCATCACATCTTCGCCCTCGCCGTTCGCGACAACGATCCGCGGCAGGCCTACGTGCTGGCCCGCGTGGTGCTGGACCGTTTCCTGGAGCAGGAACGGGCTGACCGCATGGCCCCGCGCACCACCACCCGGGACTTCCTCACTCGTCAGCGCGCCACCTATTTCGCCGCGCTGGTCGCTGCCGAGGACAGTCTGGCTGCCTACCGTCACGGCCTGGTCACCGGTACCGAGGCCGGCAATCCCATCAACGCGTCCAACCTGACCCAGGCGGAGGGCGGTCTCCTGCGGTTGCAGGACGACTACTACAACTCCGACGTGAACGAGATGGCGCGGCTCGAACAGAATGCCAGCACCATCGTGGGGACGCTGCCCGACGTGCCTGCCATCATGCGCGACCACGAAGTGGCGCCGATCCTCCAGGAACTGGAGGACCACATCTTCGACGGTCTTGTGGAGCAGGAAACCGGCGGCCTCGGCGATGCGGCGGGCCAGGCCCGGATCCGCCTCAACGGCGTTTGTGAACGCCGCGTGGAGCAGCTCTATCCGCAGCTCGGTCGCATGGATCAGAATCGGCTGTCCTCGTTCGTCTACTTCATGGTCCATCGCGAGGCCAAGGGCCGTGCGCTCAACCTGCTGTCCCGATACATCGCCGACTACCGGGGTTTCACCACGCGGCAGCCCGTTCAGTCGTCGCGCCTGGCGGACCTGGAGGCGGAGGTCGAGAACCGTCGCGAGATGCTTGACGACATCGATCGCGAGGTCACGCAACTGGACATCAACCTGCAGGCTCGCATGTCCGAGGTCGGGTATCGCATCGAGGTGCGCCGTGACCCCGTGCAGTCGCGCGAGCCCGTGGAACCCGACCGCATGAAGCTCTACTTCATGGGCTTCGTGTTGTCGCTGGCCATCGGTCTCGGCCTGGTGGTGCTCTCCATCCTTTTGGACCGCACGTTCACCTCCGTGGACGAGATCGAGTCGGCCCTCGGCCTGCCGGTGATCGGGACGCTGCCGGTGATCCAGGACGAGCACTTCAAGCGGAAACGGAGACTACGGCTGCTGCGCTGGATCTTCCTTGTCGTGATGATCCTCGGCGTGGCCGCGGTCTTCCTGCTCTACATCTACCCGCGGCTGACCTGAGGAGGCGCTCGTACCCATGGCCAAGAAGATGAATCGGGACGGTGGCGGCCTCTTCGACATCGAGTCGCCAATGGCCATCGAGTTGAGGCGAATCATGATCCGCCTCGGCCGACAGCTGGATCTCGGTCGCAAGCGCGCCATCATGGTCACCAGCGCGGAGCGCGGCGAGGGCAAGAGCCTCTTCTCGCTTCACTTCGCTCTCGTGCTCGCGTACCACCTTCAGAAGGAGATCCTGCTGCTGGATGCCGACGTGCGCCGGCCCGTGCAGCACACCGTCTTCCAGGTGCCGCTGGAGCCGGGCTTCGCCGAACTCCTGGCCGGCGAACTGAAGTTTGCCGACGCGGCGCATCCCACCAAGGTGCGCAACCTGCATTTCCTGCCCGCCGGGCACGCCGGAGGCAATCCCAGCAGACTCTTCAGTGGCGACCGCCTGCGCGAGACGGTGCGTAAGCTGCACGAACGATTCGATATCATCCTCTTCGATTCGCCGCCCGTGGTGCCGGTGAGCGATCCCCTGCACTACCTCGAGGCGGTCGACGGCACCCTCTACCTCGTCATGGCCGGGCAAACCCATCGCGACGTGTCCCAGCGCGGGGTGGAGATCCTGCGGTCGGCGGGGGCCAATGTCCTCGGAGTCGTGGCCAATAATCTGGCCGAGGTTCTTCCGTATTACTACGATCGGAAGTACTACGGGTACTCGCGGTAGGGCGTCGTCGGCGACCCGCGATCTGCGAACGCTCGTGCGGGCCCGACATGCGTCGGGCCCGTACTTGCTATGGGGCATATTCGCTGATCGCGGGTCGCCGACGACGCCCTACCGCGAGACGCCAAGCACGAACATATAAAAAGACGCCCCGCCGGATGGCGGGGCGGCTCTCTTACGAGACCGGATTGATGTTGGTTTGGTGGCAGCGGAGTCGCGAAGCGTTCCGCAGTCACCAATCCAACATCAAGCCGCCTTCGTCTTGAAGTCCTTGCCGACCCAGTTGCGGGCCAGCAGCAGCAGCACCGTGGACATCATCGCGACACACGAGTAGATGAGCCACATGGATTCCGGGTCGCGGGGCGGATCAGCAGGGCAGTAGCGCTGCATCATGACTCCGGAGTACAGAGGCACCAGCATCTTGGTCAAGAACCACGGGAACTGGGCCACACCCATGTAGGCGCCGGTGCGGCCTTCGGGCGCGATCTCGGCGGCGTACTGCAGGAAGCGCGGCTGCCACATGGCCTCGCCGATGGTCATGATGAACAGGTAGCCCAGCAAGAACGGCAGGCTCGTACCAAGGGCCAGCAGGAACGCCGGCGCCGCCATGATAAACGTTCCGATGACCATCATGTTGTAGACCTTCTTCTTCATGGTCAGCGCCGTCACGATGGGGACGGCCACGAAGATGAGGATCGGGTTGAGATTGGCGAACAACTCGAAACGGTCGCTCACGAATCCGCCCTCGAAGGCCCGCTCGAGATACTGGGGCAGCACCAGCCAGTTGTAGGTGAACAGCGTCTGCACCGGGATGAGCGCGAAGATGAAGAAGAAGAACTTGGTGTTCGAGAGAGGGTGGTTGGCGAGCCAGCGATAGGAGGGGCCTCGCAGCGCCGGGATCGTCACCAGCACCACGAGCGCCAGCGCGAGGCCGGCCCAGACGTAATAGCGTATCGGCTCGGCGATCAGATAGACGGCCGCCACCACCGCGGCCAGGGTGGCCCAGAGATGGATCGGAATCCGCTTGCTGGCGTAGACCTCGTCCGCGGCGACCTTGGCGGCTTCCTTCTCGGCTTCGGTCTTGGCCGTGCCCTCGGCGGCTTCGAGATCCTTGAGCTCCTTCTCGGCCCGGGCGATGGCCGCTTCTTCGGTGCGCCGGGAGAGGATCAGCCAGGTGGCGAGCAGACCGACCGCAGTGATGCTGGTGTAGACCCAGAAGGCGCCGGTGATGCCGATGCGTTCCCGCACGAACGTGAAGAAGCTCGGCAACCAACCACCCAGATTCATCAGGGCGTACAGCATGGCGTAGCCCATGGCGGCGGTCTTGGGATTGGTGAACTTGCGGACACCGGCGTAGGCCGCCGGCTGGTACATGCCGTAACCCACGATGACCAGGAAGATGCCCAGCATGGTCATCAGGTGGAGGTTGCTCCACAGGCCGGGTTCGGGGAAGACCGTGGGCGCCAGCGACCAGATGATCCGGCCCGCCAGCAGGAACGAGAACGCCATGAGCAGCGTCTTGCGCACGCCCTTCTTGTCAGCCACCGATCCCAGGAAGAACATGGAGATCGTGATGCCGGCCGTCAGGAATCCCACCATGGGATGAGACAGCTCGTCCGGGTGCGGCTCGTTCACGAAGACGTAGTCCGAGAAATGCATGGCGAGGTAGCCGAGCATCCCGAAGTAGACCCAGCCCTCGAGGAAGTACGCCAGATTGATGCCCCAGAGCGCACGAGGTGCGTGCACAAGGTCGATGAACGGCTGGACGATTTCCTTCAGGGGATCCTTGCGCTCGGTACCGCCGACAGGCGCTGCAGCCATAGGCCGTCTTCCTTCCTCGGAGTGTCTAGATTCAGAGGTGAGTGGACACGCAAAAGTAATGCCGTCGTCCGCAAACGGTCAAGGGCCGCGCTGGGCAGCCCTCGATCCGGTCCGTCGCGCGGTGGTCGGGCTCAGAATGCCGCCTCGAGCGCACCGCGGATGGTCTGGCGCGCCGCGGCGGCCTTCTCCTCGCACGTGGACATGAGCGCTGCGGCGGTTCGTCGGGTCCCCGCCAGGTAGTCGGGCTCCTCGCTCTGGTCCATGTCCGCGAGCCCCGCCAGGTTGATGAGCACGTTGTAATAGGCTCCCTCGGCGCCGCTGAGCGCCGTCAAGACCGCGACTCCGGCGTCCGACAGGCTGTTCTGGTTGCCGATCCGACCGATCTCATCGGCCAGGTCCAGCAGTCCGGGCACCCGTTCGAGCACGGAGAAAGGCACCCGGGTGGCGCCGCGGGTCGTCTCGGCGATGGCCAGATTGCGGGCAAGGACCTGGACCTTCGTCGTCTTGGGCATGCCGAAGCAATCCATGACCTTGTTGAAGGCGTCGGTATCGGCGTCGATGGCGTCGAGGAAGAAGTCCTTGAGGTCCTGGGCCTCCTCGGCGATTTCCTTCACCCTGTCCTGGGCGGCCGCGTACTTCTTCTTGCCGACGGTGAGGTTGCCCACCATGGCCACCAGGCCCGCGGCCTGGGCGGCGCAGAGGGCGGCCACCGAGCCGCCACCGGGCGCGGGGGAGTCGCTGGAGAGTTCATCGGCGAACTCCCGGTTGGTCATCGAGACGAGGCGACCGTCGACCAGGCCCGCCTGGTACTCGACGATCTTCTCCCGGGGGTCGAACTCGCCCAGCTCGCGCAGCCCCAGGCTCTGGATGGCCGTCTCGATGATCTGCCGCTTGGGAACGCCGGCCGACTGGCCGGCCTGGCGCAGATAGAACTTGCCCGCCGCGAGCAGGTCGCCCTCCGGAATCAGACCCACCAGCTCGCTGCCGGTGACCCGGGTGCCGCGGTCGCCCGCGCTCTTGCGGCAGGCCTCGAACGCGTCGTGCGGCTTGGTGATGGCCGTGTTGACCAGATTGATCGACACCTGCGCGCGGTCGTACTCGGGAATTGTCCAGCCCACGGCCTTGCAGGCCTCGAGGCGGTAGGGGCCCGGGACCATGACGTTCTTCCCGTCCTCGCCCTTGACGAGCACGCCCTTGGCGTCGCGCTTGGCGCGGCCGGCCTCCTTGATGTCCAGGGCGATCTGGCTGCCGATGCTCTTCTGCCGCGTGTTCAGGTTCACGTTGTAGGCCACGAGGAAACCGCGGGCAGACACGTTGATGGCGCCCGAACGGGCGGCGTGGTCGTTCCATTCATTGGGACCGAAGTCGGGTTTCCACTCGGGTTTGCCGAGCTTCTGGCCGAGGGCCTCGTACTCGCCCTTGCGAACGGCCGCCAGGTTGCGGCGCTCCTCGCTGGCTGCAGCCTCCTCGTAGAGGTAGACCGGAAACTGGAGCTCCTCGCCGATCCGCCGACCGACGGCCTGGGCGATGGCCACGCATTCCTCCATGGTGACGCCGCGAACCGGGACGAACGGGCACACGTCGGTGCTGCCGTGTCGCGGATGCGCACCCTTGTGCTGCCGCATGTCGATGAGCTCGCCGGCCCGCTTGACGACCCGGAAGGCTGCCTCGGCCACGCCGTCGGGCGAGCCGATGAAGGTGATCACCGTGCGGTTGGTGTCGGCGCCCGGATCCACGTCCAGCAGGCTCACGCCCTCGACTTCTTCGATGACGGCGGTCACGGCGTCGATGACACCCTGGTCGCGGCCCTCACTGATATTGGGCACGCATTCGACGAGCTTCTTCATCCTCGGCTACCTCGCAGCTCGGGTTGGGGGCGATGGGACGGACGTCAAAGGTACACGACCGGTCCGGGGAATTCCAGCCCGCCCGGCTGGACATGCAACCTTGTCGCGGTCGCGTGCGTCAACACCATGTCAACCAATACAGAGCGCCCCCTCAGAACGAGGTTTCCCCGCCATGGCTCGATACAAGTCCCGCAAGATCGCCCTGTGGACCAGCCTGACCGTCTTGCTCGTCGTCATCGCGGCCGGTCTGTCCTACAAGACCGGGATCGGTCCCTTCGGGGATGCCGTGGCCGGCGAGGCTGCCGCCGATTCTACCGCCGCCGTTGCGAGCGCGGATTCAACGGACAGTGAAGACGCGGATCCGGCCGTGCCGGTGGAGGTTGCGTCCGTGGAACGCCGTTCGGTGGCGGCCTTCCATCGGGCTGCCTCGAGCATCGAGGCCGACCGGTTGGTCGAGGTCACGTGCCGCGCGGAGGGACGAGTGAGTGCGGTGGCCGCCGAAGAAGGCGACTGGGTGGAGGCGGGACAGGTCCTGGCCGAACTGGAGAACGACCGGCAGAAGGTCGAGTTGCGACGGGCCGAGTTGAAGATGGCCGAGCAAGTTCGCAAGCTGGAACGCACCGAGAAGATGCTGGCCGAGGAACTGATCAGTGAGGAAGAGTTCGACACCGTGCAGGCCGCCCACGATCAGACCGTGGCCGAGCGCGACCTCGCCCGGATCACCGTGGAGGAGACCTACGTCAAGGCGCCGTTCTCAGGTCAGGTGACCAACCGCGCCGTGGTGGAAGGGCAGCAGGTCATGGCCGGCGGCGTCGCGTACACCATTGCCGACTTCACGCCCTTGCGGGTGCGCGTTCATCTGCCCGAAACAGTGGCCGCCAAGATCCGCCAGGGCGAGTTGGTCAAGGTGGAGACCGAGGGGCTCGGGGACGACCTGGATGCCCGGGTCGAGCGCGTCAGCCCCGTGGTCGATCCCGCCACAGGCACGGTCTGCGTGACCCTGCGTCTGCCCGACGGAGCCGACGCCCGTGTCGGCGGATTCGTCAAGGCTCGGCTGACCACCGATCGCAAGCGCGACGTCCTGGCTGTGCCCAAGCTGGCGCTGGTCGAGGAGGGCGGGTTGCGGAGTGTGTTCGTGGCCGCTGCCGACACAGTGCGCAAGGTTGAGGTCACGACTGGTCTCTATGACGAGACCCACGTCGAGGTTCTCGGCGGCCTGGAAGAGGGCTGGACCGTGGTGACCCTGGGACGCGGTGGCCTACGCACCGGCACCCGGGTCGAAGTGCTCGAGGACAGCGACGTGGCCGCACTGGCTTCCCGCTAGGCGCGCCGGCTTCCCGCTACGCCCGTTTACCACGAGCTACGCTCGGTGACCACTAGCTACGCCCGGAGTATGTACTCATGAAGCTCGTTCGTACCGCCGTCAACCGCCCTGTGACCGTGGGCATGGCTGCTCTGGCCGCCGTGGTCTTCGGGCTCGTGTCCCTGGACCGTCTCGACGTGGGTCTGTTGCCCGAGATCCGCTATCCGACGCTCACGGTGCAGACCGAGCTCACAGGATCGGCGCCCGTGGACGTGGAGAACCTGGTGACCCGACCGCTGGAGGAGTCGGTAGGCGTGGTGCCGGGATTGCGACAGGTGCATTCGATCAGCCAGTCGGGGCTCTCGCAGATCACGCTCGAGTTCGACTGGGGCACACCCATGGACTACGCGGGCCTCGATGTCCGCGAGAAGCTGGACATGGTGCGATTGCCCGACGACGCCAGCCAGCCGGTGCTCCTGAAGTACGACCCGGCCCTGGACCCCGTGATCCGCATCGGCCTCTGGGGCGACGTACCGCTGACGCGTGTGCGCACCGTGGCTGAGGACATTCTCAAGACCGAGATCGAGGCCATCAGCGGCGTGGCCGCGGCCCGGGTCTCGGGCGGCCTGGAAGAAGAGATCCAGGTGCTGGTGGACGAGGGTCGATTGGCGGCCCTGGGCCTCGACATCGCCGGCGTCGAGCAGGCGCTGGCCCGCCAGAACGTCAACGCCTCGGGCGGCCGCCTGCGCGACCGCGGGGCCGAGTACGTGGTGCGGACCCTGCGGCGTTTCGAGGATCTGGACGACCTGCGCGACGTGACCGTGGGCATGGCCGGCGGTCGCGCCGTGGCTCTGAGCGAGGTAGCCGACGTGGTGCGCAGCCACAAGGAGCGCACGGACATCACGCACGTGGACGGCCGCGAGTCGGTGGAGGTGGCGGTCTTCAAGGAAGGCGACGCCAACACCGTTGAGACCGCGCGCCGCGTGCGCGCAGCGCTGGCCCGCATGGAGGAGCGTCTTCCCACCGGCCTGCGTCAGGACGTACTCTTCGACCAATCGGTCTACATCTCCCAGTCGGTGAACGAGGTCCGATCCAACGCCCTCATCGGCGGACTGCTGGCCGTGATCGTGCTCTTCGTCTTCCTGCGCGACATGCGCAGCACCCTGGTCATCGGCGTGGCGATTCCGCTGTCCATCGTGACCACCTTCATCCTCATGCTCACGCGCGGCGTGTCGCTCAACGTCATGAGCCTGGGCGGCCTCGCTCTCGGCGTGGGCATGCTGGTGGACAACTCCATCGTGGTGCTCGAGGCGATTCAGCGCCGGCGTGAGAAGGCCGGCCCCGACGCGGATCCCCGCCAGACCGCGGCGGCCGGCGCCCAGGAGGTTTCGGGAGCCGTCATCGCGTCCACCCTGACCACCGTGGCCGTCTTCGTGCCCATCGTCTTCGTGGTCGTCGGCGTGGCCGGCCAGGTCTTCCGCGATCAGGCGCTCACGGTGACCTTCTCCCTCTTCGTGAGCCTCGTGGTGTCGCTCACGTTCACGCCCATGGCCGCAGCCCTCGGCGCCGGTCGCGACGCCGACGCAACCGCCGGCTGGCGCGCCCGCTGGCGTCCGGCTCCACGGCAGCGCCGCTGGCCGCGCATGGCGCTGGCCGAAGCGGGCCACTTCCTCATGCTGGGCCTGCCCCTGGGCCTGGTCATGCTTGTGAAGCTGATCGGCAAGGTTCTGCACCGCGTGATCGTGATCCTGTTGACCCCGCTCACCGCCGGCCACGCATGGCTCTGGCCCCGGCTCGAACACGCCTACTCCCGACTGCTGGCGGGCGCGCTACGGGCGCGGGCCGTGGTGCTGCTGCTGGTGCTGGTGATCGCCGGCGGCGCCGTCCTGCTGGTGCCGGGCTTGGGCAGTGAGCTGGTGCCGCCACTGGCCCAGGGATCGCTGACCCTGCAGCTGGAACTGGCCGAGGGCACGCCCCTCGACCGCACCGACCGCGCTTGCGCCGAACTGGAGACCCAGCTGGCGGCCCTGCCCGGCGTGTCCCGCGTTGCCGCCGAGGTGGGCATCAGTCGCGAGGCCGGCGGCGGCGCGAGTCGCCGGAAAGAGAACCGAGCCGAGATTCACGTGCAGCTCGCGTCCTCGGATCCCGCCGTGGAGGCGGAGGTGCTCGTGCAGGCGCGCCGGCTGGCCGCGGCCGGTCCCGCGCTGCGCCTCGAGGTCCGTCGGCCGGCGCTGCTCAACCTGAGCGCCCCCGTGCAGGTGGACGTCTACGGCCACGACCTCGACGCGCTGCAGCGAGCCGCCAATGCCGTCGGTGACGCCCTCGCCTCGGTGGAAGGTCTGCGGGACGTGCGCCAGGCCATGGTGCCCGGCTCGCCGGAAATTCGCATCTCACTCGATCGCGACAAGCTGGGCATGCTCGGTCTCGACCAGGACGTGGTGGCCCGAACCGTGCGCGCCAAGGTGGGGGGCGTGGTGGCGGGTCGTTTCCGCGACGGCGAGCGCCACCTGGACATCCGCGTGCAGGGCCAGGTTGATCAACGCTCCACCCTCACCGCCGTGGAGGACCTGGTGGTGGCCGAGCGTGACGGTATCACCGTTCCTCTCTCCGCCGTGGCCTCGCTCACCGAGGCCCGCGGCCCCGCCGAGATCCACCGCCTGGGCGGCCGCCGCGCCGCGCTGGTGACCGCCGACCTGGCCGGCCGCGACCTGGGTTCGGTGAGCCAGGAGATCGAAAACGTTCTGCGTGGCGTGTCTCTGCCGGCCGGCACCACGGCGACCCTCGGTGGTCAGAACCGCGAGATGACCCGCAGTTTCCGCTCACTACAGCTGGCGGTGCTGCTGGCCATCTTCCTGGTCTACCTGGTGATGGCCTCGCAATTCGAGTCGGTGATCCATCCGCTCATCATCATGATCACCGTGCCCCTGGCCCTGGCCGGCGCCGTCTACGGTCTGGCCGTGGTGGGCCGGCCCCTGTCGGTCTTCGCGGTAATCGGCGCCATCATGCTCTCGGGTATCGTGGTCAACAACGGCATCGTTCTGGTGGACCGCATGAATCAGCTGCGCCGCGGTGGCCTCGCTCCGCATGATGCGGCCAAGCAAGCCGGCCATGAGCGTCTGCGTCCCATCCTCATGACCACCGCCACCACCGTGCTCGGCCTGCTGCCCATGGCCCTGGGTTTGGGGGAGGGCGCCGAGCTACGCGCACCCCTCGCCGTGACCGTGATCGGCGGCCTGCTCCTGGCCACGGGCTTGACCCTGGTGACCGTGCCGGTGCTCTACACATTGATGACCGGCATAAAACGGCCCGCCCTGGCCGCCGGCCGCGCCGGCGCGGCCGCGACCTTGCCCGTGGCGCCCTGCGATCCGGAGGTCGGCCAGTGGGACTGACGCGACTCGCGCTTCGCCGCCCCGTCACCCTCATCATGGTGCTCGTGAGCATCCTGTTGCTGGGGGCGGTGTCCGTGAGCCGTCTGCGCCTCGACTTCCTGCCGCAGAAGGACTTTCCCTTCATCGCGGTCTTCATTCCCTATCCCGGGGGTCTGCCCGAGGAGAACGAGCGCCTCATCGTGCGGCCGGTGGAAGAGGTGCTGGCCACTCTCGGCGGCGTGCGCGGCATCTTCAGCTACAGCGATTCCGACCAGGTCCAGATCGGCGTCGAGTTCGACTGGGGCCGCGACGTCAACCTGCTGCGCCTCGAGGTCAAGGAGAAGATCGACCAGATCCGCAACGATCTTCCCGACGATATCGACCAGATCCTGCTGTTGACCTTCGACAGCAACGACATCCCCATCCTCGAGGGGCGCATCGCCGCCACCGGCCGCGATCTCTCCGCCAGCTGGGACCTGCTCGAGCAGCACGTCATCGATCCGCTGCAGCGCATTCCCGGCGTGGGCCGGGTGAACATCGACGGCGTGGCGCCAACTCAGGCCTCGATCTATCTGCGTTTCGACCGCATTCTCGAGCACGGAGTGGACGTATCGCGGCTCTTCCGCCAGTTGCAGGCGGCCAACGTGGAACTCACCGTGGGGCGCGTCACCGATCGCGGTCTGCGTTACGACCTGCGTTCGGTGAGCAACCTGCACTCGGTGGAGGATCTTTCCGAACTTCCCGTCGACGAAAACGGTCTCCGTCTGAAGGACGTGGCCGAGGTGGTGTACGGCGTGCCGGGCCTCACCTACGGCCGACGACTCAATGGTGAGCCGGCCATCGCGTTCTGGATCCAGAAGGGCTCCGGCGCCAACACCGTGGAAGTGTGTCGGGCCATCGAAGAGGAACTCGAGCGCATCAACAACAATCCTGCCCTGGAGGGGATCCACAGCTTCGCCTTCTTCAACCAGGCTGACGAGATCACCGACTCGCTGCGCGGACTGCTGCAAGCTGGTGCGGCCGGCTCGGTGCTGGCGGTGGTCATCCTGCTGCTGTTCCTGCGCCGATGGAATCTCACCCTGGTCACCACCACGGCCATCCCGCTGTCCATCATGGGCGCCTGCATATTCCTCTATCTGACGGGGCGCACGCTGAACATCCTCAGCATGATGGGGCTGATGCTCGGAGTGGGTATGCTCGTGGACAACGCGGTGGTGGTGCTGGAGTCCATCCACCGGCATCTGCACGCCGGTCGGCCGCCGCTGGTGGCCGCCATGCGCGGCACCCGCGAGGTTGGCAAGGCGGTGGTGGCGTCGACCCTGACGACGATCATCGTCTTCGCTCCCGTCGTGCTCGCGGGCAACGACGAGCTCGCCATCTGGTTGAGCGAGGTCGGCCTGACCATCGGCGTCACCCTGATCGGGTCCCTGCTCATGAGCCTGACGGTGATCCCGGTTCTGGCCGCCAGGGTCGCCGGAAAAGTGACCCCCAGCGAGCCCCGCTGGTTGCTGGCCCTGAGGCGCGGCTACATGACCACGCTTCGCTGGACCGCGTTGCGCCACCCGCTGCTGACGACGCTGGTCCTGCTGCCGGTGTTGATGGGCGGCACCGTCGCGCTGATGAAGGCCACGGGTTTCAGCGCCGATCCATTCGGCGATGAAGGCCAACAACGCGAGAGCTTCTACATATCCTTCGACTTCTCCGACCCGGTGGACTACCGCCTCAGCAGCGCATACGTAGCCCACACCGAGGAGTACCTCGAGACCCGGCGCGAGGAACTGGGCATCCGCGACATCTATTCGTTCTACGTCGGCGACGGCGGCGGGGTCACCCTCTTCTTCGAGCCCGGCGTCCTGAATCAGGAATTCCTGCTCGACCTGCGCAAGGACATGCGCGAGAACCTGCCCGTACAGCCGGGGTTGACCTACCGATTCGGGCGTGAAGACGGGGGCGGCTCGGGCGCTCGATCCGTCGCGATCACGTTGCACGGCCGCGAGACGGAGGTACTGCGTCAGCTATCGGAGACTGTTCGCCATCGTCTGAGCGGGCTCGACGAGATCGGTGACGTGACCAGCGAGGCCGACGACGGCAACGCGGAGATCCGGGTGCAAGTGCTGCCCGAGGAGGCGGCGCGTTACGGAATCGAACCGGCGGCCATCGCCGAGGTGGTCGGTCTCACGTACAGGGGCGTGCCTCTGCCTCGACTGCACACCGCCGACCGCGAGATCGACGTCATCATCTCGCTGCTGCCCGACGACCGCGAGTCGCTGGAGAACCTGGCCCTGCTGACCGTGGGCGTGAAGGATGAGCAGCCGGTGCAACTGGGGCAGGTGGCCGCATTCGAGTTCGGCGGAAGTCCGGAACGGATCTTCCGGCGCGAGCAGCGTTCCGGACTCACGCTCACGGCCAGCGCCGAGACCGAGGACTTCGATGGTCTCCTCGAAGAGGTGCGGATCCTCATGAGCGATCTCGAGCTGCCATTGGGCTACGGCTGGTCATTCGGCGAGAGCATCCAGCGCGGCGAGCAGCAGCAGTCCGAAATGGGAATGAACATGCTCCTGGCGCTGGCCTGCGTGTTCTTCGTCATGGCCAGCCTCTTCGAATCGCTGACGTTGCCCATCGTGGTCATGGCCTCGGTGCCGTTCGCCTCCCTGGGAGTCTTCTGGACCCTCATGGCCACGGGGACTCCCATGAATCTCATGGCCATGATCGGGGTCGTGATTCTCATCGGTATCGTCGTGAACAATGGTATCGTCCTGGTGGACCACATCGGTCAACGAAGACGGAGCGGCCTCGACCCGAAGGACGCCCTTCTCGTGGCTTGTGGGGAGAGATTGAGGCCGATTCTCATGACCGCCGGGACCACGATCCTGGGCCTCTTGCCGCTGGCGTTGCTGAAGGGCACGCACCTGTCCGGCATGGAGTATTATCCCATGGCGCGGGCCATCTGCGGGGGCCTGGCCGCAGGCACGCTCTTGACCCTGCTGGTGCTACCTGCCTATTATTGGCTGGCGACGCGCTGGCTGGCGCGCATGCAGGGACGGGTCCGGGGGGCGGATCAGGCCCTATCGACGCAGGCGCCGGCTCCCGAAAGCGTGTTCGAATAGCGAATTCGCCCAGTGCGATGATGACGACTGAAGCGTTTCAATCCGCACTCCGAGGATCGTGACCCGGGCCGGCGTCAGCCGAGTCCGGGGTTCCAGTGCGAATGTATCCCGAGGCAGTATGGGGAGATGTCAAGGGTCCGTAATGGCTCGCCCTGGTCGGAAAGGACCGGGGATTTGAAAGGCAGGACGACGTCATGTATACGCAGAGTTCCCTCGATCGGGTGGCGATCTTCATCGACGGGGAAAACATTCATTACAGCGCCAAGCACCTGAACATGCGTCTCGACTATCTCAAGCTCTGCCGCCTGCTGGCCGGTGAACGTCGGCTCGTTCGTTCCTATTTCTACACCGCCGTGAGTTCCCAGTCCGAGGGCAAGATCGATTTTGTCAATTTTCTGAAGCTGAACGGGTTCACCGTGGTCACGCGCGAGGTGAAGTCATTCAACGATCCCGAGGGCTCGGGACGCAGCATCCGCGGTGCGCTGGACATGGAGATGGCCATGGACGTGGTGGACCAGAGCGAGAAGCTGGACACCGTGATTCTCTGTTCCGGCGATGGCGATTTCTGTCCCCTGGTGACCGCCATGGCGCGGCGCGGCAAGCACGTGGAAGTCTGTGGCCTGCGTGAGATGACCAGCACCGACCTCATCGCCTCGGCCGATGTCTATACCGACCTGGCGAGTTTGAAGGCCGATATCGCGCTGGATCATCAACCCCAGCAGCAGCAGCAGCAGCAGCGCGAGATCCGCAATGAGATCGAGACCGAGGCCGACGGCTTCGACGAGTTCAGGGTTCAGGATACGACCTTCGATTTCTAGGGCTTCCCTGATTCGATCCCGGCGCTCGCTGGGGTGTCGGCTCGATACGCGGACGGCCGGACCCGATGGGTCCGGCCGTCCTTCTACGTGCTAGGGCGAACGCGAGGTCAACCCTCGGCGGTGAGAGCCTGACGCGCTTCCAGCAATCGGCCGAGATGTCGCATGGTCGCCTTGTCGTCGTCGTTGGCCGCGATGAGGGCCTCGGCACGGGGGATGGCGTCTTCCACGGCGTCCCGCGCCTCGTTGTCCAGCAACTCGAGCAGCCGGCGCAGGACGCCGAGATCGTGGTTGTACTGGAGGTAGGCCTCGCAGAGATCGCGAGCAGCGTCGGGGTTGCCTTCCATGAGATCCACGTCGCAGAGGTTCAGCACGGCGTTGGGGAAGTTCGGCTGCACGGTGAGCGCGGCCATGAACCCCTGCCGGGCTTCGGTGAGATCGCCGGCCATGAAATGTGCGGCGCCGAGATTGTTGAGCAACTCGGGATCGTCGGGAGTGAGGGAGGCGGCCTTCGAAAATTCCGCGGCGGCCTCTGTGAACTTGTCCTGGCGGAATCGGGCCAGCGCCAGGTTGAAGTAGCTGTTGGCGCGGTCGGGGATGAGCTGGGTGACCCGCTCGAAGCAGATCTCGGCCGCGGCGAGTTCTCCCAGGCCCATGTAGAGTGCGCCGAGATTGTTGTGACCCACCGGTTCGTCGGGATACCGTTCGGCAGCCGACTCGAAGCTGGTCCGCGCCGTCTCGATATCGCCTTCGACCAGGGCCGCGCTGCCGGCGGCGACGAGGTCCGCGAACTCCGCCGTCAACGGCTCGGTGGCCGTGGCCGTGGTCTCGTTGGTGGTGGTCGTGGCGGGATCTGCGTTCATGACTCTCTCCTCGTGGGAGCGGTGGCGGGTCGATATGACGCCCTGGTGGTCGCTGGTTCGTTGACAGGGCCGATTGCAACTGGCGTGCCGACCTTCCCAGGGCCAATCTGGGGTAGTTTACACCGGGTTTCTGGCCGTTCAGCGCTCTGGGAACCCGGAGCATCCCTTCATTGATGAGACCTGGTCGAGGAAGGAATGCGACGGAAAACCGGCCACTCGCGGCCAGAATACCGCCGGGTCCGCGACCGGTTGTTTTCAAATACCCGCCATCCCGTCAAATCAACAACATTTGTCTTGGAATCCTTGCACGTATCTCTTATCAATAGAACCCGTCCGCCGGATCACCCGATCTGCTTCATACGCCACCGTTCGCTTGCGGGAGTTGCCATGGTCTCTTCTGCCCTCCCGGTGCTGCTCGTGATGTCGGTAGCCGTCGGCTTCGCGGGTCTCTTCCTGGGTCTCAGCTACTGGCTCGGGCCCAAGCGCCGTGATCCCCTCAAGGAATCGCCCTACGAGTGCGGGATCCCGGCCCGGAGCACGGTCCAGATCCGCTTCTTCATCCGCTTCTTCCTGGTGGCGCTGCTGTTCCTGATCTTCGATCTGGAAGTGGTCTTCCTCTATCCATGGGTCGCGGGTTTCAACACATTCCTCGACGCGGGAACGGGCATGTACACCCTGGGAGCCGTGGGCGTCTTCCTGGTGGTTCTCGTGGTCGGCTTGGTATACGAGTGGCGGAAAGGCGGCCTGGAATGGCAGTAGACCTGAACAATCCCGGCAATCTCATGACCACCCGCTTACGCCAGGCGGTGAACTGGGGCCGCAAGTACTCGCTCTGGCCCATTCCCTTCGGCACGGCCTGTTGCGCCATCGAGTTCATGGCGTCGGTCTCCAGCTACCACGATCTGAGCCGATACGGTGCCGAACTGGTCCGTTTCTCGCCCCGCCAGAGCGATCTGATGATCGTCGCGGGCACCATCAGCTACAAGCAGGCACCCATCCTCAAGACCATCTACGCCCAGATGTGCGAACCCAAGTGGGTCCTCAGCATGGGCGTCTGCGCCTGCACGGGTGGTTTCTACAAGAACTACGGAACGCTGCAAGGTATCGACCGGGTGATTCCCGTCGACGTGTACGTGGCCGGCTGCCCGCCGACCCCGGAGAACCTGTTCAACGGGCTGCTACAGCTTCAGGATAAGGTCGAGAAGGAAGGCTTCGCCGAGAGCGAAGAGCGTCACGGCGAGCGGGCCCGTCAGGGTCGTTGATTTATGGACAGACCGCCCGACGGCCTCGGTGGCTGCGCGGCGGCGACAAGCTGGTCCACGGACCGCGGATCCCGCGACTCGGCGCGGAGCGGTCGCCAGCAACCGGGAAGGGAACATGAGCGACAGGCTGGTTCAGTCCCTGCGGCAGGAATTCGGCGAGGCGATCCTCGCCAGCGATAGCCAACACGGCGATCACCACGTCACGGTGACCAAGGATCGTCTGACCGACGTACTGGGGCACCTCAAGAGCCGTGAGCAGTGCGAGATGCTCGGCGATGTGGTGGGGCTCGATCATCCCGAGCGCGAGAAGCGGTTCGAGGTGGTCTATTACGTCCGCTCGGTCAGCCGCCCGGAGCAGATCTGGGTCGCGGTAGACGTGGAGGAGGGCGAGGCGGTACCCACGGCCGCGACCGTCTGGAAGTCCGCCAACTGGCACGAGCGCGAGGTCTACGACCTCTTCGGCGTCCCCTTTGCCGATCATCCTGACCTGCGCCGCATCCTCACGCACCATGAGTTCGAGGGGCATGCGCTGCGTAAGGACTACCCCATCGAGCAAGGGCAGGAGCTGAACGAGCCCGAGAAACTCTTCAGCGACCACGACGTGGAGCAGGCGGCGCACCGCGCCACCCTCGAACGCGGGACCGAGGGCGAGGGTGACGAGATCCTTCCGTCGGACCTTCTGACGGTGAATCTCGGGCCCAGCCATCCGGCCATGCACGGTTGCCTACGCGCCGAGGTGCTCCTCGACGGCGAGATCATCGTGGATGCTCGCACCGAGATCGGTTATCTGCACCGTTGCTTCGAGAAGGAGGCCGAGGATCACACCTGGGCCCAGGTGATGCCCTACACCGACCGCCTCAACTACTGCTCGTCCATGCTCAACAACGTGATCTACGCCGACGCCGTGGAGAAGATGCTGGGCATGGAGGTCACCGAGCGCTGCCGCGTGATCCGGGTCATCGTCTCGGAGCTGTCGCGTATCATCGACCACCTGGTTTGCGTGGGCACCAACCTCGTGGATATGGGCGCCCTGACCATGTACTGGTACACGTTCAACGTCCGCGAGGCGATGTACGAGATCATCGAGAATCTCTGCGGCAGCCGCCTGACCACCAACTACGCCCGCATCGGCGGTCTGAGCCACGATCTCTATCCGGGGTTCGAGGAAGAGATGCGCGAGAAGCTGCGCATGCTCGAGGAGGCCATCACCGACGTGGTGAAGCTGGCGGCGCGCAACCGCATCTTCCTCGACCGCACCCTGGGCATCGGCGTCTTCACCCGGGAACAGGCGCTCTCCTACGGCTACACGGGCCCGTGCCTGCGGGCCAGCGGCGTCGAGTTCGACGTGCGCAAGTTGCAGCCGTACCTCGGCTACGAGGACTACGACTTCGACATCCCGACCGGTGAGGATGGCGACACGCACTCGCGGATCATGGTGCGCCTGGCCGAGATGGTCCAGAGCAAGCGCATCATCGAGCAGGCGTTGCAGAAGCTGCCCGAGGGGCCGGTGAACGTGGACGACCCCCGCGTGATCCTGCCGCCCAAGGAGAAGGTGTACGGCAGCATCGAAGGCGTGATGAACCAGTTCAAGCTGGTGTACGAGGGAATCCAGGTGCCGGCCGGCTGGGAGTACGGATTCGGCGAAGGCG
>PIVY01000254.1 GCA_003353795.1 bacterium
GGGGGGGGGGGCGTATTCAAGTGGGGCGCCTCCGGGGATTGGAGGGTGGGGTCGACGTTGGCGGCGGCGTCGGGGGAGTCTGCGTTGGCGGATGGGGTGCTGGCACGGCTGCGCCTAGATGGTGGGCTTCGCCGTGGCCTCATCCGTGGTGCTTCAGCGGCTTTGGCGGTGGCGGCGGTGGCGGCGCAGGGTTCTCCGGTGGCTGCGGTGGATGGAGCGGCCCGGCATTCTACGGGGGTGCGGGGTCGGCTATGCCCATGTCGGGTGGATGGGGTGGTCCTGTCGGCGTTGGCACGCCTCCGGCACCGTGGCGCATGCGCGGGGGACGCCCTCCGTTGCCGCCCGGTCCGCCTCCTGGGCTGCGGGGCGTTCCCCGGCGGCCCGTGGCGGACCCTGCTGGCGATGACTTGGGGGTGTCAGGGGGCTCGATTGGGGTTCTTCTGGAGCCGGCGTCTTCTCTCCTCATCAATGCTGAGCGGGCGGTGGCGGCGGCGCGCGGTGTGGAGACTGAGGCGATGGAGACGCTTCGCGCTGTGCGGCGGGAGGGCGACCAGCTTGGGGATTTCGATGGCTTTGCCATGCGGCGGGGATCTCCACCGTCGGCTCATCGGACTCTTGCGGAGCGGCAGTCGT
Organism: bacterium; assembly: GCA_003353795.1. Taxonomy (GTDB): domain Bacteria; phylum Krumholzibacteriota; class Krumholzibacteriia; order LZORAL124-64-63; family LZORAL124-64-63; genus Glo-17. The sequence continues at coordinate 634 of PIVY01000254.1, forward strand.
ATGCCGTCGATGTGCGTGTGCGCAGGTCTTTGGCGGAGACGAGTGCTCGTGACGCCTCGTCGGTGCTGGCGGCTGCGGTGTTTGAGCGTGACGCGCTCGCAGCGGCTCGGGACGAGACGGGTTGGTCGCGCCTTCTGTTGCTCGACCCTGGCGTGGCGGCAGAGGCGGCGGCGGCGGCGTGCGAGCGCGCCAAGGCCTCCGGTGAGGCGGCTCGTGCTGCCCTCGCCAATTTCCTGGCGGCATTTGACAGACGGTGCGAGTTGGCAATCGCGGGCGGGGACGGAGCGCGGGTCGCTGATGCGGCCGCGCTTGCGGCCCATGCGGCGTATCTCTCTCGTGCTGCGGTGCAGTCCATCGACGCGCGGGATGAGCTCCTCCTGCTGCGTGCGGTGCACGAGCGCGATGACATTCCTGAGGATCTGTTGTCGGCTGCGGCTCTCGCTGTGCCCGGGGGGGCATCTGGGCGGTCACACCCTGGGCAATTTGTGGAGGTGGGCGATGACGGGGTACGTGAGCTTGATCCGTCTGGTCTACCTGTGGGGCCCGACGGTGTTCCGATGCGCCGGGGTGTTCCTCTGAACGATTGGGAGCTGCTTAAGTTGCGGCGCGCTTCGGTGTTGGAGCCTGCGCCTTGGCTGGCGGAGCGGTGTGGCGGGGCTTCTGCGGCAGCTGCGACACTCACCGGACCACCGTCGCCCGCGGTGGGCCTAGGGCGGGATGCGCCGTGTTCGCCGGTGGACAAGGCTCTTTGTGGCGGCCGACGGGACATCTGGAGCCCGTCCGGCGAGGTCTCCGAGGCGGTTCGCTTGCGCGGACGGGGAACCCGACGGGCACGCAAGGTCGAGAAGGTGCTGATCAAGGCGGCTCGCCGGGAGGCATGGGTTGCGAAGCAGCCGTCGGGCCCGACCGGTGGTGGCCGGCGCGTCACCTTCAGTTCGGTGGTCTCTGTTCATTTTGTTGAGGCGTTGAACAGGGACCGGCGTGTGCCGGGAGGGAGGCCGTCGCCATCGCGTCGACAGCATGTGGCGCAACAGCAGCGTCCGTCGGGTGAGGTGGGACCGGTGGGACGCGTGGTCGGGCAGGCCCGGCGGCGGGTTTGGCGTGAGGCCGCGGCACAGAGTGATGCTTTCGATGGCTTGGTGTCGTTTGGCGACTTCGATGACGACACTGCTACGGCGACCGGTGTGGTGGCGGCACTTCTGTCTCACGGGCCGGACGCGGAATCATCTCGGCGGGCGGCCGCAATCGCGCCCGCGGTCGCCGCGACACCGACGGCGGCGGCGCTAGCGGACGTCGTTGTCGCGACTGGTGCGGCGGCAGCGCCTCCCGAAGGGTCGACCAAGGCGGCGCGGAGACGGCGGGGTGCTGCTGGTCCAGTGCCGGCGGCAGACCGAGCGGGACCGGCGACGGCTGGTCGCACGATCGCGACATCGTGCAAGGCGGCGAAACGGCGGGCCAAGCGGCAGCGCGCGACGCAACGGCGGATCGCGGTGTTGGGCGGTGCAAGTCGGGAGCCCGTGGAGGATGCTGTCGTGCACGACGGCGATGCGGCGGTGAGTGCGGGGGGGGCGGGGGTGCATTCCAAGCCCGGCGGCGCGTGGGCGACTACTCATTGCAGAGGAGGTTGCGACCCTGCACGGCGGAAGGTGGCGTTAACTGCAGCCCTGGCGCGTCGTGCTTCGCGGGCGTCGGTTACTCCTGACCCTCGCTCGCGTACCGGGCGGACACGCCGGATCATGCTCGATACTGGTGCGACGGTGCCGTATCTGACTGCGGAAACGGCCCTACTGTGGGATGGGGATAGATCCGAGCGGGAGTGGGTGCTTGACGCTCAGGGCAATCGCATGCCGGCGGACGGCGGCGGTGCTTTGCTGTTGTATCTGTGCGACAAGGACGGTACGCACCGGTGTGAGTTGATCGCGCAGAAGGCATACGAGGTTCCCGCGATGGCGCTCGACTTGCTGTCCTTTGCATCGATGGCCGAGTTGGGTTGGGATCTTTACATTCTCAAGAAAGGGTCCAGGGCTGTTCTACGTTCGCCATCGGGTTTTTGGTACCCCCTTGAGCGGGAAGGGAAACACTACTACCTGTCCGTGGCCTTTCCGGTGTCGGGAGATGCGGCTGTGGCGACTCCGGCGGCCGAGGCGGGTGGGGACGCGGCCTCTTCATCACCGGGGCGGGCGGTGGGGGCGCCTGTGGCGGCTGCTGCGGTGTCTGCGGGCTTGGTTCGGCGGCGGCGGCCCTTGGGGCGACCCATCCGCCGGCCGTGCTCGGTTGCGGCGGTGGCGCTCGATGCTGGCGGCGGTGGGACCGCCGGTGCTCGCGTAAGGGCTTCTGCTTTGGTCGGCGTCTGCGCGTCGAGCGGCGGGTGCGGGAGCGGGGCAGGCGACGACGGGGGGGGCGGCGCGCACGGCGATGGTGACGTGGCCAACGGTGACAACGTGCGGGGGGCTTCGATCGCCGTGGCATGCGGGGGCGGAGGAGGCGGCGGCGGCGATACGCGACGTGGCCCTCGGGACACCGTGGCCCTGCCGTCACCGGCGAAGCTGAATCCAAATGCTCGGGCTGCACGCGCTCGCGCGACGTGCTGGCCAGCTCCTCCGGTGGTCTCTGACGCGCAGGCGTTGTTGCATCTTAATTATTTCTATTACCATTGTGCCTTTAACCATCAGGATGCGGTTGTGCGCGACCTGATGGCGCGGGGGGCGATCCGAAATACTAAGATGCCGCCGAATTTCCGGTGCGCTCATTGCGAGATCGCCAAGGCGAAGCGGTTTGCGATTGGCTCTGTGGGTCGCGAAATACCGTTGGACCCGGATACGCTAATTCCATTTCGATTGATTGAATTAGACATCTACGGTCCGCTCGAGAATGTCAATTCGCGCAATGGTCATCTATTCGAGGTGGGCTTCATCTGCGTGGCCACAGGGGCGTCGTTTCTCCAGCCGGTTCAGTGCAAGTCGGGAGCGCTGGACGCATTAATGGCATTTGTTCAATGGGTCGGGAACGTGGCGCCGGTAATCGAGAAGAAGTTGAACATGAGCCGAGGGTCAATCAAGACTCACCGTCTGCGCAGTGACCGGGATGGCAGCTTTACGACGACATGGGGGTCGGCGCGGTCCGCTTTCGATGAGGCTGCCCGCGAGTACTTCATTCGATTCTTTGGTGATCCGGGGAGCCCGCGGACTTGCTCGCCGCACATTGAGCGTCTCTGGGGCACGTTGGCGTCGGCGGTTGATGCTTCCATGGAGACCTCGGGTGCCCCTCGTGAGTACCTGTTTGACGCTTTCGACATGGCGAACCAGGTATACAACCGCTCCACGACGCTGGCAAACATCCTGGGTAAGGGCGAGGCTCCATTCAGCTATTTGGGTCTCGAGGAGCACTTGGAGCGCATTGTTCCTTTCTTTAACCCGTGTACCGTGGTCATGAAGCCGGACAAGAAACGGGTGGTGGTCAATCGGCCAGGGCGAATTTTGGGGATTGGGACGGACACCCCGGGCTATCGTGTGGTGCTCGACCCGCTACCGGGGCAATGCGATGATACACCCGTGGTGTTGACAAGCTTGGACGTAACCCCTCGGCGCAATGGTCTTGCGTGGCGGATGGGTGTTTCGGGGGATGGTGGGCCCGTGGCGGACGTGGTCATGTCGGCGGACGACTACCGTTGCCTCCCGACGCGTGCGTCGCTAGTATCGGCTCCAAAGGGGGCGCTTCCTCTACGGATTCCAGTTGTGCAGCGCGTGGGGGCGGCCCCGGGGGATGCCGGGTCGCGGGAGAGTCTGCTACCGTTCGTGCCGAAGGGGGCTCGTCGCCGCTTGCCGCCACGGCTGTCGGAGGCGGCGGCTGTGGCCAAGGTGCGAGATGCGCGACGGAAGAAGCTCCGTTTTCTGTTCGTCCAGGAGAATCCCAAGACTGGCCTGTCGCACGCGCGGTACGAAATCTACAAGTCCGCGAACTCGTTCGTCGAGCTGTGGAGGTTTGGGCGCGAGTTCTTCTCGACAGTGTCCCAGGCTCGGGTCAAGGTCTTTCAAGGTGGCTTCGAATCTATTGGCGGTGACTTTGTGAATGACGTCCGCCGCGATTATGTCGTTTTTGAGGGGACCCTGGCGTACGACGCCATGCTGGCGGCAGCGGAGCCAGTTAGGGCAGGTGCGGTGGCGGGATCTGCGGCTGCGGATGGGGCGGATGGCGAGGGTGCGGCGGGAGCGGATGTGGCGGCAGGAGCGGCGGAGGCGGGTACCGCGGCAGTGAATGGCGACGAAGCGGCGACTGCGGATGGGACAATTGGCGATGGCGCGGGGGAAGCGGCGGCGGGAGCGGTGGACGCGGGTGCGGCGGCGGG
>PIVY01000394.1 GCA_003353795.1 bacterium
CATTGCTGTGATCGCCATTGTCCTGAAACTCGAAATCGACGACCACGCTGGAGTCGATCAGGTATTCCAGATCCGCGCCCGGCACACCGAAGCCCAGGTGCCACTGGCTGCCGTCCAGCTCTGTCAGGTACAGCCACGTCTCGCCACCAAAGCCGGATTGTCCCAGGTCTCTGCTGTAGGAACAGGCCGCCTCGGGCGCCGTCGACGTGACGTCGGTCACCGTGGCCTCGAAGTAGGTCGTGGCGGCTTGAGCCCAGCCATCCACCGGCTCCACGCAGGCTCCAATCGGCACTGGCTCGACCCCGACCGTGCCAGTACCCGGATCACACGCCAACAACGCCAAGAAGAAGAACATCAAAAATCTCCACCAGCGCATAGTGCCACGCGGTCTAAGTCGCCCGCCAGGCCTTTCTTCCCGTGCCCAACGCCAGTGTGCAACCACCGCCGCGAGTTGCAATAAAGTCTCGATGACCTTATCTGGGAAGGCAAGGAGTCAAACATGTCACTGAAAGGCGTCGCCAAGCAGACCCTCGCGTTCCTCGAAGCCGGCCGTTTCACAGGCCCGGGCGGTGTCGAGGTGTGTTTCGCCGATGCCCAGCGGGCGGCCGTCGAAGGCACGCGTCTGTACACGCCCGCCGATGGGGACAGGCTCCTACAGGAAACCGGGAGCGGCGGCGCTCCACCGGAGATCTCGGTCACCGGTGAGACCACTCAGGTTGCCGCCCATCGCCTCGCCCACCACGAGGGCCTCGATGTGTGCGCTCTGAACTTCGCTTCTGCGCGAAACGCCGGGGGCGGATTCCTGAATGGTGCCAAGGCTCAGGAGGAGGACGTCACTCGCTGCTCCGGGCTCTACCCCTGCCTGCTGACCCAGCCTACCTACTACGACGTGAACCGCGCCCAGCGCTCGTTGCTCTACACCGACCACCTGATCTACTCGCCGCGGGTGCCCTTCTTCCGCACCCGCAGTCGCGATCTGTGCGACTACACCTACGCCGCCTCGGTCCTCACCGCGCCAGCACCCAACGCCGGACAAGCCTTGCGCCGCGACCCCCGCGCGGGTGCCGCCATCGAGAGCTGCTTGCGCCGTCGAGCCGGAAAGGTGCTGGCCGCGATGCGCGATCGCGGAGAAAGGAACTTGATCCTCGGCGCATGGGGCTGCGGCGTGTTCCGCAACAATCCGGTCATGGTCGCCGATGCGTTTGGGCAGTGGCTGGAGGGA
>PIVY01000395.1 GCA_003353795.1 bacterium
GACGAGACGTTCGTCCACCTCGGCTTCTTCGGGTTTGCCGATGGCCTCGGGTCAAAGGCCCAGCTCGACACCGCCGAGACGAACTACCTGAACATCACCTTCGGGCCCGGGTCGACCGGCACTCAGCCGTACGTCATCGTCTGGGACCGTGACGGCGCGTCGCTGCTTCAGACCCTCGGAGTCGACGACGGTCGCTACTCGACGAACACCGTCTACTTCGCAACGATGGTGCTGGCGGGAGCCACGCTGACGATCACCATGAGATCGGGCTCGCACGCCGGGACCGTGGTGGAAACGATCACCCACACGATGGGAAGCCTCACGAACACATTCCGGTATCTCTACGGTCTGATGAACCAGGGGGCGGCCGGGACGCGGACCTATCACGGAACCTTCGGCGAGCTGGACGAGGTCCAGGTGGCCTTCACCGAGCCGAGCCCCGACGCGGCCTTCACGGAGGAGGATCCGAAGTCGAGCCGGTTGGCGGTCTCTGGGACGTATCTCACGAAAGGGTAGCCCATGGGGTTCTCAGCGCCGGGAGGCATCCAGCAGGGCGACAGCCCGATCACGACGGGCGTGCAGAGCGCGACCACGGGGATCCTCCAGGCATTGGGGGACGGCGCCGACCCTTCCATCCTCCAGCTGCAGGACGACGCCGAGACGAACTACTACATGAACGTCGGCTCCTCCGGCGTGCCGCGCTTCGGATCCTCGGACCCCATCGCCGCCGGCGACCCCGACGTGAACCCGTCGCTGGCGAGCTCCGCCGGCGGCCTCCTCATCGACGGCTCGAACTTCATGACCGGCCGCTTCATGTCGGCGGACGATTCGGCCGGCCCGCGACTCAGCTCGAGGCAGGGGCTCCTGGCCTCGATCAACGACGACTTCGGGAACGGCGTGATCGACACGACGCTCTGGACCTCGGCAAACGTGACCGAGGCCGCCGGCCTGATCAACTTCAACGCCGCGAACGAGACCCTCGACTCGAACTACCTCCTCGAGGGCGACTTCGATATCCGCTGCGCGCGCCAGGGGCTCTCCACCTCGAACAGCAACCTCAACGGCTCGATCTTTCGCATCGCCTACGGGGCGACGGCGGAGGCTACGGCTGCGTCGACGACGGCGGCCTCAAACTGCGTCATCGTCCGCCTGGGGGTCAACTCCTCGGCGACGACGCCGCACATCGGCTGGTCGATCGACAACGCTGCGATAGACCAGAACC
>PIVY01000078.1 GCA_003353795.1 bacterium
ATCGGGCTCGAGCACGGTCCAGAGACCGCATGGGGCCACGCCCACGCCCGCACCTCGCGGCATGGCCAGGGCCAGCAACTCCTCGCCGCCGGCGGGAACGAGGACGCGGCTGGCCAGCCCTGCCTCGCGCACGTCCGCCAGCAAGGCCAGCACGCTGGACGCCGGGCCGCCCCATTCCGCCACGTAGTCGGGGAAGTCCTCGCCCTTGCCGCAGAAGGCGAAGGCCCGGATCGCGCCCTCGGTCTCGGCCACGAAGCCGCGGGTGCCCGGCATGTTGTAGAGGCGGGCCGCATCGGCCGGCTCGCGCAAGGTGCGCAACGCGTGTTGCGCGTAGATCGCCGCCACGGCCTCGGTGTCGTCGGACGCAAATGGTCGTATCTCGACCCCTGCCGGTCGCGTTCCGGACAGGTCGCAGCTCTCGAGGTCGAGATGGTACTCCCAACCGGCAGGAGCGAACCCCCGGCCGGCATAAAGTTCCGGTCGGTCCGTCCAGAGTACCGCCAGCGCCACCCCTCGACTGGCCAGGTCATCGAGAACGGTATTCTGGAGCTGGCGACTGAGGCCGTGCCCACGGCGGTCCGGACGTGTGACCACCGACCCGATGCCAGCCACGGTCACGGTGCCGGCGGTGGTCGTGAAATCCCTCACCAGAACCGCTAATCCCGCGGTAAACCCGGCTTCGTCACGCATGCCCCACAGGCCGGAAACGTTCTCCGGAGCCATGACGACCGGGAAATCCTCGTCCGTGCGAGTGGGTCGGTCCGCAGCCCTCATCCCGGCGTCGAGAAAGGCCACGAATTCCGCGTGCTGCGACGGTTCGATCGTGCGAATTGCCATGCGTCACCTCGATTGGCGTGCAATATGCAAAGGCGAACCCGGAGCATGGCATTTTGCCACAGTCGGAGTCCGTGGTTCCAGGTTACGGGACGCGGGCGCCGACCGGCAAGCCGCAAACCGGATGGCCGCTGCGGGGCGGCCCAAAAGACACGGAGGAATCGCTCATGGGTCTGCGTATCAACACGAACGTGGCATCGCTCAGCGCGCAACGCCACCTCTTCAACACCACCACCAAGTTCAACAAGTCCATGGAGAAGCTCTCCAGCGGCATGCGGATCAATCGCTCCGGCGACGACGCTGCCGGCCTCGCGATCAGCGAGGGCCTCAAGAGCGATATCCGCGCTCTTGGCCAGGCGAGCCGTAACGCTGCCGACGGCATCTCCCTGGTCCAGACCGCGGAGGGTGCCCTCGACGAGGTCAGCAACATCCTGTTGCGACTGCGGGAACTGGCCGAGCAGGCCGCCACGGAAACCCTCGGGGACACCGAGCGCGGCTACCTCAACTCCGAGTACCAGGAACTGATCACGGAAATCGACCGGATCAGCGCCACGGCCGAATTCAACGGTCTGCATCTGCTCGACGGAAGCGCCGGCACCCTCGAGGTGCAGGTGGGTATCGACAGCACGGCCAACAGCGTCGTGGGTATCAACATCTCCGGAGCCGTCGACTCCACCACTCTCCTCCTGGCCGGCACCGACTTCGGCGCACCAGGCTCGGGCGGTGACGTGGCTCGCGCGCTCATCGACGACATCGAGGACGCCACGGGCATGGTGAGCTCCACTCGCGCGGCCTTCGGCGCCGCCCAGAATCGTCTTGAGACCACGATCCGGAACATCGGTATGACGGCGGAGAATCTTTCCGCTGCCAACAGCCGGATCCGCGACGTGGACGTGGCCCTGGAGACGTCGACCATGACCAGCCTGCAGATCCTGCAGCAGGCCGGTGTGTCGGTGCTTTCCCAGGCCAACATGACCTCGTCGCTGGCGCTGTCCCTGCTGCAGGGCTAGCCGCCGCCGCGACCAGCGATTCTTTCCCCGCAGGGGCGTGCCCGACCTGGGCGCGCCCCGCCCCTGCCTCGCCGCCTCCCCGGCTTCCGCGCCTTCTCGTCCATCGACGCTGCCCCGAATTTTCTGCTCAAGGTCCCGCCGCCACGGTCCGATAACCCCCCTAACAGTTGACGACATGGTGCCACGGACGGCGCCCCGTCACGCCCCGAGAGGCAGCCCCGCCGCGTTTTCAAGGAGGAAATCGCATGGGAATCCGCATCAATACGAACGTCGCATCGATCAACACCCAGCGACACCTCTACAACGCCACCGTCCGCTACAACAAGTCCATGGAGAAGCTGTCCAGCGGTCTGCGCATCAATCGCGCTGCAGACGACGCCGCCGGTCTGGCAATCTCCGAGGGTTTGAAGAGTGACATCCGCGCGCTACAACAGGCCAGCCGCAACGCCGCCGATGGCGTCTCCATGGTCCAGACCGCGGAAGGTGCATTGGACGAGGTCAGCAACATCCTGCTCCGGATGAAGGAACTGGCCGAACAGAGCCTCAACGGGACCCTGTCCGATACCGAGCGCACCTACCTCGATTCGGAGTACACCCAGCTCACGGCCGAGATCGACCGCATCAGTGACAGCGCCGAATTCAACGGCGTCAAGCTGCTGGACGGCACCGCCATCGGCGGCGCCGTGGCGATCCAGGTCGGCATCGGCACGCAGACCTACGACAGCATCACCATCGACCTCAGCGGCGACCTGGACTCCGCCGGCTTGACCATCGCCGTGGGCGTCGACACCGCGGTCAACGCCGGCACCGCCATGGGCGAGATCGACGCGGCCATCGAGACCGTGAGTTCGGCCCGGTCCGGTTTCGGTGCCATTCAGAACAGGCTCGAGAGTTCCATCCGGAACATCAACAACCAGACGGAGAACCTCTCGGCCGCCAACAGCCGCATCCGCGACGTGGACGTGGCCAACGAGACCTCCACCATGACCAGCAATCAGATCCTGCAGCAGGCGGGCGTGTCCATGCTGGCCCAGGCCAACATGACCACGGGCCTCGCGTTGACCCTGCTCCAGGGCTAGGTCGTTTCATTCGGCCTTCGACCACCTGATGGTCACAGGCCCCCGGCAACGGTCCGCCCGGCCATGAAACGCGGACCACCGAACCCGACGGATCGCTCGCGGTAAGGATACTGCGGCGCCCGAGGGAAGACCCGCCTCGCGCGGGACCAACACGAACCCATTCAAGGAGGATCACAATGGGTATCCGCATTAACACCAACGTCGCGTCGCTGAACACCCAGCGGCATCTCTACAACTCCACCGTCATGTTCAACAAGTCCATGGAGAAGCTGTCCAGCGGTCTGCGCGTCAACCGCGCCGCCGACGACGCCGCCGGCCTGGCCATCTCCGAGGGTTTGAAGAGCGACATCCGCGCCCTGCAGCAGGCCAGCCGCAACGCCAGCGACGGCATCTCCATGGTGCAGACCGCGGAAGGCGCCCTCGACGAGGTCTCCAACATCCTCCTGCGGATGAAGGAACTCGCCGAGCAGAGCCTCAACGGGACGCTGTCCGACACCGAGCGCGGCTACCTCGACGCTGAGTACACCGAGCTGATCGCGGAGATCAACCGGATCAGTGACAGCGCCGAGTTCAACGGCACCAAGCTGCTTGACGCCTCCGGTGGCTCCGTGGCCATCCAGGTCGGTATCGGCACGCAGACCTACGACAGCATCGACGTGGACCTCACCGGCGACCTCGACGCCACCGGGCTGACCATTGCCGCCGGCGTCGACACTGCCGTCAACGCCACCACGGCCATGGGCGAGATCGACGCGGCCATCGAGACCGTGAGCTCGGCCCGTTCCGACTTCGGTGCGATCCAGAACCGCCTGGAGAGCTCCATCCGGAACATCAACAACCAGACGGAGAACCTCTCGGCCGCGAACAGCCGCATCCGCGACGTGGACGTGGCCAACGAGACCTCCACCATGACCAGTTACCAGATCCTGCAGCAGGCGGGCGTGTCCATGCTGGCCCAGGCCAACATGACCACCGGCCTGGCCATGACGCTGCTCTCCTAGATCAGTTCCAGGATTCTCGTACGGGCGGGGCCTCACGGCTCCGCCCATTTTCGTATCTGGGATCAACTCTTCTGGAGACGATGAACCCCATATGACAATATATAAATTTTTACCTCAAGTGCGCGGATGACCATGTCGATAAAAACCGTAGAATCCAGATAGCCCATCCCGGGCACCATGGAGGAAGCGATTCGACCAGGGTCCATCCCGGACCCCTCTTTCAAGGAGGAAGAGCAATGGGTATCCGCATCAACACCAACGTCGCCGCCACCAACACCCGGCGGAATCTTTACAACTCCACCACGAAGTTCCAGAAGAGCATGGAGAAGCTGTCCAGCGGTCTGCGCATCAACCGCGCCGCCGACGACGCTGCCGGCCTCGCGATCTCCGAGGGCTTGAAGAGCGACATTCGCGCGCTCGAGCAGGCCAGCCGGAACGCCAGCGACGGTATCTCCATGGTCCAGACTGCTGAAGGCGCGCTCGACGAGGTCTCCAACATCCTGTTGCGGATGAAGGAACTGGCCGAGCAGAGCCTCAACGGCACCCTGTCCGACACCGAGCGCGGCTACCTCGACGCCGAGTACACCGAGCTCTCGAGCGAGATCAACCGGATCAGCGACAGTGCCGAATTCAATGGCGTCAAGCTGCTCGACGGTACCGGCGGTGCCGCGGTGAGCATCCAGGTGGGCATCAACACCAACGCCTACGACAGCATCAACGTGGACCTCAGCGGCGACCTCGACGCCACCGGCCTGACCATCGCCGCCGGTGTCGACACTGCGGCCAACGCCACCACGGCCATGGGCGAGATCGACGCGGCCATCGAGACGGTGAGTTCCTCGCGCGCCGGCTTCGGTGCCATCCAGAACCGTCTGGAAAGCTCCATCCGGAACATCAACAACACGGCCGAGAACCTCTCGGCTGCGAACAGCCGCATCCGCGACGTGGACGTGGCGCAGGAGACCAGCAAGATGACCAGCTACCAGATCCTGCAGCAGGCAGGCGTCTCGGTGCTGGCACAGGCCAACATGACCTCGGGTCTGGCCCTCTCGCTGCTGGGCTAGTCTGATCCGGACAGATGGGCCCCGCTTCGGCGGGGCCCATCGCAAAAAGTGCAGGCTTGAACATGAAAAGCATCACCGGAATCCCAGGCGGAACCGCCCCTGTGCCGCCTCCCGTCGTCGAACCCCGGGAGCCCGTCTCCTCGGTACCGGCTACTTCCGAAAGCACGAATCCTCAGGCCCCGCCCCTGTCCCCGGCGCCGGCCGAGCCCCGGACTCCCACCCGCGAAGAGATGGATGCGGGCGTCGAGAAGCTGCGCGAGCAGCTGGCCGACCTGCCCGGCGGCGATCGCGAAGTGAATCTTCTCTACGAGGAGGAGGACCACACCTTCGTGGTCGAGATTCGCGACAAGGAAAGCGGCGAACTGATCCAGCAGTTCCCGCCGGAGATAGTGCTCAACCAGGACCAGCAATCTGCCGATCTCCTGGGTACGGTCGTCGACCGTCGGAGTTGACAGCATCTGCCGGCAGGAATGCCGGGGCCTGGGGAGGCACAAGATGAGCATGATAACCTTCAGCGGACTTGCCACTGGCATGGACACCGCCTCGATCGTCTCGCAACTCGTGGAGCTGAAGCGGGCGCCCATCTACCGCCTGCAAAGGCAGCGGGCCTCTTTCGAGAACCAGGTCTCCGCGCTGGGCACGCTCAAATCCAAACTTACGGCGCTTCAGGATGCGGCCACGGCCGTGGATTCCTCCAATGAGTTCGCCTCGCTGGTGGGTTCGACCATGGACGAGGACGTGGTCCGGGTCTCCGCCAACGGCGACGCCGCGCCGGGCACGTACGACATCGTCGTCAATGCCCTGGCGCAATCTCAGAAGTCTCGCTCACAGGGCTTCGACAATACCCTGACCGACATGGGCGCCGGTACCCTCAGCTTCACCGTCGGCGGCGAGGTGCAGGATCTCGAGCTCACCGGGTACACCTCCCTCGAGGACCTGGCGGCTCGGATCAACACCGAGGTCACGGGCGTGAGCGCGAGCATCATCAACGACGGCTCGGCCACCGGCGCCTACTCGCTGGTTCTTACCGGTGATGCCGGTACCGCCAGCGCTTTCACCGTGGACGCCTCCGGTCTGGTCGGCGGCACCCCTCCCACGTTCACCGAACTGCAGCCCGCCAGCGACGCCGACCTGCTCGTCGACGGCATCGCCATCATCGCCAGCGGCAACCACCTCGAGGACGTGATCAGTGGCCTGACCCTGGATCTCGTGGGGGTCTCCGAAGATCCCCTCCAGCCCACTCGCATCAGCGTGGACACCGACTTCGAGGGCGTGAAGGAACAGGTCAAGGCTCTCTTCGATGCCTACAACGACCTCTTCGGATACCTCGAGACGGAGATGAGCGCCGAGGGAAAGCTGAACGGCAACGCCACGGCTCGCAGCATCGGTAGCCGCATGGAGAACCTCATGGGCGCCGTGCACTCCGGCGACGGCGCCTTCTCGCTGCTGGCCCAGATCGGCGTGGAGCGCCAGCAGAGTTCCCGCACGCTCAAGTTCGACGAGGCAGCCTTCGAGGAAGCCCTGTCGGAGAACTACTCCTCAGTGCGCGACATGTTCATCGAGCGCGAGGGCAACGTCGGCAAGGCGTCGCTCATCGACACCGCGGTGGACGAGCTCACCGACAGCATCGACGGTCTCTTCAAGATCGGCGGCGACTCTCTCAGCCGGCGCCTCGACAACATCGACGACACGATCGTGCGCTACGAGAGAAGCATCGAGAACTACCAGATCACCCTGGAGCGTAAGTTCCTGGCCATGGAGAGCACCGTCTCCCTGCTCCAGGCCCAGGGCAACTACCTATCGTCGATCGTCTTCCCGTCCCAGCGCTAGGATCGCAACCTGTCACGGAAGACATCGAAGGGACGTAACATGGACTACAGCCGGAGCATCCGGGCCTACCGCGAAACCGACCTCCAGACCATGGGCAAGGAAAAGCTCATCGTGCTGCTCTACCAGAAGATGATCGAGCACTTCGACGCAGCCGCCGATTCCGCCGCCGACGATCGTCCCGAGATGGCGCGGCGATTGGGCCTTGCCCAGCGCATCGTCACCGAGTTGCAGGGAGCCCTCGACCACTCCGTGGGCGGCGAGATCGCCGACAACCTTGCCGCCATCTACGGTTATGTCTTCCACGAGATCCTGCAGATGCAACTGGATCAGGAGCCGGCCCACGCCATGAACTGCCGGCAGGTTCTCGAGCCTCTGCTCGAGGCCTGGCGCGCGATCTCGCCCGGCGCCGGCAACCGCGAGTTACGGCACCGTCACGCCCCGGGCACGGAACCTGCTCTCGAAGAGCACGCGAGTCAGGCGCCCGATGTGGCGCCCGGCGAGAGCCTGGTCTCCATCTCCGCCTGAGGCGGCATCGTGCACCACCACCTGGATCAACTCAAGGAAGTCCACGCTGCTTTCATCGCCGCCCTCGACAGCGGCGACGTGGAGCAGGTTTCCGCCCTGGCCGGCCGGCGCGCCGATCTCATCGACGAGCTCCGTCGCGATTTCGAGACGGCCACCGAAGAAGCCAGATCGGCCATCCAGCCCGAGCTGGCGGCCCTCCTTCCCCTCGATCGCGATCTCCAGACCCGTGCCGGCTCCCTCCGCGATCATCTGGGCGGAGAGCTGGACCAGCGTCGTGATTCGGGCAGCCGCCCCACGCCCGCTCCGACCATCACCGGCATCATCGACCGCCAGGCTTGACGCTACACACAGGAACGCCGACGCGGGGGCGCCGGCGGCTGTGTCGATGGCGAGATCCAGAAAACCCATTCCGGATCGACTAGGTATCGTCTCCCCCGGTCTTGCGATCCTTCATCTTCTTACGCAGCGCATTGATGTCTATGGCTGCGGAATTGGCCGCATCGAGGGTTGTGTTCTTGATCTCTTCGTAGATCTCGTGACGGTGGACGGGGATGGAGCGCGGTGCGTCGATCCCGATCTGGACCTGGTCACCCCTTATATCCACGATCAGGATCGAGATATCATCCCCGATCATGATCTTTTCGTTGCGTTTACGACTGAGGATGAGCACGGGACCTCCCTGTCCGCCGGCGGCGTTCGCCAGGCCCTGGGCCCGCCAAACGCCGCTTATCGATGTCAGAGCCCGGATGCGACCGTTTGCGCGGTTTCCTCCGCGACCGCCGCCTGGGGCTCCGGTTCCTCATTCTCTGCGGACTCCCCTGCCACGGCAAGCCCAAATTTGAAGTAGTCGATCTCCTGCCGGGTCGAGAGCCGGTCGTCGTCCAGTGCGATCTGGGCTCCGCGACGGGTGGTAGTGTCCACCACCAGCGGGGCGCGCAGGTTGCCGGTGACCTTCTCGCCGCCGGCATGCACGGTGGCGATGATCAGGGTCACGAGTTCAGGTTCTCCGTCGGGCGAGACCCTCCGTTGCACCGTGGTCCTGCTCTGGATCTCGTACTCCTCGGCAAAGAAGACCGGCGGCATGACGGGCACGCCGAAGTCGGGACGGTCGACGGACTGGAGCCACCGCATGGGCATGTTCTCGTCCATGTCCAGCAACAGCCAGCTGCGCAGGTCCGGCAGACCGATCAAGCCGTCGGGAAGATCGATCACGCTGTCGGCATCGTAGTCCAGGACCCCGAATCGCACGGTCTCGAAGGAAGGCATGGGAGTCTCCTTGGCTCCAGGCTCGCGCCCGTCGTCTACAGGTACATCATCAGGTTCTGCTGGAACAGCCTGCTGGTGACCAGCAGGCTGCTCTGGTAACTCATCTCGGCTCGGGCCAGGTCCGAGGAGACCTGGGCCACGTCGGCGTCCCGCTCCAGGGACAGCTTCGACTGCAACTGCGTGTCGCGCTGCATGAGGAGCGACTCGTTCCACTCCAGGTCCTGCTGCCGGCCACCGACCTTGATCAGCTGGGAATGGATCAGCTGCTCGAGGGCGCCCAGCTCCACCAGGGAGCCACGGATGGCCGTGGGATCGTCCGCCGCCAGGGCCGCGCGCAGGTCCTCCAGGATGCCGAACATGCGCACCGGCGTACCGGTGCCCTCGATGCCCAGCAACGTGGCGGTATCGGGAAGGCCGGAATTTCGCACCTCGAACATCTCGGTGGACCCGCTGACGATGGACAGACCGGACGGGTCCAGCCGGAGTTGGTAGCCGGGCATCGCCGCATTGAAGGTGGCCTCGAGATCGCCCAGGGTGGTGGCGGCCGAGAAATCGATGGTCGTGATGACCCCGGCCACGTCCACCTCGATGGAGCCAAGGGGCAGCGACCCGTCGAGGGCCGCGATATCGGTCAGCAAGGTCGCTGCATCGAGGTCGGGGCGTACGTCGCGACCATTGAATGTTCCCGCGCCGGAGTTGCCGCTCAGACCGAGGGTCGTCGCGGTCTGACCGCCGGCCACTTCCTCGACGTAGATCGGGCCGGTACCCGTGAGCTGGAAGCCGTTGCTGTCCGGATTGATGCCGGCAGTGACCGTGCCACCGGTGGCGGTGTTGATGGTGGCGATGACGTCGGCCACGGTCACCGCGGCGGTGAGGTTCACGTTCCAGGTGTTGTTGTTGCCGTCGCGGATGGTGATGCTGCCGGACGACCAGCCGGTGCCCAGGTTGAGGTCCGCCAGGGGCGTCGCGGGCGAGATGCGCGGCGCCAGGTCGGTGCCGCCCACCAGCGAGGCAGACATGGAGCCGATGAACTCGTTGCCGGGAATGTTCAGGACCTGGGTCGTCGTGGGCCCGGTGCGCGTGACCATCAGGTCTTCGTTGCCCTGGTAGATCACGGTGCTGCCGTTCATGATGAACGGCGGGCGATCGGTGCGCGTGCCGCCGAAGATGTAGTTGCCCTCGGTGGATGTGTTGAGAAGATCGAGCAGCCGACCGGTCAGGTTGTCCACCTGCTGGGTGGCCATGAGCCGGGTCTCGGTGGTGGCCACGGCGTTGGACTCGCGCAAGGCCAGCTCGCGCACCTCGGACAGGAGAGCCGACATGTCCTGCAGCGCAGCATCGGTGTTCTCCACGATGACGCTGGAGCGGCCGAGGTTGCGCAGGTACTGGCTGTTGGCCGAGAGGAGCGAGTTGTAGCGCTGGATGGCGCCAACGGCTCGCGGGTCGTCGGCGAAGTCGTTGATGCGCTGCATGGTTCCCGCCTGGCGCTGGAACTCGAGCATCTGGCCCAGGCTACGGTTCAGGTCGCCGACCAGAACCTGGCTGAGGTAGTTGTCGCTGATGCGGATAGGCATGGCTGACGACTCTCCTCTAGATCATGTGGACCAGGGTGTCGAACATCTCCTGGATCGTGGAGATGACCCTAGCCGCGGCGGCGTAGGTGTTCTGGTAGCGGATCATGTTGGCGGCTTCCTCGTCGAGACTCACGCCGGTGATACTGGCCATCTTCTGCTCCACGGCGGCCACGGCCATGGTCTGATTGTCCACCAGGAACTCGAAGCTCGAGCGCTTGCTGGCGATGTCGATGATGGTGCTGCGATATTGGTCGCCGACGGTGAGCTCCTCGCCCGCTGCGGCACGGTCGTGCAGAGCGGCGATCTCGCGGGCGATGTCCGTGTCGCCGGCCTCGCCGCTACGCGAGGTGGCCACCATCTCCGGATGCTCCTGTAGCATCGAGTTCACGTCGATGGTGTGCATGCTGTCGCCGGTGAAGAACAGGAGACCCGCGCTGCTGCCGGTCTGTCCCTGGACGTGCAGGTCGTTGACGGCACCGATGAGCAGGTTCGCCACGCGATCCATGTCGCCGCGGAAGTCCTTCACGTAGGTGTCGCGACTCTCCAGCAATCCGCGCAGCCGGCCTTGGGGCAACTCGACGTCGTTGTAGTAGCCCTCGGTGACCACTTCCATCTGATAGCCGTCAGAGGTCTCGCGATACGCGGTGGTGAACTGCTGCACCGAATCGCGGGCCACCATGGTGCGGCCGGCGAGGATGATGTCCAGGCTGCCGTCGTCGCGCTCGTCCACGGTGACCGCGGCGATGGCAGAGAGCTCGTTGACCAGGTAGTCGCGCTGGTCGCGCAGGTCGTTGGCGGTCTGACCGCCGATCTCCGCTGACATGATCTGGCTGTTGAGGTCGCCGATCTGCTGCAGGAGGGAGTTCAGGCTGTTGATCTCGTCCTGGACCTGAGCCTCGATGTTCTGCTCGAGATCTTCCAGCGACGCGTTCATGGAGTGGAAGTCGGTGACCATGGAGATGGCCTTGGTGACCACCTGCATCTTGAGCGACGGATCGGTGGGCGCGGTGGCCAGATCGCTCCAGGCGCCGAAGAAGTCGTTGAGCGCATTGCCGAGATGGTCGTTGTCGATGGAGCCGAGGATCTGCTCGATCTCGTAGAGCGCGCTGTCGATGGCACCGTACGAGGACTGCTTGGCCTTCTGCGCCCGCAGCGTGCTGAGCAGGAAATCGTCCTGCGAGCGGCGGATGGTCACCACGTCGACACCCTGACCGATGGCGCCGAAGGGGAAACTGAGCGGCCGGCGCGCGGCCAGCATGTTCATCTGGCGCGTGTAGCCGGGCGTGTCGGCGTTGGCGATGTTGTGCGACGTCGTAGACATGCCGGCCTGGGCCATGAACATGGCGGACAGGCTGTTGTCCATGACGGTGTTGAGACTGGACATCGTGACGCCTTTCGCGCTTCTAGGCTTGCCGGTGCAGCACGCCGCCCTGCCCATTCTTGGCAGGATTGGCGCCGCTGTCGTAGCGACCGGCGGGGTCTTCCAGCAGACAACGCCGCAAGAGCGCCGCCTCTTCCTCGACCAGATCCAGGCAGAAATTGGCCAGTCGGCGATTCATCTCGTTGGTGCGGGCCAGTTCGCCGGCGGTGCGACGGACCGACTGCAAGGGACCGGTCAGCGTGCCCTGGATGTTCTCGGGCTGTGTATCCAGCCAGGCGCTGAGGCTGCCCGGGGTCCGGGCGCCGGAAAGGCTCATGAGGTCGCTGGCCAGGCGTTCGCGGCGGATACGGACGCTGTCGGCGTCGGACAGTCCTTCGCTCATCTGGCGGGCGTTCTCCTCCAGGCCCTCGATGTCATGGGAGGTCATCATGACCCCCTGGCTCTGCGCGAGTCCGAGGAGCGCCTCGTATTGCCCGTTCTCCTCCTGGAGCACGGCATGGAGGTCTTGAAGAGTCTGTTCCGGAAATGTGGTCTCGGTCATGGTCGCACACCTCGTCATGGAGTCCCGGGACTGTCGTTCGAGGAAGACCTATCCAGATTCGTGCCAACGTCGGCGCCCAGTTGGGTGGCCAGCCGTTTGACGGCTTCGACGTACCGCTGGGTTTCCGGGTAGTCCGGTACCTGGCGTCCCGCGCGGTCGACGGAACCGGGTCCGGCGTTGTAGGCGGCGAGGGCGAGGTCCACATCGCCGTCGTAGCGGCGCAGCATGCGGGCCAGATAGCGGGCGCCACCCTGGAGGTTCTGGGCGGGATCGGAAGGGTCGTCCACCCCGACCTCGCGTGCGGTGGCGGGCATGAGCTGCATGAGGCCGCGGGCGCCCTTGACGGAGACGGCGTCGGGGTCTCCCCCGGACTCCCGCAGGGTGACCGCCAACAGGAGGGCCGGATCGAGATCGGTCTCGTCCACGGCCCGGGTCAGTTCACGCTGGAATCGATCGAGGGTGTCGGCGGCCGCACCGCCCATGGCGTTGGCCTGGTGTCGCAGACGCACCATTTCCGCGATCCGCTCACCAACGGCACCCTGCCTCCGGTACGCCTCGGCGCCTGCCGCCAGCGGCGCCGGCGGCCCCACCATCGGCGTCGGTTCGACGGCACCGGCACGATCCACGCTTCCGTGAAGCTGGCGCACGATCATCTCCGAGATCCCCAGGTTGCCGGACTCGGCCATGCGGTCGGCGAGGGCCTGGTCGTGGAGCTGCCGGTAGATCTTGGTGCCGCCGCCCTGCCCCCAGAATCCGTTGTCGGGCACGGTTTCCCGCATGGAACGGATGAGCTGGCCGTAGAACAGCGACTCGAACTGCTTGGCAACCTGCTTCAGGCCCGTGAGGTCGTTTGCCGTGCTGGCGTTGGGATCGGTCGCCGCCAGATCTCGCTGCGCCTGCGTCAGTCGCGATCGGTCGATCGCCATGGTCGCATGATTGAGATCGGGGAGCAGCGGATCCACCAACGCCTCCTACATGATCACCAGCTCGGCCTGAAGCGAGCCGGCTCGTTTGAGGGCCTCGAGAATGGCGATGATGTCCCGAGGCGTGGCGCCGATGTCGTTGAGCACGGCGACCACGTCGGACACGGTGCTCGATTCGGGAACCCGCAGGACCCGCGCATTGCCGTCGTCGACCCGGGTGTTCACGTCAGGCACCACCCTGGTCTCGGCGTTGCTGCGGTTCTGGAACGGTGCCGGCTGGGACACGTCGTAGTAGGTCTTGACCTCCACCTTGAGGTTGCCGTGCGCCACGGCCGCTTCCTTGAGCACGACGTTCTTGCCCACGATGATGGTACCCGTGCGTTCGTTGATCACCACCCGGGCCGGCGCGTCGCTGGTCGTGGTGAGCAGTCCCATGTCGGCGATGAAGGGGACCGGCTCGTCGATGAAGAGATCCGGGATCGCCACCTGGACGCGATGGGAGTCGATGGCCTGGGCCGTACCCTTGCCGTAGGCGGTGTTGACCGCGTCGGCCAGGGACGAAGAGGTATGGAAATCCGCGTTGTGCAGCAGCCAGGTCACGTGGCCGTCGTTGACGAATCGGCTGACGAGAGGTCGTTTCACGGTGCCTCCGCCGGGGATGTTGCCCACTGTCGAGTGGTTCTTGCGGAAGCTGTTGTTGGCGCCGCTCTTGATGTTGAAGCCGCCGATGGAGATGGGTCCCTGGGCCACCATGACCACGGTGCCGTCGCCCGCCTTGAGCGACGTCATCACCAGGTTGCCGCCCTCGAGACTGCTGGCGTCGCCGATGCTGGAGACCGAGACGTCGAAACGCTCGCCCATCGCCGAAGTGGGATCGACGCTGGCGGTGACCACGACCGCGGCCACGTTCTTCAGGCGCACCATCGCCGGATCCACCGTGACGCCGAGACGCTCGAGCATGGCGCTGAAGCTGGTCACGGTGAAACTGCTGCTCTGTCCGTCACCGGTGCCGCCGAGGCCGGTCACCAGACCGTAGCCGAGCAATGGCTCGGGGGTGGTGCCGGCAAGGAAGGCCAGGTCCTTGATGCGGGACGTGGCGCCGTCGGCGCCCGACTGGGGCGCCAGGAGCGCCAGCAGGGCCAGGGTCAGGAGACTGCGTCGGAGCATCTTCTCTTCCTTCCGGCTAGAACAGCCAGTTGACGATGCGGCTCAACACGCCGGGGTCGGCGGAGTCCTGCAGGGGACCGGTGCCGCTGTAGGCGATCTGGGCGTCGGAGATGTAGGTGGAGAGGATGGTATTGTCGGCGGCGATGTCGCGCGGCCGGCAGATGCCGCTGATCTCGATGAGCTGGCGGTCGCCGTTGATGTCGATGGAGCGGCTGCCCACGAGGCGGAAGTTGCCGTCGTCCAGCTTCTCGGTGATGCGCACGGAGATCTCGCCGCGGAGATTTCCGCTGCGCGTGGTGCTGCCGTCACCCTTGTACTTGTTCTCCACGTCCAGCTTCCAGAAGTCGAAAGGCTGGAGGAAGCCGAGACCCGGACCGCCGCCCACCTCGGACTTGTTGTTGGCGTCCATAGTGGTGGTGGCGCCGGCGGTGGTCTTCTCGGTGATGATGATGGTCACCACATCCCCGACGCGGCGGGCCTTGAAGTTGGTCACCAGGCTGGCGCCCGTATCCAGATCGATGAGCGGCGTACCCGCCCGCGACACACCGGCGGCCAGCAACACGATCAGGCTGAACACGCAGACGACCCAGCGGCGAGTCGCGGTCTTGATTCCTCGCATGGTCCTACCTTCCCATGGTCACGACCCCCGGGCCCGTCACACGGGCGACGGTCGGGCGGCCGGTGAATTCGTTGATCACGCTGACGGTTTCCCCTAGGAGGCCGTCCTGCCGACATTTGGCGCGCACGACGGCGGCGATCCCACCGCGGCGCACCACCAGGTCCACCAGTTCTCCACGCCGCACCAGGGGCTCGGGTTCGAGATCGTCCTGGTTGACCACCTCGCCCGGCGCGAGGTCGCGTACGGCCCGCATACCCGCAAGCGCCCGGGCATCGGTGACCGGCGCGTGGCCGGCCTGCGCCAGGTCCGACCAGATCCACTGCATGGCCGAGGCCACGGGGATCTGCCCTCGCTGCACCGTGCTGATCGGCGCGGCTGCGCGCGCGTAGGCGTGCAACTCGGCCGCCACGGAGATGCGCCGGCGCCGGTTGCCGTCGCGCAGCTGGACAGTGACGAGATTGCGGCCCGGCCGGAGGTTCCGGGCGTCGGGCCATTCCAGTTCCCAGCTTCCGGCGGCGTGCACGTCGATGGCCGGAATCTCGAGCGCGAGCCAGGACGGCGGCGCGTCGGGATCGGACTCGGGGACGTGCTGCATCAGGAGAGTCCGGATCTGCTCGGTGAGCTCGGACATGTCCACCGCCTGGCCCGCGAACGAGATCCGGCAGCGGTCCGAGCCCGCCAGCACCACGCCGTCGGCCAGACCGGCCATGACCAGTCGTCGCAGGATGGCCCGACCGGTCACCGTCACCGCGGCGCCAGGCCGGCCTCCGGCGGCCACGACCAGGTCCGCCGCTGCATCCGGCACGGTCGCATCGGTCACGTCGGCCAGTCGCGCCGTGCCGCCGGTGACCTCCACCGTCTCGGCCAGCTCCAGCGTCCAGGCGCCCGCCGCAACCACGGTCACGAGGACCGCGGCCATGGTGGTCAGGAGCAGCAATGGAAGGCGGCGAAGTTTCACGACGTTCCCTAGCGTTTGATGTTGTTGGCCGTCTGCAGCATCTGGTCGGCCATGCTGATGGTCTTGCTGTTCAGTTCGTAGGCGCGCTGGGCCGTGATCATGCGCACCAGTTCGTCCACGGTTTCCACGTTGCTCATTTCCAGGAAGCCGCTGGCGATCTCGCCGAGGCCGTCCTCGCCCGGATTGCCGGCCAGGGGCGTACCGCTGGCGGGCGACTCGAGGAACATGTTGCTGCCCTTGGAAATGAGTCCTGCGGCGTTGGGGAAGCGGACCATCTCGATGCGGCCGATCTCCTGCACATTGGCGCTGTCGCCGGCCAGGCGGACGCTCACCGTGCCGTCACGGGCCACGGCCACCTCGGTGGCGTCGATGGGGATCTGCAGGGACGGTTCGAGCCGATAGCCCAGGGCCGTCACGATGTTCCGCTCGCCGTCCATCTTCAGGCTGCCGTCGCGGGTGTAGGCGGTCTCCCCGTCGGCCAGTTGCAGCTGGAAGAAGCCGTCACCCTCGATCATCAGGTCCAGCGGGTTGCTGGTGGAGACCACCGTGCCCTGGCCGAAGTCCTTGCTGGTGGCCACCATCTTCACGCCGTGGCCTACTTCCACGCGCGACGGCGACATCTGGCCGTCCGAGCGGACCTGCCCGCCGGGCACCACGGTTTCGTAGAGCAGATCCTGGAACTGCATGCTGCTCTTCTTGAAGCCCGTGGTGTTCACATTCGCCAGGTTGTTGGAGATCGTATCGATCTTCAACTGCATGGCCTTCATTCCGGAGGCCGCCGATCCCATGGCTCGCATCATTGGTCATCACCCCTATTCTTGATCAGGTCGTGCGACCCAGCGTGTTCACGCTCTTGCCGAGCATCTCGTCATTGGCCTGCAGCACCTTCGATTCCACCTCGAAGGCCCGCTGGGCCGCGATCATGTTCACCAGAGTCTGCACCGGGTCCACGTTGCTGCCCTCCAGGTAGCCTTGCATGACCTGGGTCTCGCCGCCCGGAACCTCGGTGGCTTCCATGTCCTGGGGTTTCGTGAGCAGACCGTCCCCGCGGTGCTGCAGATTCTCCGGCCGATCGAAGTCCACCACGCGCAGTGTCCCGCGCTGCGCGCCGTTGATCGACAGGTTGCCCCGGTTGTCCACGCTGATCCGGCCGCCCGTGGCCTCGATGGGCCCCGAGGTGCTCTGGACCAGCTGACCACCGGGCGACACCAGCTTGCCGGCATCGTCGATGCTGAAGCTGCCGCCCCTGGTGTAGAACTCATTGCCCTCGGTGTCCTGGAGCACGAAAAAGCCGCGGCCCACGAGCGCGAAATCGGTATCCCGACCGCTGCTCTGGACCTGACCCGGACGCGGATCCATGATGTGCGTCAGCGTGACGGATTTGCCGATAGCCTGCGGCGACCGCATGGCGCCCGCACCCCCGAGAGCGGACAACGCCGAAGGGTCGCCCGCGGGGCGGCCCGTCATGGGTTGCATCTCGACCACCCGGGTCAACACCTGCTTGAATCCGGACGTGGCGACGTTGGCCAGGTTGTTGGCCAGGGTGTCGATGCGGGTCTGTTCCAGGTTCATGGCCTGGCGCGCGGACTGGAGTGTTCGCAGCACGATGGTCCTCCTGCCAAGAGACTTCTTGCCGGCCTTCAAGCGCAAACCGCATGCCCCGTCCAGCGGCAGGATCGTCCGCAGTCGACGAAGGGCGGCGTCGGCTTCAGAGCCGGAAAACCGGCAGTTCCGGATGGTTCACGGTGATTCGGCGAGAGATCGGCGCTGCCGGGCGGCAGATCTTGCCGGGTCTGCTTCTGCGGGGAAGCTGGAAAACCGGCGAGCACGGGTGGGTGATTACTGGGCGGGTCCGGTCACCGGTTCGCGGGCGCCGTGTCGCGCCGTCGCGGCAACCGCACCTCGAACGTGGTCCCGTCGCCTGGACGGCTGGTTGCTGCGATGGATCCCCCGTGCAGAGCCACCAACCGCTGCACCACGGCCAGGCCGAGGCCGCTGCCCGAGACGCCGCGCCCGGCCGTGCCGCGCTGGAAGGGCTCGAAGACAGCCGCGAGTTCTTTGGCGTCCATGCCGGGACCTCCATCCACAACCTGGATCCGGACGTCGCCGCCCACGATGGCTATCTCCACGCGCACCCAGCCGCCGTCGCCGTTGTACTTCACGGCGTTACCGACCAGGTTCTCGACCACCTGCTTGAGCCGCAAGGGATCTGCCGTGAGCTCCAGATCCTCCGGCTCCACATGGGCCGACATGGAGATCCCTCGTGACTCGGCGCACCGCCGTTGCTCCTCGCAGATCCGGCTCGCCAGTTCCGCCAGCGGCACCGCCTCGGGCTGCAACTGGAGCGCTCCGGCCTCCAGTCGACTGAGGTCCAGGAAATCGTCCAGAAGCCGCGTCACTTCCACGATTTTCAGGTCGATCCCGCTCAGGAACTCGCTCTGGGTCGCATTCAGGGGACCCGGCTGACCGGTGGCCAGGAGCCCGGCATAGCCCTGAATCACCGCCAGCGGGGAACGCAGATCGTGGGCGATGAGCGACTGGAGCTCGGCCTGGCGCTCGCGGTTGGCGTCGGCGTCGTGGAGGTCGTGAACGAGGTGAAGGACGCGGCCTTCAGGCAGCGTATTGCTGATCAGGCGCACGGTTCGCGTGGCGCCGCCCCGGCACAGGACCAGATCCTGGGCGGCCACGAGGGACGCGGCGAGCCGGGTCCGGGGTTCGGCGACGCCGGCGGCCAGCAGCAACCCAGCCAGGGCGTCCGGGCCGTCGGGATACCGGTCACCCAGCAGATCTCGCAGCGCCGCGTTGGTGCTCACGACCCGGCCGTCGCCGGTGGTCACGGCCAGCGCCACGCCCAGATCGTCGGCGTCCAGGCCATGCTCGAGATCACCGCTGAGATGCAGATGCCAGGTATCCACGGAAGCTCCCGCCTCGACGCGACCGGACACACTCCGACCGCTCCTTCAGGCTTCGGCAACGTTGCACCGGTCGTGAGGAAAATCGGAAGGCTCAGGCGCCGTCCAGAAGGAGGTCGATATGCTCCTCGAGAATGCTCTGACCGTCGGGCTCGACCCAGGTGAAAAAGACGGCGACCTCATACTCGGTCCCCTCCGCCATCTGCTCCTCGGGAATGGTCCGAACCACGAGGCCCTGGCATTGCACCAGGGCCAGGTCACGCTCGCCTTCGCCGGCGCCGGGAACGGTGAGTTCCAGGCCGAGAGCCAGCTTGGTCATCGGCGCGATGAAATGATCGGAGCGGAAATAGACGCCGGTGGTGGAGAGGTTGATGGTCTCGAGCTCGGTGGCCTCACCAGCGGTGCCGTCGCCGCCCAGATAGAGTTGCATGCGCAGACTGGCATCCACGCGCTGGGATCGACGACGTTCTCCGTGATCCGCCATGGCTCTGCTCCTTCGACGCCGGTACCGTGATCCCGCTCCAGGACGGACGGGGCCGCCGCACACGCGGCGGCCCCTGCCCTGCTACTTCTTCTTGTGACGGTTCTTGCGCAGACGCTTCTTCCGCTTGTGAGTCGCGATCTTCTTGCGCTTGCGTTTGCGTCCGTTGGGCATGGAACTGTCCACCTTTCCGGCCTCGGTCCCGCGGCCCGCGTAGGGTCGCGGTACGCCTCAGACTCTTCGAATCGATCTGGCTTGATCGGATCGACTCAGCCTGACGGGTCCTGGTTCACTTCAGTCGCCAGATCCCTGGCGCGAAAGTCATTTCAGCTCGATGAGCAACGGCTCAATCTAGTGCGCCATCGCCCAAAACACAACCCGTCACACGGTTTCGTCGGAGTTCGGGTTGAGGCGTCCCTTGAGTTCGTTGGACGCCTTGAAGTACGGGACCTTCTTGGCCGGCACTCCCACCGATTCGCCGGTTCTAGGGTTGCGCGCCAGTCGCGATCGCCGCTGTTTGACCTTGAAACTGCCGAATCCGCGCAATTCCACCTTGTCGCTGCTGACCAGGGCCCGGCCGATATTCTCCAGGATCAGATTGACGATGATCCCGGTGTCCTTTTTGCTGATGCCGGTCTCGGCGGCGATCATCTCGACCAGTTCGGCCTTGGTCATGGCGCGGCTCCCGTGGCTGAGGCCCGTCAGCGCGGACCCGTGATCTCTCGTTTCGGCCCCGGCGGCGCCGATTTCCGTTCCAGACGAGTTTCCCCGAAGTAGACCGTCAACTTAGCACGTTCAGCAATATGTGTCAACTGTAATGGATTCAGGGGTTTGCATAAAAAAATGTTTCCCGTGTATCGCCGCGTGACCAATCCGGGAGCCACTTGCAGAACATGAGTTGCAAATGATCGGACGGCCAAATCGCCAACGACCCAGGAAACATTTTGATGGATATTCATCAAGTTCCGGGCCTGTCGGCCAAGCTCCAAAGATTCGATTGCCGAACAATGTTAGATGTTTGTTTGCAGCCGGTTATGCGCTCGACATTGAGCCGTCCCCGAAGCAGCGATCAGCCGCGGCCGGGCTCGATGGGGATGAATGCAACCCCGGCGACCGCCACGGGAATGCAGGCTGCAACGATCAGCCCGCCAGGGTCCGGAACACGTCCCGGTGGCCCGGCGTCGACCGGCATCCTCGGCGCCCCATCACCGTGGTCGCCACGGCCAGAGCCCGCTCGGGGTCCTGACGCTCGCTGCCGGCACCGTCACCCCAGGTGAAGTTCGGCAGACATTTGGCCGGGAATCCCGCCCCGAAGACGTTGCCGGAGAATCCCACCGAGGTGCCCGTATTGAAGAGGGTTCCGATGGCGGTCTTGCCGTGCTCCCCCATGAGCAGTCCCACGAATCGCTGCCCGCTGTCCTCGGCGCCCGCGCCCAGATCGACGCGGATGGAGCCGTACGTGTTCTTGAGGTCGCTGCAGGTGGTCAGGGCGCCGAGATTGCTCCAGCTGCCCACGTAGGCATGCCCGATGAAACCCTCGTGCTGCTTGTTCACCAGATCCTGGAAGGTGCTCTCGCCGATCTCGCCGGCCACCTTGCAGACTGCGCCCAGGGAGGTCTGCCCGTAGATGCAGGCGCCAGCCTTGACGAGGCTGCCGCTGCCGATGAAAAGGGGGCCCTCGAGAAACGCGCCCGGCAGCACCCGGACATCACGACCGAGGATCACGGGCCCGCCGCGGGCGTCGATCGAAACGCCCGGCGCCAGATCGCAACCGACGCCCAGCCAGATTCGATCGTCGGACCGAACGTGCACCCCGGCAGAGGACCGATCTTTCCAGCTTTCCAATTCCACGGCCGCGTTCCAGCTCGCCGCATCCTCCGGCACCGCGCCCCAGACGAGCCTGTCCGGCAACCGGGACCCCAATCGCGCCAGGTCGTCTACAATGGCCGCAGCAGTCGCCGGCACGAGGTCCCAGATCCGTGTCCAGGCACCGTCCGTATCGATTCCGCTGGTGCCCACCGGAGGATCCCAGACGGGAATCGCCGCGCCCGGTCGAGACCAGCAGCCGGCGGTGGCCGCCGCGGCTTCCCATTTCGACCAGGACTCGAGGATCGTGGCTACGTCACTGCCACATGCAGCGAATGCGAGCCAGCCGGCGTTATCTCGCCAGGCAACGGACTCGCCCGCCTCGGCTGCCTCGACGGCCCGATCCAGCAGGGTCCAATTCGCACCGAGACGCGGCGAGAGGAACAGCACCGTCTCGCCAGCCCGGGGATCCGGCCTGGTCGCGTGACCGGCGTCCGTGGCCAGACCGGTCAGGAATTCCCGGACCAGGTACACTGGCGTACGCCCCACGCGATGGGCCACCCTTTCACGCGGATTGAGCAGACCGCAGCGGAGT
>PIVY01000255.1 GCA_003353795.1 bacterium
CTGGCCACCGAGGTCGTGGTGGTGCTGGGGCTCGGCGTGCTGGCGGCGGCCGGGCTGACGGGATTGACTGCGGCGTACGGCTCGGTGCTGATCCGGACCCTGATCCTGAGCTAGAGGAGGACGTGCGATGAAACGACTGGCCCTGGGCAGCATCGTGGTTGCGGCACTGATGTTGGGCGCCTGCACCGACGGCGGCGGCGACCAGCAAGCCGGAGCCGTGGCGAGCAGCGCCGGCGTGCTCAAAGTCTTCACCGTCAACTATCCGCTCGCTTACTTCGCCCAGCGCATCGGAAGCGACCAGGTAACCGCCACCTATCCCGGTCCCGCCAACCAGGATCCCGCGTTCTGGAACCCGCCCGCCGAGGCGGTTCTGCTCTATCAGGCAGCGGATCTTATCATTCTCAACGGCGCCAGCTACGCCAAGTGGCGCGAGAAAGTCACCCTGCCGGCGAGCAAGCTGGTCAACACGTCGGCGGGCTTCGCGGACCGCTTCATCGCCGTCGACGACGTGGTTACCCATGCCCACGGACCCGGCGGCGAGCACGCGCACGCCGGGCTCGCGTTCACCACCTGGCTCGACTTCACGCAGGCCGCTCTGCAGGCCCGGGCCATTGCCGAAGCGTTCGCCGCTGCCCGTCCGGCGCATGCGGAATTCTTCCGCCGGAATCTCGCGGACCTCGAACGCGACCTGATGGCCCTCGACGCCGAATTGGCCGCGGCCGTGGCCGACCACGACGACCAGCCGCTCCTGGCGTCCCATCCCATCTACCAGTATCTCGCGCGTCGCTTCGGCTTGACGGTGCAGTCGGTGACCTGGGAGCCCGACGAGGATCCCGGCTTCCGTCAGTGGGAAGAGTTGCGGCGCAGGCTCGAGGCCCACCCCGCTCGCTGGATGATCTGGGAAGGCGAACCCGCGGCCGATTCGGTGCGGCGCCTGGACGAAATGGGCGTGGCGAGCCTGGTGTTCGATCCCTGCGCCACCGTGCCCGCGACTGGCGACTTCATGGACGTCATGCGCGCCAACGTCATGGCCCTCTCCGCAGCCTTCCGCTGACCAGTGCGAATTGACACTGCCCCATCGGGTAAACTACCTTGTGACCCTGCGGTTCGTCTTTCTGGTGGGGGCGATCTGGCTTCGACGTGGTCGGAGGACCGTGGGCTGCATGCCGGGATCCCACATTCCCGTTAAACGGTGGAAAAACCAATAAGTGACGAAGCTAACTTCGCACTGGCGGCTTAAGCCGCCCGTCCTCTTGACCGAGGTGTCGACAGCGCGGTCCTGAAGGGCGTCATAATCTGACGACTAGCCCGAAGCAGGTTCCTGGCGGAGGGTGAAACTTAAAGAGGGACTTTGTCTCGAGGGCGGCACGTTGCCTGGCCTCCCACGTGACGAGATTAACAGGCAGCTAAGCATGTAGACGCCTACGGAGTGCCGGTTACGGACGCGGGTTCGATTCCCGCCGCCTCCACCACTCATCATCCAGATGATCATCCGGATGACCATCCGGATTGATACCAATCCTCAAAACCCTTGTTTTTTGGTCAAGATTCGTGATATCACTTTCTATCCTGATTAGGCGGAACGACCCAACTGAGACCGGAGCGACGAGATGATGGCGGCGCCCAATCCGGAGACTGGCTCCACGGGCCGGTTCGCGTCCGGCAAGCTCATCCTGCGGCACTTCCTGCCGCTGCTGGCGCCGGCCCTCACCCTGGTGGTGGTCTTCGCGGTCGTGGTCCTGGCCTTCCTCGTTCCTCTCCTCGAACAGAACCACCTGGAACAGAAGTTCGACCTCTGCCGCCGCATGGTGGAATCGGCCATGAGCAACCTCGAGTCCGACCGGGCGGAGGGAATGGTGGCCGGCCGACCGCTGTTCGAGGTGCAGTACCGGGCCAGCGAGCGCTTGCGCGACCTGCGATTCGGCGGCGAGGGAAAGGACTACTACTGGATCATCGGCCCCGACGGTCGATTCCTCATGCATCCCTACCGACCCGACCTGGAGGGACGCGATCCCGAGGAGGTCATCGGACCCGACGGCGAGGTCCTCGCCGGACTCATCGGCAAGATGCAGCGGGCGGTGGAGCCGGGGGCCGACGGCATGTTGGAATACCGCTGGCACTGGAAAGACGACCTGGGACGGCTGGTGGACAAGGTCTCGTACGTCGACCGCTTCGAATCGTGGGGCTGGATCGTGGGCACCGGCGTCTACACCGACGACGTCAAGGCCGAGGTGGGTGTGCTCCGGCGACGCTTGATCCTGGCCGAGGTGATCATGGCCATCCTGGGGGGAGGCGTGGCGCTGATCCTCTCGGTGCGGTCGGTGAGACTCCAGCGCAGCGAAGCTGCGGCCCACGCCCAGCTCGCGGCCAGCGAGGAAAACCTGCGCATCACGTTGCAGTCCATCGGCGACGGCGTCATCGCGACCGATACCGAGGGGTGTGTGCGCGAGATGAACGCGGTGGCCGAGAACCTCACCGGCTGGTCGTTCGCCGCGGCGCGAGGTCGTCCGCTGTGCGAGGTCTTCTGCGTCTTCGACGATCAGACCGAGGGGCTCATTCCCAGCCCCGTGGACCGGGTCCTGGTCACCGGCGACGTGGTCACGCTCTCGGACCGGACGCTGCTGGTGACGCGCCAGGGAACGCGGCGGCGCATCGCCGACAGCGGCGCGCCCATCCGTGACCGCGGCGGCCGGATCGTGGGTGTGGTGATGGTGTTCCGCGACGTCACCGAGGAGCACGCCCTCCAGGAGCAACTGCGGCAGGTCCAGAAGATGGAAGTCATCGGCCAGCTGGCCGGTGGCGTGGCCCACGACTTCAACAACATGCTGGCCGCGATCATGGGCAACGCCGAGTTGCTCGATCTCGACCTCGACCAGGATTCGACGCTGCGCCCACAGGTTTCCATGATCATCAACGGCACCCGGCGCGCCGCCGATCTCACCCAGAAACTGCTGGCCTTCTCACGCAAGGGGCAGTTGCGCGCCACCCGACTCGACGTTCACCAGCCCATTCGCGAGGCCATCGCGCTGCTGCAGCGAAGCCTCGATCGCAACATCCGGATCGAAACCCGTTTCGAGTCCGCCGTGGGCGAAATTGTGGGCGATCCGACGCTGCTGCAGAATGCCTTCCTGAATCTGGCGGTCAATGCGCGCGACGCCATGCCGGGCGGCGGGATTCTCATCTTCTCCACCGTCGACGTGGTCATCACCCAGGGCGCTCCCGAGACGGCCGACGTCGAGCCTGGGCACTACGTGGAGGTCTCCGCGAGTGACACCGGGGTGGGCATGCCTCCCGACGTGCTCGACAAGGTGTTCGAACCGTTCTACACCACCAAGCCGGTGGGCAAGGGTACCGGTCTCGGACTGGCCACGGTCTACGGTACGGTGCAGGAACACCGGGGAGCCGTACGGGTGTCCAGCCGCCAGGGGCAGGGCACCACCGTGCGGATCCTGCTGCCCCGCGGCGGCCGAATCGTGCCCACGGAGGAACCGGCCACGGCGACGGAGATCGTCAAGGGCCAGGGGCTGGTGCTGGTCGTCGACGACGAGACGCTCGTCCTGGGAATGGCCGAGGCGCAGTTACGGTCCCTGGGCTACGACGTGATCACTGCCAGCGACGGCGCCGAAGCCCTCGAAGCCTATACCGAACACGGCGATCGCATCGCCGTGGTACTGCTGGACCTGGTCATGCCGGTGATGGGCGGTCGGGAAACCATGGTGCGACTGCGCGAGATGGATCCGGACGTGCGGGTGGTCCTCACCTCGGGCTTCGATCCCCAGGGAACGGCCAGTGACCTGTCGGGTCTCGGCGCCAGCGGATTCCTGGCCAAGCCCTATCGTCAGGCGGGTCTCAGTCAGGCCATCGACGCGGCCCGGGGCAGTCGCGCCACCTGAACCTGCCGAACCCCTGTTACGTGATTATCATTTGGACGCTCCGGCGTCGCGGGTGTAGGTTCGCCGCGACAGAATCGGCCCATTCCATCGACAGTCGAGGAGATCGCCATGCCTCTCGTTCCCATGCGGATCCTGCTGGACCACGCCGCCGAAAACGACTACGGAGTGGGTGCGTTCAACGTCAACAATATGGAGCAGATCCAGGCCATCATGATGGCGGCCACGAAGACCAACAGTCCGGTCATCGTTCAGGCCAGCCGGGGTGCCCGCTCGTACTCCGACGATGCCTATCTGCGGCACCTGATGCTGGCGGCGGCCGAACTGAATCCCCAGATCCCCATCGCCATGCACCAGGATCACGGCAACAGTCCCGAGACCTGCTTCAGCGCCATCGACCAGGGCTTCACCTCGGTGATGATGGACGGGTCGCTGGAGGCCGACGGCAAGACGCCGGCCAGCTACGACTACAACGTGGACGTCACCAAGCAGGTGGTGCAGAAGGCCCACGCCCTGGGCGTCACCGTGGAGGCCGAGCTGGGTTGTCTGGGTGGCATCGAGGACGGCCACGGTGCCGGTCTGAGCGAGGACGAGGCAGCCGACCACCTCACCGACCCCGCCGAGGCCGAGCAGTTCGTGGCCGACACCGGCTGTGATGCCCTTGCCGTGGCGATCGGCACGAGCCACGGCGCCTACAAGTTCAGCAAGAAGCCCACCGGCGACGTGCTCAAGATGGACGTCATCGCCGAGATCCATCGCCGACTGCCCAACACCCACCTCGTGATGCACGGCTCCAGCTCCGTACCCCGCGAGTTGGTGGACATCATCAACCAGCACGGTGGTGGTCTCAAGGAGAGCTACGGCGTGCCCGTGGAGGCGATCCAGCAGGGCATCAAGCACGGCGTGCGCAAGATCAACGTGGACACCGACAACCGACTGGCGATCACCGGCGCCATCCGCAAGGTGTTCGCCGAGACGCCCGAGAAGTTCGACCCGCGCGACTACATGAAGCCCGCGCGGATCGCCATGGCCGCTGTCGTCGAGGCGC
>PIVY01000256.1 GCA_003353795.1 bacterium
AACTGGTTCTCGCCGTTCTTGGCGATGCTGATGTTGACGTGCATGCCGCTGCCGTTGATGCCGGTGATGGGCTTGGGCAGGAAGCAGGCGGACATGTCCATGCTCTGGGCCACCTGGCGACACAGCAGCTTGTAGAGCTGGATGCGGTCGGCGGCGATCAGGGCCGGGGCGTACTTGAAGTTCATCTCGAACTGGCTGGGGCCCACCTCGGGATGGTCCTTCTCGTTCTCGAAGGCCATGGCGCGCTGCACCTCGGCCGCGGCATCGATGAACCGGCGCAGGGGATCCTGGGGCAGGCTGTTGTAGTAGCCGCCGGTGGAGATGAGCTCGAACTTACCCTTGCGGTAATACTTGCGTTCGGCGTCACGACCGTTGAAGAGGAAGCCTTCCACCTCCGGCGCCACGTTGGCCACGATGTCCTGCTCCCGATAGAGCTTCTCGGTGTAGGCGAGCAGCCGGCCGCGATAGTCGGCGGCGTACGGGTTGCCGTCGCGGTCGTAGACGTGACCGAAGACCAGGACCTTGCCGGGACCGAAGACGTCGGCGGGCATCCAGTAGAAGGCGCGCCAGTCGATCTCGAGGATGAGGTCGCTCTCGGCGATGCGGGTGAATCCGCGAATGGACGACCCGTCGAAGGTCATGACGTCGCTGTTCAGCAGGAACTTCTTGTCGTAGTCGAGCATGTGGAAGCGGCCCTCGAGGTCCGTGAAGACCACGGTGATGGCCTTGATCCGCTTCTCCGATTCGAGGTACTCGCGACGTTCGGCCTCGACCTCGGCCATGGGCTTCCACTGCTGCTGGTACTCCTTGGACTTGAGGTTGAGCTCCTCGAGCTGATCGTAGGGGATTTCCAGGAATTCACGCAGGGAGGCATTGGACGGGCTCATGGTCGGCCTTTCTGGTACGGGGATCCCGCTGGGGGCTTGCCTGAAGTGAGCAGTATAACACTAAATTCGTTATGGATAGACTTAATTTTCGTGTTTCCGAAGACATCTGCCATTGAAAGCCGTATTGAATCGTTATTGTCGAACATTATAAGCCTAAAAGGAGTTGGATTCTTGTCATTGGAATCGATCTGTGGACAGTGCAACGACAGTTCAGCCCGAGAAACCTATTTCCCAGCGGCGCGTCTCAATGATCTGCGAACACACATTCAGTACCCCGGCTCCGCCGCGACCGCTCCCAGACGGAGGATTCGCCATGAGACCACTGACCCTGCTCGTCCTCGCCGCGCTCCTGATCCCCACCGTGACACTGGCGACCGTCCCCACCACCCCCCGGCACCGGATCGACGACGACGGTCCCGCCCAGGGAGTGCAACCTCTCGATCTCCGCGAACTGTGGCGCGTCGGCGGCGAGGACGGCGACCTGATCTTCGGCCGAATCGTCGACGTGGAGCGGCACGACGACGGCTGCGTATACATCCTCGACAATCAACTCTGCCAGGTGGTGGTCATCTCGCCCGACGGCGAGCACCTTCGCGATCTCAGCCGCAGCGGCGAGGGCCCCGGCGAGTTGCGCCAGCCCATGGGCTTGATCTTCTTGCCCGACGGCGTGCTGGGCGTGGGCATGGGCTACCCGGGCAAGGTGGTCACCATGACTCTCGACGGGACACCCCTCGGCACCCACTATCCCATCGGCGAACCAGCCGAGGGCAACGTGGGCATCATGATCAACGTGCAGTATGCCGACGGCGTGCTGGTGGCCAGCGGCGGGCGCATCGTGTTCCAGGCGCAGACGGACAGCTACACCAGCCGATTCCTATCGGTGTCCACCGGCGGTCTCGACACCTACGAGCGCGTCCTCGAACGGGCCACACCCATCGACCCTACCGGGCGCACCTTCGACGAAGCCGCCGACTACTACATCGACCGCAGCTGGGCCCTTGGCCCCGGCGGCAAGATCTACGCGCCCTTGTCCCGCGACCGCTACGAGATCTCGGTGACCGATGCTTCCGGCGAACTGTTGCAGGTCTTCGGCCGCAAGGTCCACCCGCGCCGCCGCGATCAGGACGAGAAGGACGAGGTCGGCCCCCTCATCAACGTCAGCAACGAGGAAGACCGCACGCACTGGACCATCGCCGACCACGACGAGAGCGTGACCCGGGTTCTCTACAACCACGACGACGACACGATCTGGGTGCTCACGCCCAACGGAAGCAATGATCAGCCCGACGGAGTTCTCGAGTCCTGGGACGTCTTCGACGCCGATGGCGAGTACCAACGACAGGTGCCCATCGCCCTGGGTCACGAAATGCGGGACGGGACCTGTTACCTCGTTGGAGGCCGCCGCCTGGTGGTGGTGAAGGGCACCGGGAGTTCGTTCCACGGCAGTGAGGACCTGGATCAGGACGAAGAGGTGGAGGCGCTGGAGGTGATCTGTTACGAGATGCGGTAGCAGGAGTGCTCAGGTGATACGAGTGACGACCCGGTCGAGGACGGCCGGGTCGTCAATTCTCCATTCACGCCGGCGACTCGGATCCCGGTTCCGTGGCGCCGACACGTCGAAACAGCATCGCCGAGGAGACGAACAGCACGACGAAGAGTGCGTTGACCGCGAACACACCCGCGAATGACTCCACGGATGCCACCTGGGGCTTCCAGATGATCAGTGCGACCACGGGGGCCAATGCTTGAGCGAGTGCCGTCGCGAACAACGCGCGTGCCATTCCCTGGGGCCGGAGGCGCGCGACGATGACCCCGATGATTCCGACTGCAAGCACGCCGACATAGATCAGGTTGGCGGGGTTGCCCTCGGACCCGATGAGTCCGACTGCGAGATTCATCCAGACGAGGAAGAGTGCCGTGGCGACCGCGAGGCCGATGGCGGCCCGGTATGCGACGTTGCCCGACCTCCTGACGATCAGCTCGAACGTCAGTCCGGCGCCGAACAGGAGTCCGCCGCCGATGGCGAAGTCGACCAGATCCCAGGCCACTTCGTCGGTGAACTGCATCGCCAGCAAGGGCAGCAGCAAGATCAAAGCCGTTGCGACGGCGGGACGAATCACGTGTTTCTTCTGCATCACGATCGCGTGCTTCCTCTCTCGAACAATGCCTGCAGAGGTTTCGACGAACATCCAGAGGGCGCATGCGAACAGTCCATCCCCAGCACTCTGGCGTTCCCGGCACAGGTCGTTGAACGTCTGCTCCATGCCGTCACCGAAGCGGTCGCGAAACGGCTTCGGGTAGAGGCGAAGCAGGGTCCCGTACAGCTTCCGGTATCGCGCCATCACGCGCTCAGATTCCATGCGCGTTCTCCGGCAAGAGGGTTCTGCTCCCGGCAACCGCCACGACCTCGCGGTACCGCTCCAGCTCTGCCTCGAGTGCATTCCGGCCGGGCCCGGTGAGCGTGTAGTACACTCGCCGTTCATCGTCCATACCGGGGTCGACTCGCTTCTCGCTCTCGCGAATCAACCCGGCATCGATCATGCGGCCCAGCGAGCCGTAGAGCGTCCCGGGTCCCATGTTCACTTTTCCCTGCGAATCGGCCGCCACCTGCTTCATGATTCCATAGCCGTGCCGTTCTCTCGTCGAGAGTGCGAGGAGGATATGGAGGACCGCGGGGGTCAGGGGCTTGTCTTTCTTGTTTGCCATGCACCCACACTATATCCGTTGCGGATATATAGCAACCGGGTGCGGGCATCTTTGTTCCGGTAGCACCGTACGTCACTTGTTTTGAGGCTCGCATTTCAGGAACTTTCAAGCGAGCCACGGACTAGACCTTCTCGACCGGTGACCGCCCCATCAACCATGGAGACCGACATGAATCCCACCGCCTTCGGGAAACACCTTCTGGTCCTGGCTCTGGTGATTCTACTCTTCGCCGCCTGCAGCGACGACGACCCCACCCAACCCGACACGCCTCCGCTCTGGAAAAACGTCGATCTCGAACTGACAGCCGGCCCCTCCCAGATCTCGGCGGTGGACTTCACCGGCGATCTCGGCCTGGCCATGGCCGTCGTCAAGGACAGCGAGAAGGACTTCGCAGCGGACAATGAGTTCTTCCGCCTGCAATCCGACGGGTCATGGCTCCCCGCTGATCTGGGCGAGATTCCCCGGAGCGTCCTCTTCTGGGACCTGGCGCTGGACGCGGGAGATCCCGTTCTGGTCGGATTCCAGACCCCGGGTCACCCCAGCGTTCTCATGGACCACCGCCTCGCAGAACCCGCGTACTTCGACGACGTCGGATTTGGAATGCTGACCGTCGATGGCGAGGGCACCTTCATGGTGGCCGGCGGCCGCGCAAGCGGCGGCGGTCTGTGGACCAGCACCGGACCCGGTGATTGGAACGTGGACGACCTCCCCTTGTCCGGCGCCAACGATTCCGGCTTTCGCGACGTTTTCATCCGCGGCGAACAGGCCGTCGCCTGTGGCTACGACGACGGCGCCGATACCCTGCAGGTCATCCTGACCCGGACCCCGGCGACCGCATGGACCAAGATCCCGGTCGGGACCCCCTTTGCGGCCACCTTCCACTGCATCGCGTTGAGCGAGACCGGTACCATACTCGTGGGCGGCATCGTGGGGGCGGGCGGAATGTCGCCCACGGCGTTCTTGTCCCAGCGGACCGCCGACGGCAACTGGACGGATCTGGCCCTACCCGACGCCGAACTGCTGCACGGGGTCATGGACATCCTGATCGCAGCCGACGAAACCGTCTACCTGGCCTGCATGGGCGAGGGTGACAGCACCCAGGCCAACCTTCTGCGCGTCGGACCCGGGGGTGTGGAGAAGGAGATCGCGCCATTCCCCGGTGGTCTCCTGCAGCTCGGCCAGGCTGCCGATGGCTCCATCTACGCAGTTGGATTCCGGCGTGATGAGACCGATGGTTCGGAAATGGGCGTGATGCTGGTCAGGGCTCCGTAGGTCGGTGGCGGCGCAGCCGTGTCGGGGCACGCTCGGCTCCCCGACGCCCCCAGTTGTGTG
>PIVY01000079.1 GCA_003353795.1 bacterium
AACGAGATCCGCTTCGAGGAAGGGTCCTACCTGATCCGGTCCACCATCGACGACGGCGTGCTCGTGGGCCCGGCGAAAGCGTCCTTCGACGTCCGCTTCACCACCCGTGTCGAGGTCCGGGACCGGCTGGAGAACGCCGCCGTTCCGCCGGGCGGCGGTGGGGTCACCATCGAGGGCGTCCTCGTCAACAACGGCATCGTGCAGAACGTGGACTTCGAGTTCTTCTTCGAAGTTCTCGGTGATGTCGAGAACAACGGCATCATCGCCGTGCCCAGCGTCGAATTCCTCGGCGTGGGTGCCGAGCATCGCCTGAGCATGAGCCCGGACTCGATCCTCGACTCGCCGGTGTTCCTGTCCGAGTTCGAGGCCGCCACGCTCATCGCCGCGACGCCGGTGACGTTCACCGAAGCACTGGATCTCGGCGTGGGCACGCTGGCGCTCGAGCCCGGTGCCTCGCTACACTTCGGCATGCAAAGTGGCCTTGATGCGGGCAGCGTGCAGGCCAACGGCAACGTCATCACCACCGAGGCGGGCAGTGACGGCCTGAGCGACGTGACCATCGATCAGGCTGTTTTCGGCGACCACGCGGCCGTGCACGGCGACGTCCTGCTCACCGGCGAGGCCACCGTCCTTGGCACGCTAACAAGCTCGCCGTTGGCCGCGGCCGACATCACCACGGAAGGTCACCTGCGCGTCGAGGGCACCGTCACCGACGGCGATCACCCCGTGCGGATCCTCGTCCTGGGCGACGTCGAGAACCTCGGCGTCATGGACAATGCCCGCGTGGTGCTCAACGCCATCGTCGACCAGTCGGTGGGCGTGGGGCCGGGCATCGCCGTGCCCGAGTTCATACTCGAATCGCACGTGGCGGCCTCGGACTACCTGTGGTTCCGCGACGGTGTCGCCATCCCTGGCGAGACCGGCCCGAGCCTGACGTTCGACACGCTGGGCGCCGACGACCTCGGGGTCTACCACTGCGATACCGACGGGAACGTGCTGCGCCGGATCTACGTCGCCGAGACTCTCGGCACCACCGACGTGCCGGTCCCCGCCCCGGCCGCGCTCGAGCAGAACCACCCCAACCCATTCAACCCCGCCACCGACATCGCCTTCACCCTCGACCGCCCTGGCGCCGTGTCGCTGGTGGTCTACGACCTCACCGGCCGCGAGGTCGACCGGCTCGTCAGCGGCGAACGGGGCGCTGGCCGGCACGTGGTGACCTGGCAGCCGCGGGGGGCCGCGTCGGGGACCTACGTCTACCGCTTGCGCGCCGAAGGGGTCGATGTGTCGCGGAAGTGCAGCCTGCTGAAGTAGCCGCTCGATCCACGACCCGCCGGGGATCTGCGATGTATCGTCAACCGATTCTCGTGATCGTCCCGATCGTGTTGACCGCCGGCCTGGCGACGATGGCCGGCGCCAGCCTCGCCCGCTCAGTCGGCCGCGACTTCCACGGCAACGGGCGACGACGGTACGCCGTCGTCGCCGATCACGTAGAGCCACACCGTCTCGCCGTCAGCGAACGCTCCGGTGTAGACCGTGGCCGAGATCTGACCATCGGTCCAGACCGTCGGGTTACAGCGCTCGCGCACCGTGGCGGTGGCCCAGTCGTCGGAGTCGGCGAGGACGACGCCGCGCCAGGTGTCGGCGATGTAGATGTCGTCCCAGTAGCCGGAGTGCGGAGAGTACTCGCCGTTGCGGGCCTTGCCGATCCAGAGGCCGAGCCTCGTCAGGGCGTGATGGAACGTCCGCGTCTCGTTCTTGCCGGGCACGACGTCCTTGAACCCGGTCTTCGAGCCGACATTGGTGCCCCGCGGATTCGCCGGCAGGACACTCACCCAGGTGATGATCTCCGCGTCGGCCTGGTTGAACCCGGACGAGCACTTGTAGTAGACCTCGAACTGGACCCAGGCGCTCCACGGTTTGTCGGCGGCCGGGCGGTCGGGGAAGTACGGGTGTTTCCGGTCCGCATCGGGGCACCCCATGAGCCCGACGGTGCTCACGGCCGTGCCCGGCTTCGTGTTGTGCGGCTCGAATCGGAGGACGCCGGGTGTCTTACAGGCCTTCGACGCCCCGGCTCCCTGCCACTTCACGCCCACGAAGGGCGTCCACTGAGCCCACCCTTTCGAACCGTCGGGGTCGGCGCCCATGCGCGGGTCCGCGCTGTCCCAGTGGGAGAACGGTTGCATCATCTTCCATTGTTGCGGGAACAGGCCCTCGGAGGCGTCGGCGCCGGGGAACTCGCAGTTGAACCACCATGAGGCGAACACCTTGTCGCCGTAGGTCGACCGTCTGGATTCGGGCCAGATGCGGTTCAGCGTATGCTCCGGCCAGCTCGGATTGCCGTCGGACCAGCCGTCGGACAGCGGCCGCGTGGTGTCCGCCGAAACCCACCGCATGGAGAGCCCCTCGCCGGTCCTCGTGAACCGGTCGTAGAACGGCGTCTCGTCCCAGTCCACGCCGGAATGCGCCCAGTTCGAACTGTGGTCGATGATGAACTCGTTGTGAGCAGCGCCGGCGTCGTCCCAGCGCTCGACGAAGATCGGACCGTGGGCCGTGCCGTTATCGGGCCCGAACCCGGACCCGTGGATCACGATGGTCGAGCCGTTCTGGACGGTACCGGTCACCTGGGAGATGTCCTGCCCGGATGCTGCCGAGGCAAGGAGGATGAACACCAGTGCGAGCCTCGTCATACGGAACCTCGAGGTAGGAGAACGGCTGGTTGACGGGTGCGGTCAGCGAGCACCGGACATCGTAACGCCCGACCGGCGTGGCTGTAAAGCGAGGGGCGAAAGGCAGCGACGGCGAGGTGCGACGAGTTGGAGGTCGGATACCTTGCCTCCGAGCGTCGGCGCGCCTACGCTGAGTCTGGCCTATGCTCGATGAACCATACGCCGGACTGCCGGCCCCCCAGCAACCAACGGATCAGGTCATGGAACGCAAGATCGTCGACTTCCACCAGGATGCGATCGGTGACTGGATCGCCGATCTTGCCTGCGGCCATTCCCGCCACGTACGCCACAGGCCGCCTCTGGTGGAACACCCCTGGGTGACCAGCGAGGCGGGGCGCAGCCGGCATGTCGGCGACGTGCTCGATTGCGTCGACTGCGATCGGGCCGGCGAGGTCGAGAACCCGCTGGAGAAATTCGGCCGGCAGGTCGCGGTGGCGGTCAAGTTCGAATGCCTCAAGGCCGCGCTGGACGGATACGAGAGCGCCAGGATGAGCGGACTGTGCCACGAAGGCGCCTGGGACCTGGCTATCGATCGAATCAAGGCCGTGGAGATCGAGGACGTGATCGGGCGGCTACCGGGCTGATCGCGTGTGGGCATCCCTTGTTCAAATGAAAGAAAACCGGTACGATTGCCCGGCGGGATCTCGTGAGATATCCAGTATGGGAATGTGTATGAAATCCGGCTTCTTTCGCTTCCTCATATCATGTTTATTGTTCGTAGCTTTCCTGCCGGCGGCCGATGCCCGGTCCGATGCCCCGGATCGTGGTCCGCTCCCGGTGTGGGTCGAGATCCAACCGCTTCCCTCCGCTCCCGAGATCGACTCTGCCGATCGTGTCGGCGGGCTCCAGTTTCTCCTCATCGATCGACAGACCAACATTCCCGCCGAACAGTCCTTCCTTCATTATGCCTACCGGGTGACCAGCAGCGACGGTGTCCAGAACATGAGCGACATCGACGTGACGTTCGATCCCAGCTACCAGAGTCTCCGCTTCCACATGGTTCGCGTCCATCGCGACGGACGTGTCATCGACAATCTCTCTGATCATCGGATCGAGGTATTCCAGCGCGAGTCGCGGATGGAGCAGAGCCTCTACGACGGGTCCGAAACCGCGGTCATCAACCAGAAGAATGTCCGCATCGGCGACGTCATCGAGTACGCCTACACGATCACCGGATTCAACCCTATTCACGCGGGCGCCTACTCCGAACAATTGCATCTCGGATTCTCTCTACCCATCCAGGAGATTCACATCCGTTTGATCGGCGACGAGGGTCGACCGCTCAACTTCCGCTACTTCAACGACGCCGCCCAGGTGACCAGCAGTATCCAGGGCTCGCTCATCTCCTACGACTGGCATATCACCGATGTCCCGGCCGTTCTCGCGGAGGAGAACACGCCCCTCTGGTACGATCCTTATCCCGGCGCCTGGATCTCGAGTTACAACAGCTGGTCCGAGGTGGTCGACTGGGCGCTGCCCCACTATCAGGTCGATGCCGCCGATTCCGAATCTCTCCGGGGCGTCGCCGCGGAGATCGCTCCGGCGACGCAGAAGAATGACCGGGTCTTGCAGACCATCCGTTTCGTGCAGGACGAGGTTCGCTACCTGGGCATGGAGCAGGGCCTCGGGGCCTACAAACCCGCCCAGCCCTTCAGTGTCTACGAGCGGCGGTTCGGTGACTGCAAGGACAAGTCGCTCCTGTTGACGGCCCTGCTGCGGAACCTGGGGGTCGAGGCCCACCCGGTCCTGGTCAACACCGGCATCAGGGATCGGGTCACCGATGCGGCTCCGAGCCCGGTGGCCTTCAACCATTGCATCGTCCGATTCCGGTATGGCGGAAAGCAGCGATTCGTGGACCCCACGTCGTCCAACCAGGGCGGGGACCTCGATCACATGACCGAGTTCCTCTACGGCAGAGGGCTGGTCATCAAGGAAGGCGTCGACGACCTCGACAAGATGCCGGCGTTCCCGGCCAGTGCCATCGACATCACCTACGAGTTCGTCGTGGAGGAGATCGGCGGGTTCGCCGATCTGGACATCACGTCGGTCTACTCCGGTTTGGCTGCCAACATCCAGCGGGCCCAGCTACTCAACATGAGCAGCGAGGATCTCGGTCGCGGTAATCTCGAATATTACAGTCGGGCATTCCAGGGAATCCGCACGGCTCGTCCGGTAACGTTCCACGACGATAGCCGGGACGGTGAGAACATCCTGGTGGTGGAGGAATGGTATCGCGTTGACGAGTTCTGGACGGCGCCGGAATCCGACGAGTCCGCATACTTCGCCGAACTCGTTCCCATGGAGATCGCCGGGCTCCTGGACGCGCCCTCCGGCGCCGATCGGGTATCGCCCTACTTCCTCGGTCCACCCATCGACGTGACCCTGACCATGGACCTGACTCTTCCAGAAGACTGGCCGGTCAAGGAGGACAAGGTCGGGATCAAGGGTGATGCATACGCCTATAGCTCGGAGGTGAAAGGCAAGGGGAACAACGTCCTGCTGAAGTTCCGCTACCAGCGTTTCGAGGAGTTCCTGGTGCCGGAGGACGTTCGCGACTTCATCGACGACCATGATCGTATCTGGGACGACATCACGTTCTACGTGACCTACGATCCCTACCTGGACGACTATCAGTTCAGCTGGTTCGCTGCCTCCATCGTCATGGTCACGATCCTGCTCGGATTGCTCGCCGCTCACCGAATTCATACCGCCTACGATCCCGTCGTGGGGGACGGCACGTGGACGCCCATTCCGCTCGGTGGGCCGCTCGTTTTGCTCATCATCGGCATGATCGTGTGGACCGTTCGGACCGGCTACGATGTGGTGTCGACCTACCTGAATCACGGTACCTGGTTGACCGTCATCGAACTCGGCGGCTTCACTTCCTTCTCGATCCTCGGCGCGACGATAGCCTTCGAGGTCGTGAACCTCACGCTCCTCGTCGTGTTCTCGTGCTTCGCGCTCTACCAACTCTTCAGGAAGCGCAGCAGCTTTCCGGGGCTGATGGTGGGACTCCTGGTCTATACCACCCTGTATACGATCGCGGATATTCTCGGCGTCCGGTTCCTGATCGACGATCCGGCGTTTCAAGGCGACTGGAGCGAGGACATCGGCACCATCGCCGGGAACGTCATCGCGCTGGCAGTGTGGACCCCGTACCTGCTGAAGGCCAGGCGACCCCGTCACACCTTCGTCAACGTTCGGAATCCCGAGGTCGCGGAACCCGTGATCTCCCCAATCGTACCGGACGTCCTGGCGCAAGACGCCGCCTTGCACGACGCTCCGTCCGCTCCCATCGACCCGAACGGTATCCGATTCGTACGGTGGCCGACGTCCATCGTTCTGGCGGCCATCGCCCAGGTCCTGGCCCTGATCGCGCTCGCCATCTCGATCGTCATCGGTGTGGCCTCCAATCCCGATCGAGGGTCAATTCCGGCCGTCGTTGCCTGGGCGAGCGTGATCGTTGCGTTCATCGTGATGGCCGTGCCGTTCCTGATCGGCGTGTCGTCGATCCTGAATCGCCACAGCTGGTCGCGGGTTTACAACGCCGTGTGGTTGCTGCTTTCCGGACTGGGCCTCGTCATCGGGTTGGGCGTGTGGGCGGCGATAACCACCGATCCGGAAACTCTCGACGCGTTCTATGGATCGCTGGTCATGTCCGCGCCGCCGATCGTCCTGGCCCTCGTGCTGTT
Source organism: bacterium (assembly GCA_003353795.1). Classification (GTDB taxonomy): domain Bacteria; phylum Krumholzibacteriota; class Krumholzibacteriia; order LZORAL124-64-63; family LZORAL124-64-63; genus Glo-17. The sequence continues at coordinate 6,422 of PIVY01000079.1, forward strand.
CTTTTCCCGGGCCGCTCGGGAGTTCCCTTCGGGGTACTTGACCTATCGATCGTCGATTCCGCGGTCTCCGTTCCTGGACGATACCGGATCCCCAGGAAGCCCGGTCACCCGCGTGACCCGACCGCTTCAGATCATCCACCTGTTTCAGCAGATCGCAGCGGACTTTCCCGAACTCGAGACCACGGTCAACAACGACGATACGAGCTCGCCGGCGGTGCTGGCCATTCCCGAGCAGCCCGGGATTTCGCGGCGGATCCTGGCCTATCTCCAGGACGATCACGTGCTGTTCCTGTGTATCGGGCCGGTCTGGCTGACGTGGAATCACTGCGAGAATCTCATCGTCAGGGAAGAGTTCTTTCTGACGGTGACCGGACTGCTCTCCGGACAATACCGGTACATCGAGTACTGCCGGGGCAACGAAGTCATCAAGGCCCGAATCGAACGGCCACGGGGGGGGAGGTGGGTGCTCGCGCATCGCTGGTCCCGCGAGCGCTGGGCCTCGACACGCCGGCTGAAGATGGAGACGGTCGTGTTCGGTCGAACTGCCGCCAGGTGTTCGATGCTGGACTAGTCGGGATTCTGCCCGGCGTCCTCGACCGCCACGACCCGGAATCCGCCCGCCAGCAACTCCAGGGTACGCTCGGGAGTGAGCGGTGCCTCCGCCTGCAATGGATCGATCGTCGCGTCTGCGGCCGCCGCGGCGTTGCGTAGCGCGAAGTAGGCCCCGATCCCGTACATCAGCGGTGGCTCGCCCACCGCCTTCGAGCCCAGCACGGCCTCGGGATTGTCGGCGTCGGCAAGGAATGACACGTCCACCGTGTCGGGCAGGAACCCCAGATCCGGCACCTTGTACTTGCCCGCGGTGTCGTGTAGCAGCCGGCCTTCGGCGTCCCAACTCGCCTCTTCCAGCAGCATCCATCCCAGCCCCTGCGCCAGCGCGCCTTCCACCTGGCCGCGATCCACCGCCTCGTCGATCATCTTGCCGCCGTCGTGCACGAGGCGCACGGCGTCGATCTCGGCGGTGCCTCGCAGCACGTCCAGGGTGACCTCGATGATGGCCGTGCCATAGACGTGATATGCGAACGGCCGACCCTTTTCGGCGGTCTTGTCGAAGTGGAGCCGCGGCGTGGCGTAGAATGCGTGAGCAGAGAGATCGACCCGCGCGAAATGGGCCGCGGCCACGAGCTTGTCCCAGTCCTTCTCGTCGGCGTCGAACGCCCGCAGCCGCTCCAGGATCTGCTGAGAGGCCAGTTGCGCCGCGGCGCCGTTCATGTCGGCGCCCGAACTCGCCGCCGTGGGCGAGGTGTTCGCCACGCGGGTGGTGTTGGTGGTCTCGACCCGCACGCGGTCCAGATCCACGCCGAGGGTCACGGCCACGATACGGCGTATCTTCTGGTTGACACCCTGGCCCATCTCGACAGCCCCGGTTGACACTCCGACCGAACCGTCGGTGTACACGTGCACCAGCGCACCCGCCTGGTTCATGGACGTGTTGGTGAACGAGATGCCGAAGCACACGGGCATGACGGCCAGGCCCTTCTTGGTGGCCACGTTCTCCGCGTTGTGTTGCGCGACGCCGGCTGCCCGCGCTTCGATGCCGTAGGCGCGATCCGCCTCGTCCCAGCACCGCTCAGCCCGGCATCTCTCGGCGCGCATGCCATAGGGAAACACCGACTCTTCCCGCAGCAGATTGCGCCGCTGCAGTTCGAACGCGGGCACGTTCATTGCGCGGGCCGCTGCGTCGATGGCCGTCTCCAGAACGAACATGGCCTGCGGACCGCCGAAGCCTCGGAATGCCGTGAAGGGAGCGAGGTTGGTGCGGCAACTCATGCCCGTGGCCCGCACATTGGGAATGTGGTAGCTGCCGGTGCTGTGGAATAGCGAGCGCTCGAGCACCGCCGGTGAGAGATCGGCCGCCGAGCCGGCGTTCTGGTAATAGGTGGCCTCGTAGGCCAGGAACTTGCCGTCGGCGTCGAGGCCCAGCTTCCAGTCCGACGAGTACGGGTGCCGTTTGCCGGTCATCAGCATGTCGTCGTGGCGGTCGAGGATGAGGCGTACGGCGCGGCCGGTGGTCCTGGCGCCGAGGGCGCACATCACGGCCCACGGCGTGGCCTGGTCCTCCTTGCCGCCGAACGCGCCGCCGAGTCGACGTACGTCGACCTCGACCAGGTGCATGGGTATGCCCAGGACACGCGCGGTCTGGCGCTGCACGGCCGTGGGCGCCTGGGTGGACGAGTGGACCCGAACGCGGCCGTCTTCCATGGGCTCGGCCAGGGCGCCCTGGGTCTCGAGGTAAAAATGCTCCTGGGCGCCGGAGTCGGCGCGACCCTCGACGATGTGAGCGCAGCGGCCCCAGGCGTCGTCGACGACGCCGATGGCGAACGTGCGGGCTGGAAGCATCAGCTGGCCCTTGGCCGCGGACTCGCGCGGGTCGGTCACGGCGGGCAAAGAGTCGATCTCGAGCGCGACGTCCAGGCGGGCCCGCCGAGCAACGGCAGCACTGCTGGCCAGCACCACGACCACCGGCTGGCCCACGTGGTGTACGTCCCCGTCCGCGAGCAGTGGCTCGTCGGGCAGGATGGCGCCGATCTGGTTTTCGCCGGGAATGTCACGGGCGGTGAGCACGGCCACCACGCCGTCGTGGGCCAGCGCGGCGTTCACGTCGACGCGCGTGATCTTGCCGTGGGCGACCGGCGATCCCAGGACCGCGGCATGGAGCGCGCCGTGCGGCGCCGGCAGGTCGTCCACGAACACCGACTCACCGCGCACGTGAAGCTGCGGATCGCCGTGCTTCATATCAGTTCCTCCAGCCGGACCCGGCCGGGCGCGAACGCCAGCGCGTGGGCGAACAGCACCCGACGGGCCAGTTCGCGCTTGTAGAGTGCCGAGCCGCGCACGTCGTCGATGGGGTCGATCTCCGCGTCCAGAATCCCGGCCGCCTCGTGAATGGTGGCAGCATCGAGCGTGCGGCCGGTAAGGAATGCCGACGTACGCCGCGCCGGCAGCGGCACCGGCGCCACGCCGCCAATCGCCAGCGTGAACGACGTAGCCACCCCGTCGACCATGCGTGCGCATGCTGCCGAGTTGACGCTGGCAATGTCCAGGAATCGACGCTGAGAGATCTTTTCGAAGCTCACCGTACACGCCGCCACGGTGGCGGGCACCCGCACGGCCTCGATGATCTCCCCGGGTTTGCGTGCCAGTTGTTTGTAGCCCAGATAGAAATCGCCGAGCGGCAGAGTGCGGCGTTTGCCTTCGCGCGACAGGACGAGCTCGGAGCCCAGCGCCAGCAGCAGCACGGTGACATCGCCGATGGGGGAGGCGTTCACCAGGTTGCCCGCCACGGTGGCCCGATTGCGGATGATGGTCGAACCGAAGCGCTCGATCATGGCCGGCGCGCCGGGCACGAGGGAGCGGAAGGCCGGATCGCGCTTGAGGTCCTCGATGGTGGTGGCGGCACCTAGACTGACGTGGTCGAGTTCGCGGGTGATGCCGACCAGGTCCCGGCGCCGCGACACGTAGTCGACCGCCTCGAGTTCGAGCAGGTCCGGTTGCTGGATCAGCAGGTCGGTTCCGCCCGCGAGGAGCAGGCCCTCGCTGGGGGCGACGGTGGACGCGGAGCCAGGGAGTGCGGCGAGGCGCGGGGCGATGTTCCCGAAGTACTCGGGCAACACGCCCCATTCCACGAGTTGCTCCACCCGGTCCCGCCCGGCATCGAGCCGCGGCGCGAACGACGAGCAGAAGTCCTCGATGGCGCGCCGAATGGAGGCGTAGCCCGTGCAGCGACAGATGTTGCCGTCGAGGGCGATCATGGCGTCGTCAGCGGAGAGGTCGGTGCTGGTGAGGAAGAATCCCGCCAGCGACACCACGATGCCCGGGAAGCAGAATCCACACTGGGGGGCGCCGGCGTCCACGAGGGACTGCTGGATGGGATTGAGGCCGTCCGATGGGTTGAGGCCTTCCACGGTGACCACGTGCCGGCCCGGAAGTTCGCCCACCGGCAACAGACATCCGGCGACCGCGCGGTAGCTCAGACGTCCGGCTGGGTCGCGTTCGCCAATCAGCACCGTACAGGCGCCGCATTCGCCCTCGCCGCAGCCCTCCTTGGTGCCGGCGAGCCCGCGTCGTTCGCGCAACCAGCCGAGGACGAGTCCGCGGTCGGGCGCAGCGAGCGCCACGGTCTGGTCGTTGAGCAGGCAGGTGCCGCGGTCGGTCACGAGGTCTCCTTCTCGCCTTGGCGGTCGCCGCGATCGCGCATGTGGACGTGACCGGCGATGCCGGACCGGACGGCCTGCATCTCGGCGGCAATGGACAGCGCCACGGCGGCCGGGGTGTTGCCGCCGAGGTGCAGACCCACGGGCATGTGGATGTCGTCGAGCGCGACGTCGACACCCAGCCGGTCGCGCAGGCTCGCCAGCATCTGGGTGCGCTTGCGACGCGAGGCCACCACGCCCAGGTAGCGCGGGCGGGCGTGGCCGGCGAGCAGTTGCGCAAGGACCACCTCGTCGCAGGCGTGACCGTGGGTGGCGACTACGACCCAGCTCTCGGCCAGCCCCGGCAGATCGGGCAGCGTCGCGTAGTCGGCACCCGCCACCAGGTGCGGCGAATCGAGGTCGGCGAGTTGCTCGGGCCGGAAGTCCACGAACGTGATCTCGAAGTCGAGGCGCGCGAGCACGTCGCGCAGGGCCCGGTTCACGTGCCCGGCACCGAAGAGGTAGACGCGGTCGCCGGCGCCGAGGATCTCGAAGAACAGACTCATCCGGCCGCCGCAGACCATGCCCGTGGGTTCGGCGCGGCCAAGGGGATCGTGATCGTCGAGCATGTACTCCTTGAGCAGCGGTTCACGTGCGGCCAGCTGGGTCTGCGCGTCCGCGATGGCCAGCTTCTCGATGGCGCCGCCGCCCACGGTGCCCGCGATCAGCCCGCCATGGTCCACCAGCATCTTGCACTGAAGCTCGGTGGGCACGGCGCCCTGGCACGCCACCACGGTCACCAGGACCGCGGGGCGACCCGACCGGCGCAGATTCAGGATCTCGGTGTAGACGTCCGACATGGTGTCACTCTTCCTGGGCTAGGGCGGCGAGGTCGTCGGGGGTGTCGAGGTCCATGAGCACGGCCGGGTCGGTCACCGGCAGTCGTACAGCGTGAAGATCGCGGAGCACGTCGCGCAGGGTGGCGTCCGCGGCAGCGTCCAGGATCGCGATGCGCGCCGCGGCCGGCAGCAGCACCGGATGGCCGCCGCGTTCGGCGTACTCGGGGACCACGGGGCGGGCGGCGTCGTGGGCGGCGAAGGTGTCGAGCAGTTCGTCGTAGACCGACGGGTCGACCAGAGGGCAGTCGCCCGGCAGAACGAAGAAGCCGTCGGCGGCCGCCGAGACCCCTGCCGCTCCCACGCGGACCGAGGCGAACATGGCGCTGTCGGGATCGGGATTGACCAGCATCTCCACACGCGGGACTCCCGCCACCAGCGCCGCCACCTCGCCGAGCCGGTGACCGGCCACCACGAGCACGCGCTCGCACCAGGGCACGAGCCCGTCCACAGCGTGCTGCAAGAGCGGTCGGCCGCGATGCACGTGAGCGGGTTTGAAGACACCGGCGCGTCGCGAACGACCCGCGGCGAGAATGATCCCTTCGATCACCGGGACTCCTTTCCAGTCGCTCGGACCATGGTACTGGTGGGGAGGTGGGAGTGTAAAGAGATGTGCGCGGAGCACTTGCGGATCCGTCCGCGCGCTCGCCGGATCGTTGCCGATCCGGCGAGCGGACGATCCGGCGTCAAGGGCGCCATCCCACCAATGCGTGGACCTGGCCGAGGTTGGCATCGACGACGGTGCCGCCGATCTCGATGTAGATTCGCCGGGACGGTCGTGCGCCCATTGCGAGGCCGGCGGAGAGGCCGACGTCTTCGTTGGCCACGGTCGCGGCGTTCTCCACGCGCAGGTTCTCGTAGATCAGGCCGAGTTTCAGGCGCAGGTAGATGGAATCCTGGCCGATGTTGGCGGAGCCGTACAGCCCCGCTGTCCAGAGCCGCCATTGGCCGCCTTCGTCGGTGGATCCGCTCGAGATGGGGACCGACCCCTCGGCATCGAGGCCAAAGGTCGTCTGCTTGATGGTCATCAGATCCCAGCCGACCTGCAGGCCCAGGCTGTAGAGATCCTCGTGCAGCTGCTGCTTGCTGCTCTCCTTGATGAGGATCTTGCCCGCGCCGACACCGACACGAAGCCGCTCGCCGCCGGCGCAGGGGGTCGCCAGGAGCAACGTGATGACCGCGATCGAGATGAGGCTGACGTAACGCATGGTCAATCCTTTCGTGGCTGCCTAGCGGAAGAGTGGGGCGCCGTCGTGGTCGACGAAGAACACCAAGGAGACGTCGCTGGCGCTCGCGTCCTGATAGCCCACGAGCGCGAGCCGGTTGTCGAGGACGGCGAGTCCGGTGCCGTACTCGGAGTCGCCGCTCGACCCGTAGCTTCGCGACCAGATCAGCGCGCCGTCCGCCGTGAATCGAGTGAGCATGATGTCCCAGTTGGAGTTGTAGGCGCTGGATCGCACGGTGCCGAGGACGTAGACGTCACCATCGGGGTGCTCACGAATGTCCCCCAGGATCCAGCGGCCGCCCGCCGTGATGTCCTCGCCGATTTGCCGCTGCCAGCGGATGATGCCGCCGGGATCGGTGTAGACGACGTAGCCCGATGAAGTGCTGTTCGCCTCGACGGTGGAGCCGAAGGCATGACCGCCGCCGGCCAGGGCCGTCAGGACGAAGGGATCGCGGAAGTAGTCGACCGCGACGTTCAGATTGCGGTTCCAGTTGACGCTGCCGTCACGGTCGATCTCGCGCAGGATGTAGCCGCCGCTGCCGGCGCGGGCCAGCATGACGCAGTGGTCGCGATCGTCGTCGGTGCGGAGCTGATAGCAACGGATGTTGTTGGTGAGATTCCATTCCTCGGTCGCCGTGGAATCGACCAGTGTCAGGTGGGGCTGGTTGCTGAATCCGCAGAAGAAAGAACCGTCGGCGGTGGCCCTGACCGCTGCGATGGTCGTGCGTTCATCGACGGCCTCTTGCCAGGTGACGGCGCCGGCGGCGTCGAGACCGTACAGGTACGAGTCGCCCGAGTAGGATGAGGTTCGCCCGGCGACGAGGAGTCCGCCGCCGGGAAGCGGATCGCCGTCGCTGATGAGCATGGGGTATTCCAGGTCCGTGAGCGAGTGGATCCATTCGACCTCGAACTGCTCATTGCACTTCATGACTCCATCGCGATCGCCCAGGTCGCCCAGCAGGAAGAACCCATCGTCCCCTTGCACGAGCTTGTCGATCACCGTGAACGACTGGAACTCGGGCGAGGTGGCCCAGCCCTCCAGGGCCGAGAAAGTCCGCGTCTCGCTCGGCGGGCTCTGCAAACCGCTGGAACTTGTCACCACGACACGCCAGTAGTACCGGCCACTGGTCAATCCGGAGGTGGTCACGTACGGGCTGGACGACGACCAGAGCGCCGGGGCAGGGAACCCGGGATCGGGGTCGACCATGAACGTATAGTTCTCGCCGTTGCCTCCGACGTAGGAATCCGCCTCCAGGCGTACGGTGGAGTAGTCGGTGGCCAGGAAGACGTGGCCATCGGCGGGATAGGTGAGTTGCGGTTGCCAGTCGAAATCGTCGCCCACCCGAACTCGCACCGTGTCGGTCGCGGTGATGCCGCCGAGTCCCTCACAGGTCGCGGCGATGGTGAGCGTGGTGCCCCTTTCCGCCCAGTCGATGGGACTGAATCGCTCGGAGAACTGCGGAGAGTAGTCAAAGCGTTTCTCGATCCAGAGCGAATCGTTCATGGTGATCCGCAGCGTCGACCCGCCCTGGGGCCAGTCCCTTGACGAGATCTGCAAGTAGACGCTGGATGCCGGAGCCAGGACCGAGCCGGGGTCGGGCCCGGTGATGGTCAGTTGACGTTCGTAGTATCTGGTTTCGGAGGCCTTGGGTATGACGTCGCCCAGTATGCAGCCACCGAGCGAACCCAACGTTCCCAGGGCTCCGAGCGTCGCAACGACGATGAACCGGCGAATCTGCCGCATGACTTCCTCCTTCGGCACGGACCGGATGTGCAGGTCGATGCCGTGATCAACGAGGAAGGTGGGAGATTTCAGCGAACATTCTGGAGGCGATCGCGATTGCGAGGCCGCCGAGGGATCGACGTCGTCAGGAGATCTCGGAGACCAGAAGCTGTCCGCAGACCAGTCCTGCCTGCATGGCCAACCCCGCCAGTTCCGACGCCTGCTCCGCGACGACGTCCTCCCCGTCCGGGCCGCCGTCGGCGTAAAGAACTGCGATGACTCCACTTGGCGTTTCCACAGGTGCGGCCACGAATCCGGTACAACGGGCCACGTCGAGCAGAGTCTCGCCCGCCAGCCCTCCGTAGGCGTCGCTACGGGCCATGGGTACGTGGAACATGCGGTGCTCCAGTGCAGCCATGGCCAGGGCGCCGGTCTCGCGATGCAACGGGAGGTCGAGATGCCGGGCGAGCTCGTCGGCGCCGAGGCCGGCCCAGGCCCACGGCTGGAAGAGGCGCGTGTCCCGATCCACGTGCAGCAGGACCACCCGTTCGAAGCCCAGGATCTCCACGGCCCCCTCCAGGATTCCATCCAATAGCGTGGCCGGGTCCTCCCCGGTGGCCAGGCCATGTCCCACGAGGCGGTAGAGTTCGAGCTGGCGCGCGGTGCGCTGGGCGATCTCGCCCTCGGTGAGGCGTCGGGGCGACACCGACGCACTGCCGTCCACGTTGACCACGCCGGCATAGGCCGAGAGGTCGTCGATCTCGACACCGAGGCGGCTGGCCAGGTCGTGGACCTCGACCTGGAGTCGATCGGCGAGGGGCTCGAGCTGGGCCGACGGGATTCCCAGGGTCCGGGCGGCGCGATGCAGCAGGAGGCTTGCGCGCTCGGGATCGCCGTCGCCTTCGGAGCAATGGCTCAGCGCATTGGCGAAGGCGATCACGCCCAGGCGCGGGTCGAGCCGGCGCGGGGGCTCGGCGGGGTCGATGTCGTGATGGTCGCCGATCACGTTCTGTAGCTCGACGGGCAGCTGCCAGCGCGCGGCCAGGCGGCGGCCGGCCCTGTCGTGGGAGATGCCGAAGTGGCGCCGCTCCGCCTCCAGGCGCGGCAGTCCATCGGCGGTGTCGGCGCGTACGGCGTCCATGGCCGCGGGCGAACATTCGATGAGCACCACCTTGCCGATGTCGTGCACCAGCGCGGTGACGAACGCCTCCTCGGGCGGCACCGTGCCCGAGGCCTCGGCCAGGACCTGCGCGAGACCGGCGGTGACGAGCGAGTGCTGGGCGATGTCCGCCAGCTGGGGCGACCGCGACAGCTTGCTCATCATGTCGAAGACCGAGAGGCCCAGGGCCAGCTTGCGCACGGTCTCGAAGCCCATGACCACCACGGCCCGGTTGACCGTGCGCACAGTCTCGCCGCTGCGCCGCTGGTACATGGCGCTGTTGACCACCTTGAGCACCCGCATGGTGAGCGCCTGGTCCTCGAGGATGCAGTGGGCCAGGTCGTCGGCGCTGGAGCGGTCGTCGCTGGCCACGTGCTGGATCGACAGCAGGGTGCGCGGCAGGCTGGGCAGATCGCCCATGCGTTCGATCTGGGCGAAGACTTCGGCGGAGATCATGACGGGCTCCCGGACGAGGTTCCAGATGGTCGTCTTCAGGATCGGCCGGACCGGGCCGATCTTGACCGCCGGCCTCATCGAAGCGGTCACCCGGGCCATATGCCTGTATCCTGTGGCGGCGCACCGGGGCGCCTTGCTCCTGGTCGTTCGATGTTCGCCCCTGGATTCAGCAGCGCGGTCGCCTTGATGCGTGTCTATCGATCTTCACTCTGTTTGCTCATGCTGGTCGCCCTTGTGGCGACGTCGCAGGCGTATACCTACCAGTTCCACCACTACACCGAGGTGAACGGGATTCCCGGGAGTGCCGTCCTCGGCATGGATCAGGATCCTCAGGGGCGTCTCTGGGTGGCCACTCGAACCGGCATCGCCAGTTTCGACGGCACCCGCTGGGAAACCCACGGAATCGACCGTGGCCTACCCGTGGCACCCCATGCAGATGTCGCCGTGGATCATCGCGGACAGGTATGGGCTCTTGCCACCAACACCCCGATCAGGGTGTCCCGGCTCACCGGCGGCCGCTGGCAGATGCTCCCCAAGGCTCCCGGCATGGGATGGGGGTTCGACGCCGCGTCCATGGCCCTCGGCCAGGACGAGTCGGGCGAGGTGACGATTGCCGTGGCCGCCGTGGGCGGATTCGTCACCGTGTGGTCCGGGGGACGCTGGCGAACCGTCGTTCTACCTGCCGGGACCGACGCCGACGTGTACGGGCTGTCGTGGCAGGGAGCGATCCTCTATCTGGCCACGTCGCACGGGCTTTTCCGGGACGCCGCTCTCGATGGGGTCACGGCTGCTGAGCTCATTTCCGATCTACCCGTCGGCGCGGTCTACGGGGCGATCAACAATCCCGACCGGGACGGCATGATCGTGGCCGGCCGGGGCTGGATCGGTGAGCTCTCGGATGCTGGGTTCGTCGAGCGCGCGCACCTTCCCGGCCTGTTGCTCATGGCGCCCGAGGCAGGTGTTGCCGTGGGCGTGGATGGGCTGGGCGGCGTCTATCTTGGCGACCGATTCACGGTCTTCCATCACCATCCGCTGCTGGGACTCGAGTCGTTGTCGCGGTCCAACGGAATGGTGGCCAACGGGCTCACGGACGTCCTGGTGGACCGCGGCGGTCAGATCTGGCTGTCGAGCCTGCGCGGCGTGAGCAAGCTGGCGAACCGGCGTTTCCGCAATCTCGCCGGGCTCGACGGCTTGCTGGATGACGAGGTGAGCGCGGTGCTGACGCGACGCGATGGGACCGTGGTGCTTGGGCACGTCGGCGGCGTCACCATTCTCGGCGAGACGGTGGAGCGGTTCATCCTGGATCGGGCCGGCTTCCCGTGGGGTCGGGCCATCGACCTGGAGGAATCGCCGGACGGCGGCGTGATGGTCGCCATGGACAAGCGGGGGCTGGCGCAGCTGGATCGGACGGGTCGCGTGCGCTGGTACGGAGCGGACGAAGGACTGCTCGGCGCGGTCTACGCCGTCAATTACGACACCGATGGTGTGCTCTGGGTCGGGACCTCGAGCGGAGTCTTCCGGCTGACGCGCCAGGGAATCGAGCGCGTACCCGTGAAGGTCGACGGCGCTGGACCTTCGATCCGCCGGCTCTTCCGAGCCAGCGATGGTGCGCTGCTGGCCGCCTCGGGCCGGCGCGGTATCTTTCGATTCCACAGTGGCGGGTACGACGTATGGAGTGGCGAGGAAGGGGGCGGGCTCAACAGCACCTACGCCGTGTTCGAGCCCTCTGCCGATCGCTTCTGGGTGGGTACCGCCGCCGGACTCGCCCGGGTGGTCGATGGTCGGATCGAGCTCACCACGGCGCCCGAGCCGGTGATCTCGCGCGCGGTCTTCGCCATCGTCGAGGACAAGGGTGGGCGCGTCTGGTTCGGAACCGACGCCGGCGTGTACGTCCTGGAAGACGGCAATCTGCGTCAATTCGGTGTCACCGACGGCCTCATCGGTTCGGAAACCAATCGCGATGCGCTGGCCGTGGATCGCGACGGCCGCGTCTGGATCGGTACCGATCGCGGCGTCTCCGTGCACGACGACCGCTTGGTCGAGATTCCCGAATCCCGAATCCCCCTCTGGATCGATACGGTCGAGGTCAACGGCATCTCGTGCCCGATGGAGGCGCCGCTGGATCTGCCGACCGAAACCCACGAATTGGTGATCCATTTCCGGGCGCCCGGGTTTGCCGACGAGTCGCGGTTGCGTTTCCAGACCCTCCTCGAGGGCTTCGACGAGGACTGGTCACATGCCGAACCGGTCCCGTCGCGGTCGGTGCGCTACACCAACCTGCCGCCGGGCCGCTACCAGTTCAAGGTTCGCGCCGTGGATGTCGAGGGGCGTACCAGCGTCGAGGTGGCGTCGCCGGCCATCCTGGTGATGCCACCCGTCCATCAACGACCGTGGTTCCTGGCCCTGGCCGGGCTGGTGGCTCTGGCCCTGATGTGGCTCGTGTTCTCCCTGATCCAGGGCCACCGCTATACCCGGCGACTGGCCGCCGACGTGCGTGATCGCACCGTGGCGCTTTCCCGGTCCGAGGCTGCGGTGCGAGCGGAGTCGCAGCGGTTGGCGGCCGTGCTCGAGAGCATCTCCGACGGCGTGCTGGCTGTGGGCGCGGACGGGATCGTCACCCTGGGCAACTCTGCTGCGGCCGAGATCCTGGGGCGAGAACAGGGCACGTTGCCGGGGAGCCGCCTCGAAGAACTCCTGCCGGGAATGGGTGATGTGGCGCGCATGGCCGGCAGCGCCGGCCAAGAATCAGGGCCCCACTTCGAGTTCCGCATCACTCACGCCGACGGTGCGGCCATCGGCCTCGACTGCGCCGTGGCTCCATTATCCGCGGCGGGATCCGGAGGCGGTCTCGTCCTCGCCTTTCGCGACGTGACCGAGCGCCGCCGCGCCGAGATGGAAAGGATCCGGGTCCAGAAGCTGGAATCCCTGGGCGTCCTGGCCGGTGGTATCGCTCACGACTTCAACAACCTTCTGACCGTCACCCTGGGCAGCACGTCCCTGCTGGAGTCGGGTTGCCGGGCCGACCAGCAGCAGCTCATCGACCAGATCCGCGGCGCGACCCACCGCGCTCAGGGTCTGACGTCCCAGCTGCTGACCTTCGCCAGGGGCGGCGCACCGCAGAAGCGACTCGCCGATCTGAGCGTCCTGCTGGACGACGCCACGACCCTCGCGCTCGCCGGCACCAACGTGTCCCTCGAGCGGGAAATCCCTGCGGATCTCCGCCATGCAGAGGTGGATCCGGGTCAGCTGGAGCAGGTGATCAGCAATCTACTGATCAATGCGCGCCAGGCCATGGCGCGGGGCGGTCGCGTTTGGGTGTCGGCTCGGAACGTCGGCGAACGCGACCTGGAGATTCGCATCCGCGACGAGGGGTGCGGCATCGGCGCCGAAGAACTGGATCGGATCTTCGAGCCCTACTACACCACCAAGGACAATGGAACAGGGCTCGGCCTGGCCATCTCCCATTCGGTGGTGACCCGCCACGACGGAACCCTGAGCGTGCGGTCACAGAAGGGCGAAGGCACCGAGTTCTCGATCCGCCTTCCGGCCAGCGACCAGCGCGTGCAACCGGCGCCGCCCGTGATCCCGCGCACGGTGACCGGCGGTGGCCGCATCCTCGTGCTGGACGACGAACCCTTCGTACGCGACCTGCTCTTCCAGATGCTGACACGCCTCGGCTACGAGGTGGAGACGGTGGCCGACGGGGCCGATGCCCTGGAGGTTCACGCGGCGGCTCGCGAGGCCGGCAGTCCCTTCGACACGCTGATCATGGATCTCACCATTCCGGGCGGCATGGGGGGCAAGGAGACCATGGAGCATCTCCTGCAGATCGATCCTCACGTGCGCGCCATCGTCTCGAGCGGCTACTCCCAGGATCCGGTCATGGCCGATCCCACTGGCTACGGCTTCGTGGCCACCCTGGGCAAGCCATTCGACAGCCGAGCGCTGGAGCAGGTGCTGCAGCAGGTGCTGGGCTAAGCGCCGCACCGGTCGGGTAGCGCCCTGCTCCATGGCTCGACTCAGAAGCTCAACGTCGCCGCTCCATCCTTGATCAAGGCATGGATGGCGGGTGAACCGACGACCTCCACACCGTCGATGAGATCCTCGTTCTCGTAGCCGCGCACCTTGGCGCACGGCGGACACACGAGGATGGTGCCGCCCGATGCCATGAAATTTTCCACCATGTCCTGCACCGGAGGATCGAGCGGGTTCATGCGGGCGTGCGTCAGGGCGCCCTTGCGCACCAGGTCGGCGCCGGAGGCCACCAGGAACACGGTCACCTCGAGGCCGGAGGCGATGCCGCCGTTGGCCACGCTCCAGGCGACGGAGGTGCGTTCGTCGTCGTGTCCGCGCGATACGACGATCACCAGTTTTTCGGTCGATCGAGCCATGGGATTCTCCCTTCGGGACGTCAGCAAGTGGGTTGCCCCGGCGTATGGCGGCCACCGCCGGGAGCTTCGTCTACCCACCAGTTCGTCAGGAAGGGGATGCGACTGCCAGGCTATCCGAGGGTCGTGAGCAGGCGTACCACCACGACCACCATCAAGCCGCCGAAGACCCGCCGGAACCAGACCCCGCTCGTGCGCTTGTTGAGGCGGGCTCCCACCTGCGCCATGGGGATGGCGGTGACCGCGAGGCAAGCCGCCGCAGGCAGGTTCACGAATCCCAGGAATCCGTCGCCGAGCGCGCCGAAATCCGGGCCGTACCGCATGTAGCCCAGAGAACCGGCCAGGGCGGTGAACATGATCACGCCGGCCGAGGTGCCGGCCAGGAAACGCCCCGGGACCTTGCCTACCAGAGCCAGGGCCGGAATCAGGACCACCCCACCGGCCAGGCCGCTCAGCCCGGCAAACAGTCCCACGCAGAAGCCGATCACCGCCCAGAGCACCAGCGACTTGCGAGGCACGCCGTCGCCGTCGCCGCCCGGCTCGCGCTGGGTCACCAGTCGCCACGACGCGAAGAGCAGGACGCAGGCCAGCCCGGCCTGCAGGACACGTCCGTCGGCCTGGGAGGCCAGTTGCGAGCCCAGCCAGCTGCCGAGCATGCTGGCTGGCACCACCGGGACGACCAGGCGCCACAGCACACGCTGGTGTTTCTGGTGCCGCCAGGCCGCCGACCCGGTGCTGAACACTCCCACGGTGAGGCTGGTGGCCATGGACGCCTGCACCACCACGTCTTGGGGCAGTCCCCAGGCGCGGAACAGTTCCAGGAGCACCGGCACCATGACGATGCCGCCGCCGACGCCGGCGAATCCGGCCACGAGTCCGGCGCCGAGGCCGGCGGCCATGAGGATCAAGGCGTTGATCAGAGAGAAGTCCAAGCTCACCTCGAGTTGTTAGCGCGTGCGGCGGTTGATAAGCGCGGCGATCAGGAT
>PIVY01000396.1 GCA_003353795.1 bacterium
AGGCCAGGACGTGGATGCGCCGCTGGGCACCATGGACGACCCGACCGTCGAGGAGATGGGCGAAGGCTGGGTCAACTACGGCCCCCTCAAGGCGCTGTGTGAGCAGGCCGCCGAGGCCGCCATGCCCGGCCGCGTCACCGTGGTGCGCCCCGGTTACATCGTGGGGCCGGGCGACCACACGTACCGGTTCTCGTACTGGCCGCTGCGCGCACGCGAGGGCGGCGCCATGGCCGTGCCCGGTGCGCCAAGCGACCCGATCCAGGTCATCGACGTGCGCGACCTCACGGAGTGGATTATCCACCTGGCCGAGCAGAACATCACCGGAGTGTTCAACGCACTGGGACCGGATCGGACGCTGACCATGGGCGAGGTGGTGGAGACGGCGAAGTCGGCAATCGGAAGCGACGTGGAGTTAGTCTGGCTGGGGACCGGGTTCATGGAAACACATCCCGACGTGTATTTCCCGATCTGGACGCCGTTCGAGGGTGAGTACAAGGGGTTTCATACGTTCAGCAACGCGCGGTCCATCGAGGCGGGGCTGACGTTCCGGCCGCTGGACGATACGATCACGGCGTTGCTTGAGCATTTCGATTCGCTGGACGAGGAAAAGCGGGCGGAGGTGATGGATCGGGTGCCGGTGGCGGGAGAGGCGGAGATGATCGCGGAGGCACGGAACGGACAGGAGTGACCGGATTCCGGGCGCGATCCTCGAAGGAGCAGTGGCCCTTTTCGACGTGGCCGCGGTAGCACTCCTTCTCGGTGTGTTCGTAGTGCGTCTCCAGCGCACGACACAGTTCCGGCTTCTTGAGCCAGAGACCGTCGCCGTCGATCAGCAGGTCGTTGTCCAGGCCTCGTAGGTGTAGGACAGGGGCCGGTCACGTTCGGATTTCGGGAATGTACGGCTCATCTCGATCCCCTCGCCAAGGTCGTTCGCGGATCTTCTGCGGAGCCCTCACGAATCACGCTGATCGCCGGCAGGGCGATGGTCAATTGGGGTCGCAGGAGTCGCCGCGACCGAACCCCCGGGGAGCGACGGAGCACCCGCCGATCGAACGAACGGCGGGCACTCTGTCGAATCGAACCTACCTCAAGGCGTCTCACCCTTCACATACTCATCGAACCACCGCAACTGCTCCCAAAGCACGTGCTCCACGCTCTCCCGAGCGCGATACCCGTGATCCTCGTGCGGTAGCAGCACCAGCCGCGCCGTCC
>PIVY01000080.1 GCA_003353795.1 bacterium
GTGGACGACACGCCGGACCTGGGAGTGCTGGCGGTGTCGTCGTATCCGAACCCCTTCAACCCGCGGGCCACCATCGAGCTGAGCCTGCCGCGCAACGGCCACGTCTCCGTCAAGATCTTCAACGTGCGGGGCGAACTCGTCCGCACGCTGCAGGACGGGGCGCTGCTCGCGGGCGTGCACGAATTGGTCTGGGATGGCCGTGACCGCAGCGGGGCGGCCAGCGCGTCGGGCGTCTACTTCGCCGAGACGAAGGCCCTCGACCAGACCCGCGTCGTCCGCATGGCCATGATCAAGTAGACCCCTGACCGGGGCTGCGGCCCCGGCAAAGAGCGGGCCGGGAGCACCTCGCTCCCGGCCCGCGACATGTTCGGCGATGCTCCGTCGAGCCTACGGCCAGTAGAGGATCCGCCCGCAGGACTCGCAGTTCTGCAGCAGATTCTCGTTGGTGGCCGACACGAAGCTGGCCGGGATGTTGGCGAAGCAGCCGGTGCAGAGATTGTCCACCACCGGAACCACGGCGTGACCGAAGCGCTTGTGGAGGCGGCGGTAGTAGCCCAGGTGCCGCTTCTCGATCTCGCCCGCCAGGGAATCGGCCTTCTCCTGCAGCGAGGCCAGGCCGTCGAGGTTGAAGCCCATGCCCTCGAGCTCGGAGCTCTGCTCCTTGGCCTCGGAGATCATGGCCTCGATATCCTGCAGGGCCACCAGTTTCTGGAGCTGGGGATGCATGCTATTCCTCCCCCAACGCCGCACAGAAGCTCTCGTAGTCGGCCGCGGCCATGAGCTTCTCCCGCAGGGTGTCATCCTGGAGCTTGTCCGTCAGGGCGGCCAGGCTCTTGATGTACTTATGGCCACTGTCCTGGGGCGGGGCGATGAGCACGAAGAAGAGATGGGTGGGGTCGCCGTCCACGGAGTCGAAATCCACGCCCTTGCCGGAACGGGCGACCAGGACGGTCAGACGCTGTACGGCCAGGGTCCGGCCGTGGGGAAACGCCACACCAGGACCGACGGCGGTGCTGCCCAGGGCCTCACGGCTCTCGAGCATCTGCAGCACGGCATCCTGCTTTGTGATGGTGGGGCTTCCGGCGACGAGTCCGGCCACGAGTTCGGCGAGAACTCCCGCCTTGTCGCCAGCCTCGAGTTCGGGGAGGAAGAGTTCCGGCGAGGTGTGCTGGAGAACCTCGGCAATGTCCATTGTGTTGCACCACCTTGAGATCTCGTTGAATCTGTATTACACGTACGCACGGCTAACCTAGGCAAACCGGCAGGCGAGGGCAAGCCCGGATCACGTGTTCAACGGGAAGGTGGAACCGGTGGCCGCAAGCAGCAGAGAACCACGAATGGACGAGGGAGTGGTGATCCGGGCCGGATCGGGAACCTGTCGGGTGGCCGTGGGCGACGAGGTGCTGCTGTGCCGACTGCGGGGCAAGCTCAAGCAGGGTCGGCAGCGTGCGCAGAACGTGGTGGTGGTCGGCGACCGGGTGCGAGTGCAACCTCTGCCTCGGGAGTCCGAGGATGCCGAGCCCGCCGGCGTGGTCGAGGAGGTTCTGGAGCGGCGAAGCCGCCTTTCCCGCCAGGCTGCGCGCCGGACCGGCGGGCACATCGAGCAGGTCCTCATGGCCAACCTGGATCAGGTCGTGGCCGTGCAGTCGGTGTCCGAACCCGCACCGCAGGGCTGCCTCATCGATCGCCTGCTGGTGGCTGCATCCCGTTACGATGCCAAGTCGGTGCTCTGTCTCAACAAGGTCGACCTGGATCCCGCCGTGGCCGCCGATCCACGCTGGGACTACTACACCAGCCTCGGCGTCACCGTGGTGCGCACCTCCGCGGTCACCGGCGAGGGCGTGGCCGAACTCGCGGCGCAGCTACGCGACCGCATCTCCATCCTCCTGGGCGCCTCGGGCGTGGGCAAGAGCAGTCTCCTGAACGCGATCCAGCCCGGGCTCAGCCTGCGCACCGGTGAGGTCACGGGCAAGACCGGCCTCGGCCGCCACGTCACCACCCATACCGAGCTGTTCCCCCTGCGCGGCGGCGGTTTCATCGCCGATTCGCCCGGGTTGCGCGGCTTCGATCCCTGGGAACTGGACCCCGAGGAACTGCGCCACAGCTTCGACGACTTCGACGATCCGGCCTTCGAGTGCCGCTTCCGTTCGTGCCTGCATCGGGACGAGCCCGACTGCGGGGTCAAGCGCGCGGTGACGCTGGGTTCGGTCCCCGGCTGGCGGCACGAGGCATACCTGGACATCCTGCGCGACCTGGAGGATCGTCAGCGGGACCTGAAGGGGTACTAGGGGAGAGATTCAGTGGGACCGGCCGAGTGCCAGGCCACAGTAGTAGACGCAGGCTTCGCGGCTCTCGTGCAGGAGCCTGTCGATGGGGGTGATGCCCGTGGTCGCTTCCCAGGTCACGCTGCGGTCGGCCAGTGCCGCGGCGGCCGCGCCGGGCAGTGGGCCGAGGGGCGTGCGGGGCGATTTCTGCACCACCTCGTAGCTCGCCAGACCGATGACGGCCAGCCAGAGCACGAGGATCACGAGGTTGCGCAGGCGGAGCATGGATTCCCGATCTGCCGACGGTGAAAGCGCGGACGCCGGTACGGTCCGGCCAGGGCGACGACAATCATGGGATCGGCACGAGCCGGTCCGGACTTGAGGCGGCGGATGGCCGATCCGGGGCGCACCATCAAGCGGACGATCACCGGCGGACTGGCAGGACTCTGGCGCCGCCCGTCCCTGACCGCCGATCAGTTGCGTGCCCTGTCGCCCGCACGGATCCTGCTCGTTCGCCAGCACAACCAGATGGGCGACATGGTCTGCGCCACGCCCTGCTTCCGCGCCATCAAGGAGACCTGGCCCGCCGCCGAGGTCGGTCTGGTCACCGCGCCGGTGAACCGGCAGGTGGTGGCCCACAATCCCCATCTCGACCGGATCTTCGTCTTCGAGCAGGGCCTCTGGCGCCGGCCTCTGGAGTTGCGACGATTCCTGGGCGATCTCCGCGCCTACGGTGCCGACCTCGCCCTGGTGCTCAACAGCGTCTCGTTCTCGGTGACCAGCGCCATGCTGGGCCTGTGGTCGGGCGCGCGCTGGGTGATCGGCGGGGACGGCGCGCCGTTCGGCTCGGACGTGGCCGCGGCCTTCAGCCTGCGTCTACCCATTCAGCCGGTCCTGGACTGTCATTCGGTGGAGCACAGCCTGGTGCCGCTCGAGACCGTGGGCATCACCACCGGTGATCTTTCCACCGTGGTCGTGCCGTCGCCCGAGCAGCGTCTGGAGGCGGCCGCGCTGGTGGAACGGCTGCTGCCGCCCGGGCCGTTCTGGGCGCTGCACCCGGGCGCCGGCAAGCGTCAGAACGTGTGGCCGCCAGACCGGTTCGCCGCGGTGTCCCGTCGCGCCGCCGACGGCGGGCACCCCGTGTTGGTGCTGCACGGTCCGGCCGATTCCGAATCGCTGGCGGGCATGCTCGCGGCGTTGCCGGACGCGGGCTCGGGCGCTCCGGTGGTGGCGGCTCCGCCGGTGTCCGTGGGCACCGGTGCGGCACTGCTCGAACGCTGCGAACGCTTTCTCTGTAACGATACCGGTATCATGCACGTGGCCGGGGCGGTGGGTGCGCCCACGCTGGCGCTCTTCGGTCCCACCGACCCCGGGCTCTGGAAGCCGCCCTCCGATCGGGTGGTGGCTCTACGTTCACAAAACCGCCTCGCCGATCCGCGGGGGCCCGAGTTCGGCTGGCTGGAGTCGCTGTCCGTGGATGAGGTCTGGGAGGCCTGGACCGGCCTCCCGGGCAGAAGCGTCTAGTCGCGGATGGATCGTCGCGGGGGCGGCGTGTCGCCGTAGAAGTCGTGCACCATGGTGGCGGCGGCACTCTCGTTGCCGCTGGCGTCCACGGAGGTCACCGCGTAGGTGGCCACGCCCTCGAAGGGGTGGTCGTCCACCCAGCGGTCGAGGTCCAGCGGTTCGCCGATGAGGGTCACCGTGCGACCGGCGCCGGTGCGGTAGAGCCGGAATCCCACGAAATCCAGATCACTGACGTTGGGCTGCCAGGCGACCTTCACGTTGGCGCCCTCGTTGCGGCACACCAGGTCGGATGGCGGCACGGGGGGCGCGGTGTCCACCGCCGGCTGTGGGGGAGCCACCGGAGGTGCGGTGTGGTTGTTGGCGCAGGCGGTGAGGAGCCCGGCAATCAGGGTGCAGGCGAGCAGGATGAGAAGGCGGCGGGGCATCGATCTACTCCCGGGAGTTCGGACATGCTCGGGACCTTCCACCGGCGGCAGAAGGTCCCACGAGCAGCGTAGCGAATAGGGGACACAACCCCTTGGTCGCGATCAGTCCGCCTGGATCTGACGGCCATTGGCCGGAGCGGGCTCGCTAGGCACGTCGACCGACACCGTCGCGGCTGCGCTGACGTTGCCGCTGCTGTCGACCGAGTAGACGTAGTAGGTGACCTGGCGGCCGGCGCCGTCGAGATCACTGTCCTGGTAGCTGTTGCCCACCTGGGGCTCGTCCACCAGGGCAGCGGGAGCCATGTCGTAGCTGCCGCGCGAAACCAGGAAACCGGCAAAATCGTTGTCGGTCACGTTCTGGTCCCAAGAGATGGAAGCGGACTGGGAGGCCTGCGAGTACTGCGCGGACATTCCACCAGGCAGAGCCGGGGGAGCGGTGTCCACCACAGGGGCGGCCGGGCTGTCGTCGTCGCTGCCACAGCCGACGACCACGAAGGTCATGGCGGCGATGCAGAGCAGAGTGAGGATGAACTTCTTGCTGGCCATGGTCTGGTCCTCCTTAAAAACGCTGGTTGCCCGATGGCGAGTCGCAAGGGAGCCGGTCGAAGAAGCGACTCGGGATGCAGTGGCACGGTTGCTTTGAGCTCTAGGCTCCGCCGACCGGCTCCGCTCCCCCGGCTGCAAAGCGGATGCCATTGCCCGTTCGCGGCACGTGACATCCTGTAATTGCTTGTTATTTCGACAGTTCTGGGAGCTGGTGGGTGCGTCGCACCGTCATGGGAAGCCATCCGGCATCGCGGGCAACGTTGTGTCCTGCCCTGTCCGTACGAGACCGGCCATGCAACTTGCCTGACCGGCCTCGGCGGCTCCGGATTCCCCCGGTCGCGAATGGACGAGGATCCCATAAAGCCCTTGACGCAATGGTGTTTATGCCCGAGGATGGTGGTCTACCAACCCCTCAAACCGCTCGAAGGAGGGCAGCCGGATGACGAAGGCCGATATCGTGGAGGACATTGCCCAACGAACAGGGCTTACCAAGAAGGAAGTCGGCGAGACCGTAGACCTCTTCCTGAAAAAGATCGGCGATCTTCTGGTGGAAGGACAGCATCTCGAGATCCGGGGCTTCGGGACCTTCAAGGTGAAGGAGCGGAAGGAGCGCATGGCTCGCAACCCGCGCACGGGAGACGCGGTACCTGTGCCGTCGCGCCGCGTTCCGGTCTTCAAGGTGTCCAAGATGTTGAAGGATCGGGTGGCGGCCGACTGAAAGGTCGCGCCATCGTCTGGAAGATCCCGGCGGGACGGTCGACTCGGCCAGTCACGCCGGTTTCTTCTTGCCCATTCATGTTCAACGTAATCTCGAAGCGACGAGGAGTATCAAACTCGTGATCGATCTGCGCAGCGATACCGTGACCCGACCCACGGCGGCGATGTACGCGGCCATGACCAGCGCCGACCTGGGTGACGACGTCCTCGGCGACGATCCCACCGTCCACCGTCTGCAGGAGCGCGTGGCCGACCTGCTGGGCAAGGACGAGGCGTTGTTCGTGCCGAGTGGTACCATGGCCAACCAGATCGCCTTGGCGTCCCAGACCCGCCCCGGTCAACAGGTGATCCTGGAGGCCGACGGCCACATCTACCACTACGAGGGTGGTGCGCCGGCGGCCCTGGCGGGCGTTCAGCTCACCCTGATCCGAGGGGCCGGCGGTTCGCTCACCTGGGAGCAGGTGGAGGCGGCGCTCAGCCCGGACGACGTCCACTTCCCGGAGCCCGCACTGGTCTGCCTCGAGAACACGCACAACCGGGCCGGCGGGCGGATCCTGCCCCAGAACCGGGTGGTGGACGTGGGGCGGGGCGCCCGCTCGCGGGGCCTGCGCGTGCATCTGGACGGCGCGCGGCTCTGGAACGCGCACGTGGCCACGGACACCCCGTTGAACGAACTGTGCGAACCGGCGGATACGGTGTCGGTGTGCTTCAGCAAGGCGCTGGGTGCTCCGGTGGGATCGTGCCTTGCCGGCGACCGCGCGACCATGGCCCGGGCGCGGTGGTGGCGCAAGCGACTGGGCGGCGGTATGCGCCAGTCGGGCCTGCTGGCCGCCGCATGTCTCCACGCCCTGGACCACCACCTCGAGCGCCTCGCGGAGGACCACGCACATGCCCGCCGAGTGGCTCGCGATCTGGACAATCCCCTGCTCAGCGTCGATCATCCCGTGGACACCAACATCGTCATGGTGGACGTGGCGGCATCGGGCACGGGGGCGCAGCTGGTCGACCACCTGGCCGAACGCGGGATCCTGGTGCTGGCCCTCGGGGAACGTCGCGTGCGACTGATTCCGAACCTGGGCGTGAACGCGGAGGACATGGACGCGGTCCTGGACGCGCTCAACAGCTATCAGGGAGCGTAGGCTTGAAGATCGTCATCGTCGGCGCCGGTTCCGTGGGCTTCGATCTGGCGCGCCACCTGAGCGCCTCCGATCACGACGTGGTCCTCGTCGAGCGGGACCCGGCGGTGCTCGCCCTGGCGCAGGAGTCGCTCGACTGCCGTTTCATCCAGGCCAACGGCACCAGCCCGGCGGCCCTGGAGAAGATCGGTCTCACGGATTGCGACCTCTTCGCCGCGGTCACCGACAGCGACGAGATCAACCTGGTATCGTGTCTCACGGCCAACCTGCTGGGCGCCCGCATCAAGGTGGCGCGGGTTCGGGAAGAGGACTACTACATCAGCGGCCATACCCTTTTCCAGGGCATCGATCTGGCCATCAATCCCGACCACGAAGCCGCCCACGCCATCCGCGAGATCCTCTTCCGGTCCGGCGCCCGCGAAGCCTATCGATTTGCCAACGGCAAGGTGCGGGTGGTGGCCTCGGTGGTGGAGCCGGACAGCCACGTGGCCGGCAAGTCGTTGCGGCAGGTGACCCAGGAACTGGGCAACGCCATCGCCCTGGTTGCCGCGGTCGTGCGCGACGGCGAGACCCTGATCCCCAACGGCGATACCGTGCTGCAGCAGGACGACACGGTCTACTTCACCGGGACGCGCCGGCTGGTGGACCGGTCGCTCTACTACGTGCACGCCCAGCAGGAGCCGCTGCACAAGGTGATGATCGTGGGCGCCAACGCCATGGGCATGGAGCTGGCCCGCGACCTGATCTCCGCCAAGGTCAAGGTGAAGATCGTGGACCCCGACCCGGAGCGATGCCGCATCGCCAGCGAACAGTTGCACCATGCTCTCGTCCTGAATATCGACCCCGTGGATACGCAGCCGCTGGAAGACGAGGGCATCGGCGAGATGGACGGGTTCGTGGCCGTGGGCCGCGACGAGGAAGTCAACGTCCTCAGTTGCCTGCTGGCTCGGCGTCATGGCGCTCGCCGAACGGTGTGCCTGGTCAATCGGGCCGACTACGTGGAGTTGCTGCCCCAGCTGGGCATCGATGCCGCGATCTCGCCGCGGCGGTCCACCGCCGGCACCATCGCCCGCTTCGTCAAGCGCGGGGCCGTGGTCTCGGCCGAACAGCTGGGCTTCACCGGGGCGGAGATCCTGCAGTACCGGCTGGACAAGTCGTCTCCGGCGGTGGGAACGCCGCTGCGGGATCTGGGCTTTCCGGCCGACGCGGTGATCGGCGCGGTGATCAAGAAGCGCGGCGTGGAGACCCCGGGCGGCCAGACGGTGCTCAAGCCCGGCGATGAAGTGCTGGTGTTCGCCCTCCCGTCGGGCCTGGCTGCGGTCGAGAAATTCTTCATTCCGACGGGCAGCAAGTCGTGAAGCTGCGCGCGGTCATGCGGGTGCTCGGATTCCTGCTGGGCGTGACGGCGGCCAGCATGCTGCTGCCGGCGATGGTGTCGGCCATCTACGGCGATGGCGATGCGACGAGCTTTCTACTGGCAGCCGTCGTGGGCCTCGGCGCCGGCGCCGGTCTCTGGTTCGGAGGCGCCGACGCCCGCAACATCCGGGCCCGCGAGGGCTTCGCGGTGGTCACGCTGGGCTGGCTGGCGGTGGGCTTGCTCGGTGGGCTGCCGGCCTGGATCTCGGGCCAGATTCCCGGCTTCACCGATGCGGCCTTCGAATCGATCAGCGGGTTCACCACCACCGGCGCCACCATCCTCACCGATATCGAGGGACGCAGTCACGGCCTCCTGTTCTGGCGGGCGCTCACCCACTGGTTGGGCGGCATGGGCATCGTGGTGCTGGCGCTGGCGATCCTGCCGCTCTTGGGCGTGGGCGGCATGCAGTTGTTCCGGGCCGAGGTGCCCGGCCCGGTGGCCGAGCGGCTCACGCCGCGCATCAGCCAGACGGCCAAGTTGCTCTGGGGCGTGTATGTGCTGCTCACCGGTCTGGAAACCATCGCCTTGACGATCGCGGGCATGTCGTTCTTCGAGGCCATCTGCCATGCCATGGCCACGCTGGCGACGGGCGGATTCTCGACCCGCGACGCCAGCGTGGGCGCCTTCGCCAGCCCGGCCATCGACTGGATCATCATCGTTTTCATGTTCCTGGCGGGCACCAATTTCACGCTGCACTACCTGGCGCTCACCGGCAAGGTGCGCGCCTACTGGGGCGACGACGAGTTCCGGTTTTACGTGACGGTGCTCCTGCTCGCGACCGCCGTGG
This sequence comes from bacterium, assembly GCA_003353795.1. GTDB lineage: Bacteria > Krumholzibacteriota > Krumholzibacteriia > LZORAL124-64-63 > LZORAL124-64-63 > Glo-17. The sequence continues at coordinate 8,817 of PIVY01000080.1, forward strand.
TGGTGGTGCCGCTGCTGGTCGTCGGCTTCTTCCCGACTCTCCTCGAGACGGTGCGCCACGGGGTTTTCCAGATCGTGGCCATCATGACCACCACCGGATTCGGCACCTCCGACTACCTGCTCTGGCCGCCGGTCGCTCACGCGCTGCTACTGGTGCTCATGGCCGTGGGCGGTTGCGCGGGCTCAACCGGCGGCGGCATCAAGGTCATGCGACTGCTCATGCTCACCAAGGCCGCCAAGCTGGAATTGCAGAAGCTCGTGCATCCCCGGGCCGTGGCCACGCTCTGGTACAACGGCCGCGCCGTGCCCACCAACCTGATCCACAATATCCTCGGATTCATGCTGCTCTTCGTGCTGGTCTACATCGGCGGTGTACTGGTGCTGACCCTCGGCGGACGCGATCTGCTCACGGCCGTAGGCGCCACGGCGGCCACGCTGGGCAACATCGGCCCCGGGTTGGGCGAGGTGGGGCCGACCTGCAACTACGCGCATCTGCTGTCCTGGGAGAAATGGGTGCTGGTGTTCCTGATGATCACCGGTCGTCTGGAGATCTACACGGTCCTGGTCCTGCTGCTGCCCGAGGCCTGGCGGCGTTCCTGACGCGAACCGTCGGCCCCAGATCACGCGGGACATTTGGACCTGCCGGACGTATCTTCGGCGTCCAGAAAAGCCAACTCACCCAAGGAGCCTTTTCCATGAACGACGGCATCGACCTGGAGCGCCCCGACTGGGCTGTCGAACCGGCCGCGGCGGCGGCGGGTTGCGAGGAGTTCCTGCGCGCCGTCGTGACGCAGAGCGGCCTCGGCGGCGTCGTGGTGGGCCTCTCCGGCGGCATCGACTCCGCGGTGTCCATGGCCCTGGCAGTCCGGGCCCTGGGCGCCGACCGGGTCCACGCCATCCGCATGCCCTACCGCACCAGCAGCCAGGCCAGCCTCGACGACGCCGAGGCCGTGGCCCGGTCGCTGGGAGTCGTGGCGGAGACCTTCGAGATCTCGAACCTGGTCGACGCCTTCCTCGCCGACCGGCCCGACGCCGATCCCGTCCGCCGCGGCAACGTCATGGCCCGCGCCCGGATGATCGTGCTCTTCGACGCGTCGCAGGCTCTGGGCCGACTGGTCCTGGGCACCGGCAACCGTACCGAGTGGCTGCTGGGCTACACGACCTTGCATGGTGACGAGGCCTGTGGCCTCAATCCTCTCGGGCAACTTTACAAGACCGAGATCCGTCTTCTGGCAGACCATCTCGACCTGCCGGCGGTGGTCCTGGACAAGGCTCCCAGCGCCGACCTCTGGGAGGGCCAGTCCGACGAGGACGAACTGGGCTTCACCTATGCCGAGGCCGACCGCCTCCTGCACCACCTGGTGGACGAGGGACTCGAGGCACGGCAACTGGCGGCGCTGGGATTCCCCGCGGCGTTGGTCGAGAAGGTGTCGACGCGCATGCGGTCGCAACGGTTCAAGCGGGTCCCGACGGCGGTTTGCGAGTTTGATCGTCCCAGCCCGGACGTACCGGCGTGACCGAGCAGCCGGCCTCCGAACCCAGCGGCCAGGTTCCCTTGCCGAACGTCGAACTGGAGGCGGGTACGTGCTGGCTAGTCGCCACGCCCATCGGGAATCTGGGCGACATCACCCTGCGGGCCCTGGCCGTGCTGGCGGCCTGCGACGTGGTCTACGCCGAGGATACACGGCAGACGCGGCGGCTGTTGAGCCGCTACGGACTGCACAAGCCTCTGGAGGCGTATCACGACCACAACAAGGACCGCGCCGTGCCGCGAATCGTGGAACGGCTGCAGTCCGGAGATCGCGTGGCCGTGGTTTCGGATGCGGGCATGCCCTGCATCTCGGATCCGGGATTCACGCTGTTGCGGGCCCTGCGCGAGGCGGACCTGCCCTGGACCGTGGCTCCCGGACCATCGAGCACCCTGTCGGCCCTGGTGCTGGCGGGGTTCGAGCCCGACCGTTTCGTGTACGCGGGCTATCCGCCGCGCAAGAAGGGCGCGCGGGGCCGCTGGCTGCAAGAGTTGCTGGATCTGGGCTGTACGGTGATCGTACTGGAGAGCGTGCACCGGATCCGGTCGACCCTGGAGATCCTGGCCGAACTGGCTCCCGAGCGGGAACTGGCCGTCTGTCGGGAGATCACGAAGTTGCACGAGGAGACGCTGCGCGGAACCGCGACGGCGCTCCTGGAACGCCTGACCGGACCGCGCCTGAAGGGGGAACTCGTCCTGCTCGTGCGGGGTAACGGTGGAGCAAAATCGGAGTCCGTGGGGCCGTGAAGAGGGAGTCGTGATGGAACAGACCAGCTGGAAACACCAGGCGCGCGAGCGCATTCGCCCGTTGATCCTCACGCTCGACCGCTGGGGCTTCACGCCGACGGCGGTCACCTATGCGGGCACCGTGGTCGCCATCGCCGGCGGCTGGCTGGTGGCCGAAGGCAACCTCTTCTGGGGCACCATGGTGTTCCTCTTCGGGTCGGCCTTCGACATGCTGGACGGCGGTCTGGCCCGATTGCAAGGCACGGTGTCCCGGCGCGGCGCGTTCCTCGATTCCTGCATGGACCGTTTCGGCGAGGCGGCCTACCTCATCGGCGTGGCCATCTACTGGATGACCAATGCGCACGACGACTGGATCCGCGCCGTGGTGCTCGTGATGATCACCTTGTTCGGTTCCATGGCCACCAGTTACGTGCGGGCCCGCGCCGAGGGCCTGGGCGAGACCTGCGACGTGGGACTGTTGCAGCGCACCGAACGCGTGATCTTGATGGGCGCCGGCGGCCTGTTCACACACCACATCCAGTACATCGTGCTCTGGGTCCTGGCGGTGCTCACCCTGGCCACCACGATCCAGCGCATCATCCACGTGGCCGCCAAGCTGCCTGGCCCGGCACCGCGCTCGCCGGTCGACCCGCCCGTCGATTCTGCCGTCGACCCGGCGCCCGACAAGCTGGAACCCGAATCGGAACCTGACGACGGTCCTCAAGACGAGGACCTGACCGAGATCATCGAGCCCGTGGCGGACGTCGACGCCGATCCGGAGGTGCGACCGTGACTCCGTCCGGTTCCGGCGACAAGGCCCATCGCGGTCTGCTGATCACCTTCGAGGGGCCCGAGGGCAGCGGTAAGACCACGCTCATCGACGCGCTGTCCGAGGAACTGGCTCGCCGCGGATGCGAGTCGCTCCAGCTGCGCGAGCCGGGAGGGACCTCCATCGGTGAGCGTGTGCGCAGCGTGCTGCTGGACCATTCGTCCCGTGGCATGTGTGCCGAGACGGAGCTGCTCCTCATGGAAGCCAGCCGGGCGCAGCTTGTCCGCGAGAAGATTCAACCGGCCCTGGAAGCGGGCCTCATCGTCCTCTGCGACCGCTATGCCGACGCCTCGACGGCCTATCAGGGATACGGCCGCGGGCTAGGCGAGAAGCTGGTGGAGCGCTTCAACAAGTTCGCCACCGGTGGCCTCCAGCCCGACCTGACCTTTTTGTGTCTGCTGCCGCCGGCCGAGGGCCGGGACCGGCTCAAGCAGCGCAAGACCGATCGATTGGACCGCGAAGATCATGAGTTTCACGACCGGGTCTACGAGGGCTACCAGGCCCTCGCGTCGTCCGGACACCCGCGTTTCGTGGTGCTGGATGCCTCGGTGACGCCGGACGCCGTGCGCGACGATGCCATGAGTCATCTGGCGCGCCTGGAACATGGATTGCTTAAGTTTCTTTGAGCGCTGGGTCTGCCGGATGAGCTGGAACCCCGCCGCGTTCTGCAACGAAGGACACAGGTATGGACCGATTTCCGCGACACTTGATCTTCACCCTGGTGCTGGCCGTGGTGCTGGGGGCGGCAGGCGGCTGGGTGGCCGCCGGAGCCCTCGACGAGCCCACTAGCGACCCGCGTTCCCAGCGTGAGAAGCAACTCGAAGCCGCCGAACTCATGATGGACGTGTTCGACCGCGTGATGCTCAACTACGTGGACGAGATGGAGCCGCGCGACATCGCCGAGGCTGCCATCAACGGCATGCTCGGCGAGCTCGACGAGCACTCGGTCTTCCTGCCGCCGGTGAACTACGAGGACCTCATGATGTCCACCGAGGGCGAATTCGGCGGCCTGGGCATCACCATCCAGCCGCGGGACCACTACCCCACGGTGATGTCTCCCATCGAGGGCACGCCCGCCTACTACATGGGCATCCAGGGCGGCGATCAGATCGTGGAGATCGAGGGCGAATCGACCTACGACTTCAACAGCCGCGACGCCGTGAAGAAGCTGCGCGGTCCCAAGGGCTCAAAGGTCAACATCACCATCAAGCGGCCCGGCCGCGACGAGCCCATTCCGTTGACCATCACCCGCGACATCATCAAGGTCGAGAGCGTGCCCTACGCCTTCATGATCGACGACGTGGGCTATATTCGGATCCAGAACTTCTCGCGCACCACCACCGACGAGCTGCAGGAGAAGCTGTCCGAGCTCGAGGACGCGCAGATGCGCGGACTGATCCTCGACCTGCGCTTCAATCCCGGGGGGCTGCTGGAAGCCGCCAAGCGGGTGAGCGAGCTGTTCCTCGAGCGCGGCACCCTGCTCGTATACACCAAGGGTCGCCTGCCGGCCAACAGCATGAGCTTCTATGCCGAGCGGCGCGGCGACGCCTACCGCAAGGTTCCCATGGTCGTGCTGGTGAATGGTTCGAGCGCCTCGGCCAGCGAGATCGTGGCCGCCGCCCTGCAGGACCACGATGCCGCCCTGGTGGTCGGCAAGACCACCTTCGGCAAGGGCTCGGTGCAGACGGTCTTCCGCCTCAACGAGGAGGAGGCGCTCAAGCTGACCACCGCCCGTTATTTCACGCCGGCGGGGCGTAGCATCCACAAGGACCGTGACGAGGAGGGCCACCACCTCAACGCCGACAATCCCGAAGAGGATGACGAGGCGGCGCAGCTTCAGCCGGAGCCGGAGGATCGCGAGGTGCCCCGGTTCCAGAAGGAGCAGTACCAGACCGACAGCGGTCGCGTGGTCTACGGCGGCGGCGGCGTGACGCCGGACATCGAGATCGACCAGAGCTACCTCACCGATTTCGAGATGGCCGTGGAGCGCGACGGCGCCCTCTTCAACTTCGCCGTGGAGTACGCCAACACCCATCCCGATCTGCCCCGCGACTGGGACGTGGGCGGCGACGTCATCGACGAATTCGCCGGGTTCCTCTCCGACCGCGAGAACATCGACGAGTATCTGGGCGTGTTCGAACTTGCCATGAGCGACTCGCTCCTCGACGCCAACGCCGACTTCATGCGCTGGGGCGTGCGGCGCGAGGTCATGCGCAAGCTCTACGGTTCCCAGGCGGCCTACCAGGTGGCCATCGAGGAGGATACCCAGTTGCACGAGGCGCTGGAACTGTTCCGCAAGGCCGACGATCTGGAGGGCCTGATCGCTCTGGCCGTGGCCTGGAACGAGGAGGCCAAGGCCAAGGCGGCTGCCGACTCCGCCGCGGCGGCCAGTCCGGAGACCGTGGGGGTGGAGTAGCCGCATTCCTGATCACCGCCAGATCCGTCACTCGCGCAGGGATCGACTCCGGTCGGTCCCTGCGTACTTTTTCATCGCAAGTTTCGGTGTCCCCGGGCGTTCAGGTGTCGACCTCGCAGGACACCATCAGAAAGGCGATGATCCATGACTCCCAACTGGAAAGCGGCATTCCTGGTATCGCTCATAGCGGCGACGACCGTGGCGGCCGCCGCCGAGAACACTCTCGACACCACCTCCGACGCCATGCCGGTCAACCTGACCGGTGTCTGGAATCTGGACGAGCATGCCAGCGACGACCTGGCCGGTCAGCTCGAGGCCTGGCGAAAGCAGATGACGGCCCGTCGCGGTGGCGGCCGCGGCACCGGCGGCGAACACGGCGGTGGTCGTGGTGGCGGTGGTGGACGCGGTAGTGGCATGGGCGGTCACGGTGGCATGGGTGGTCAGAAAGGCGAGTCCCCGTCCGGTGACCATGAGCAAGACGACGGCGGACATTCTCGCGACCTGGCCCAGGCCATGGAGCAGCTGCTCATCACGGTCGATGGGGCCGTGGTGGAGATCATGGATGGCACCGACCGGACCCATCGTTGGGCTCCCGGCGCCGGGGCGGTGAAGCGCGACGGGCCCGAAGGAGAAATGGTCGAGAAGGCCTGGTGGGACGAGACCGTGCTCGTGCTCTCGACCAACGGCGGACACATGTCGGTCACCCGGAGGCTGCATCTCGAGGACGAGGGCGGAATCCTGGTGGCGGACGTCTCGGTGACGACGTCGGAGTCCTCGGAAGGGATCGACGCGCGGTTGGTCTATTCGGGCTACTAAATCGTCGCTGGTCGACGAAACGACGGCAGGGATCGACTCCGGTCGGTCCCTTAGTCTATATTGAGGTCTGGATCCGGCGACAAGACGCCGCCGAGATTTCACGAAAGGTGACCAGCTATGCGGATCGAAGGGACGGCGGCGCTCGTGGCGATCCTGGTGCTGCTCGCGGCGAGTACCGTGACCGCCGGCGATGCCACGCTCACGACCACCGCGGCCATGCCGGCCGACCTCACCGGCGTCTGGAATCTCGATGTGGCCGAGAGCGATGACCTCGTCGGTCAGCTCGAGATCCTGCGCGACCAGATGATGGCCGGACAGAGCGGTGGCCGCTCCACCGATGCGTTCGGCGGCGAGGACGCCGGCATGGGTATTCCCGGCAAGGGCGGCGGATCGAGTGCCGGCGTGGGCACGGGAAGCCCGAACCGCGGCGGCGGCCACGGGGCAGAGAGCCAGACGCCGGCCGACGCCAGCGGTCCTCGCGACCTGGTCCAGGCCATGGAGCAGTTGCTCATCACGTTCAACGGGAACGACGTGGAGATCATGGACGGCAGCGACTGGACCATCATCTGGACGCCCGGCGGCAAGCCGGTACAGCGGCAGGGGCCCGGCGGCCTGGTGGTCGAGCAGAGCTGGTGGGAGAAGGACGTGCTGGTGCTCTCGACCAACGGTGACCGACTGGTGATCACCCGTCGGCTGCATCTCGAGGACGAGGGCAAGACCCTGGTGGCGGATGTCACGGTGAAGATGTCGGGCACCTCGCAGCGGATCGACGCGCGGCTGGTGTACTCGGGCTACTAGGAAAGGCGACTCCCGATGCCAGCGACCTTCTTGCCCGACGTGCCCGGTCCCGCGCTCATCGCCATGCTTCACGTGCCCGCGTTGCCCGGGACCCCGCGTCACCGGCTCGCCATGGACGGCATCCTCGCACAGGTGACCCGGGAGGCCGAGATCTACGCCGAGGCCGGCGTGGACGCAGTCATGCTCGAGAACATGCACGACGTGCCATACCTGCGAACCGCCGTGGGGCCGGAGATCACGGCGTCCATGGCCGTGGTGGCCGAGCGGGTGGTGGACGTCGTTTCCAGACCGGTGGGTATCCAGATCCTGGCCGGCGCCAATGAACCGGCCCTGGCCGTGGCCGCCACGGCCGGGTTGCAGTTCGTGCGTGTGGAGGGATTCGTCTTCGGCCACGTGGCCGACGAGGGCTGGCTCGACGCCTGCGCCGGCGAACTCCTGCGCTACCGCCGCCGGATCGGGGCCGAGAACGTGGCCGTTCTGGCCGATATCAAGAAGAAGCACTCCGCCCACGCCGTCACCGCCGACGTATCCCTGGCCGAGACCGCCCGTGCGGCGGTGTTCGCCGGCGCCGACGGCGTGATCGTGACGGGGGCGGCCACGGGCGAGGTCACCGATCCTGCGGATCTCGATCAGGTCCGGTCGGCCTGCGATCGACCGTTATTGGTGGGGTCCGGAGTCACCGTGGACAACCTGTCGGCGTTCGCGGCGGCGGACGCCCTCATCGTGGGATCGCATTTCAAAGAGGGCGGAAGGTGGGATAACCCGCTGGATCCGGATCGGTTGGCCGCTTTCATGGCCCGACTCGAAGAGCTGCGCACCGCCGGCTAGATGCCGCGGGAAAAGCGGTTCGCGTTGGGTTGTCCGGGAATGTGGGCCTATATTGTTTTCGACACTGCATCTTCGACGGAAGGGCTCTCGTGGTCGAGAATCTCCCCCTGATGCTGGCCGAACGGGCGCACGAGTTCGGTGACCATCCCGCATTGCGTTTCCGCTCGTCGGGTCACTGGCGCGACATCTCCTACGCCGCCATGGATCGGTCGGTCCAGTCGGTGGCGCGTGGGCTCGTGTCCCTGGGGGTCGGACCCGGCGACCGCGTGGGCATCATGTCCTGGAATCGCCCCGCGTGGTCCCTGGCCGACTTCGGGATCCTGAGGGCGGGTTGCGTGGTGGTGCCGCTTTACCCCACGTCCACGGCCGAGCAAGTGGCGCACATCGTGCGTGACGCGGACATCGAGATCATGTTCGTCGGCGGCGCTCTGGAACTCGAAGCTCTCGACGAGGCGCGCGCGAATCTGCCGCAGCTGAAGCACGTGCTCGTCTTCGACGACGAGGCCACCGATCCACAGGCGGGGCTCGACTCGTTCGCTGACTGGGCCGCCGCCGCCGAGGGCATCATCGGCGACGAGGCCGCTCTGGCCGACGCCGAGATCGCCGGCCGCCAGGACGCCCTCACCCCCGACGGCCTGGCCACCATCATCTACACCAGCGGCACCACCGGTCCGCCCAAGGGCGTGATGCTGAGCCACGCCAACTTCTACACCCAGTTCCGCGGCGTGAACGACCGCTTCCAGCTGGACCACAACGACAAGTCGCTCTGCTTCCTGCCCCTGAGCCACGTCTTCGAGCGGTCCTGGACGTATTTCATCTTCCACCAGGGCGCCACCAACTGCTACCTGCAGGACCCCAAGGAGATCATGAGCGCCATGGCCGAGGTCCAGCCCACGGCCATGACCGGGGTGCCGCGCCTCTACGAGAAGATCCACGCGGCCATGTTCGACAAGGTGGAGCGCAGCAGCCCGAACCGGCGCCGCCTCTTCGAGTGGGCGCTGCGCACGGGACTCGATTTCCACCAGCGGCGGCTGGCCGGCGATCCCATCGGTCTCGGCCTGCGCCTCCGCTACCGGCTGGCGGACGTTCTGGTGCTCAAGAAGATCCGCGGCGTGGTCGGCGGTCCCAAGAATTTCTTCGCCGCCGGCGGTGCGGCCCTGGCCCAGGAGATCGAGGAGACCTTCCTGTCGGCCGGCCTGCTCGTGTGCCAGGGCTACGGCCTCACCGAGACGTCGCCCATGGTCACCTGCAACAGTCCCGACGGCCTCCGCTTCGGTACGGTCGGCCGGCCGGTGAAGGATTGCGAGGTGCGCATCGGTGCGGAGGGCGAGATCCAGGTGCGCGGTCCCAACGTCATGCACGGTTACTGGCGGCGGCCCGAGGACACCGCCGCAGTCTTCACCGACGACGGTTGGTTCAAGACCGGCGACGTGGGTGAGCTCGACCCGGACGGCTTCGTGCGCGTCACCGATCGCATCAAGGACCTCATCATCACCAGTGGCGGCAAGAACATCGCCCCGGCCAACGTGGAGATGCAGGTTGGCAAGGATCACTACATCGAGCAGATCGCCGTGGTGGGAGATGGCCGACGCTTCGTCTCGGCGCTGGTGGTCCCCAGCTTCGAAGCGCTGGAAGGCTGGGCCGGCGAGCAACGCATCCGGTTCTCCGATCGGACCGAGCTGCTGCGCAACCACGCCGTGGTGGAGTTCATCCGCGAGCGCATCCAGCGCCAGTCGCGCAACCTCGCCGGCTTCGAGCGCATCAAGCGCTTCCACCTGCTGGACAAGGGCTTCAGCCTGGCCCGTGGCGAGATCACCCCGACGCTCAAGCTCAAGCGCAAGGTGATCCAGCAGAACTTCAAGGACGTGATCGACCGGCTCTATCAGGGCCAGGGCAACTAGAAGCCGGGCGCGGTCTAGAGGACGTACTCGTCGACTTTCTCGATGAGTTCGTTGAAGCGCGGTTTGCTGATGTAGCTGTCCGCCCCTACCGACTCGCACTTGCGGGCGATCTGATCGTTGATCAGGGACGAGAACAGGATCACCGGAATGTCACTCTGACCGAGTTCGGTCTTGAAACGCCGGCAGAGGGTCATGCCGTCCATCTGCGGCATCTCGATATCGGACACCAGGATGCCCACCTCTTCGGACACCGGTCGGTTCTCGGACCGGGCCCGGTTCACCGCCACCTGCAGCGCCTCGAAGCAGGACTGGCCATTGTCGAAGGCGTGCACCTGCGCGTAGCCGCCGCGCTTGAGTTCGCTCTCCATGACCGCGCGGATGGTCACCGAATCCTCGGCCAGGTACACCGGGATCTTCGCCCGCCGGACATCGTCGGTGGCGTCGTGATGCTCGCAGAACGTGTAGAGACCGCCGCCGGCCGGAATGATTTCGGCCAGGATCCGCTCCATGTCCACCACCAGGATCTCGCGCTTCTCGATGTTCAGCGAGCCGGTGAACTTGGAATGCACCGCGGCCAGGAACGGGCTCAAGGGGCTGATGGCGTCCCAGCTGATGCGGTGGATCCGATTGACGCCGTCGACGAGGAATCCGGTGGTGACCTCGTTGAACTCCAGCACCAGCACGATGCGGGTCTCGACGAGATCGCTGGCCGCGGCCACGGCCGCTTCCAGGTCCGGTCGGTCGCTGGGTTCGGCGATCTGCTCGGGGGCCGGCACCGCTTCGAGCGCCGCTTCGACGGCCGCTTGGTCGGCCTCGGAGAGAACATCGAGATCGCGGTCGTGGATCTCGAGTTCCTTGCCCAGATCCACCAGGCTGATGACGCCGGACCGGTAGTGATAGGTGCCGATCACCGCGGGATGGGCGAGCTGGATCTCGGTGACCTTCTCGCGGTCGAACTGCTCGATGGCCTGCACCTTCAGCACGTTCACGCCGAAGCCCTGTCCGTCGAGTTCGAACTCCAGCACCTCGACCTCGTTGGTCCCGGACTCGAGGAGGATCCCGTCATTGGCGTTCATGATGAGCCTTTCCTTCGGCAAATCGCCGTTCAACCCACGAGATGGAGCCGCTGCAGCACGGTTTCGATGATGTAACCCTCTTCGGCGCCCAGGTCGCGGATCTCGATCCCGACCCGATGGAACCGCGGGTTGTCGTCGTCGCCGCACCAGACGACTTCGCCCTGCACGTCGATGGCCGTCTTCCCGTTGGCCATGGTGGGAAGCGGCAGGCGCAGGCGGAGAGCGGTGCCCACGGCCTGCGGCGCGTCGCCGAGGTACATGAGACCGCTGATGGTGATGTTGACCAGGCGTCCCAGCACCCGCTCGTTGCCCGCGGTGAGCACGTTGATGCGGTGGGGACTGTTGCGGCGCGTCTTGTTGCGATTGTCACGCATGCAGCTCTACCTCTTGAGGGGAGAGGGCGAGAGTTCGGGCTGATTCCTGAGAGGTATATCGACGCGTGAACGGTCGACTTGACGGATTCTCAGTCGCGATCGTGCCAGGCTCGCAGCACGTCCGCCTCGCGTTCGGGTGAAAGACCCGCGCGCAGGCGTTCACGCCGCTGATCCGGTTGCGCGTTCCACCATTCCAGCGTGTCCCGCACGGTGATCGGAATCGGGCGGCGCCCCAGGCCGGCGGCCACGGCCCTGGCCGCGGAGACCTGTCCGAAACCGACGTAATCGTCGCGTGCGGGCGCCCAGCAGGGCATGTCGGCCCAGGGGGCCACGTTCTGCTCGGCGAGGAAATCGGCGTCGCACCAGGTGAAACGGGCATCACCGGTGATCACCGTGCGGCAGGAGTCGAGCAGGCCGCCCATGGTGGCCTCGCCGCCCGGAGAATCGCAGTTGAAGACGCCGGCCAACCGGCGTTCGAGGGCGTGGACGATGAACTCGGCCAGGTCACGCACGTCGATGAACTGGATCAGGTCGTCGGGCGTACCGGGAGCTAGGATCTCGCCGCCGCGTGCGGTGCGCACCGGCCAGTAGGTGAAGCGGTCGCTGCGATCGCGAGGACCCACGATGAGTCCCGGGCGAATGTTGGTGACCCGGCCGGGCATGGCCGATTCGGCGGCCTGTTCGCACAGGGCCTTGAGGGGGCCGTAGGTCTCGCCGGTGACCTGCTCGGTCGCGGGATCGTCGAGGGTGCCCACGGGCGCGGTCTCGTCCATGCCGACGGTGGCGTAGTCCTTGTAGACCGAGATGGTGGATACGAAGACGTAGTGGTCGACGTGGGGCGCGAGCAGTTCGGCGGACTGGGTCACGTGCCGGGGAACGTAACCCGAGGTGTCGATGACCGCGTCCCAGGTGCGGCCCTCGAGGGCGGTGAGGTCGTCGTTGCGGTCGCCGCGCAGCTTCTCGAGTTCGGGGAAGAGGTGCGGGTTCGTGCGGCCGCGATTGAACAGGGTCAGGGAGTGGCTGCGGGCCAGAGCGGCCTCCACACACGCAGGTCCCAGGAACGCCGTACCGCCAAGGATGAGGAGGTTCAACGGATCGCCGGCGGGGACGGCACGATAGCCGCCGACCGACTCGCGGGTCTCGCGGCCGCAGCCCGGCAGGGACAGTCCCAGGCCCAGTCCTAATGCGGCGCCAGCGCCGGCTGCGGCGGTGGTCATGAGGAACTCGCGGCGATACGCATAGAGCCCGACGTG
>PIVY01000081.1 GCA_003353795.1 bacterium
CTGGTCGACACGCCCGGATTCCAGCGCGCGCGGGCGGCCTGGGCGTGGTTGCAGTCGCACGAGACGTCGGCCGATCGCCACCCCGAAGGGGTGCAGGCGTTCCTGGCCGCCCACGCCGACCGGGCCTCGTTTCCCGAAGAGGTGGAGCTGCTGACGCCCATCATGGCCGGCGCCGGCATCCTCTACGTGGTGGACGGTTCGGTGCCCTACGGCGCCGAGTACGAGGCCGAGATGGAGATCCTGCGCTGGACTGGTCAGCCGCGCCTGGCGCTCATCAATCCCATCGGTGACGCCGACCACATCGAGGCCTGGCGCACGGCTCTCGGCCAGTACTTCAGCGTGGTGCGCGTATTCGATGCGGTGACGGCCGACTTCGAGAAACGCATCGAATTGCTGCGGGCGTTCGGTCAGCTGGAAGAGGCGTGGCGGCAGCCGTTGCAACGCGCCGTGGACAGTCTCGTGGCCGATCGCCGGGGCCGTCGCGAAGCCGCCGCACGCGCGGTGGCCGACACCCTCGCCGAGATGGTCACTTTGCAGGTAGCGGAGACCATCGGTCCTGAGGACGATCCGGAACCGGTCAAGACGAAGCTCATCGCCGAGTACCAGCGACGGCTCACGGACCTCGAGAAGCGTGCGCGCCACACCGTGGAACGGATCTACGATCATCACACCCTCGAACGCACCGAGTCGGTTCTAGCCGCCCTCGAGGAACAGGACCTCTTCTCGGCCGAATCGTGGCGCATCTTCGGACTCACCAGGCTGCAACTGCTGGGCCTCGGCGCCCTGGGCGGTGCGGCCGCCGGCGGCGCCATCGACCTGGCCGTGGGCGGCGCGAGCATGCTGCTGGGCACGCTGATCGGCGGCGGCGTGGGCGCGGCCACGACCTACCTCGCGGCCAACAAGCTGGTGGACGTGAAGCTGCTGGAGATTCCGCTGGGCCGGAAGAAGCTCGTTGCGGGGCCGACCAGCAATCGCAATTTCCCGCACGTGGTGCTCGGCCGCGCCCGGTTGCACCACGCGCTGGTGGCGGGGCGGTCGCACGCGCAGCGCGGCGCGCTGGCAGTGGACGAGCAGGTGGAGTCGCTGCTGCCGGAGCTGAGTGGCGCCGACCGCAAGCAGCTGGAGAAGTTCTTCGGCCGGCTGCGCGGCGGGCGCGAGGTGGCGGTGACGTCGCAGCGGCTGGGTGAGTCGCTGGCGGGGGTGTTCGCCCGGGACACCGAGTAGCGAGCGCCAGGGTTCTCAGGCCGCGAACCGCCACGCGCAGAAGATCGCCGGACGCCGATCACCATCGACGTCGAGTTCGCGGCTCTCGCAGATACCCTTAAGATGTCATGCTTCGGCCAACGCCCATGGTCCCGATCTCGGGCCGAGAGGATGACGACCGCCATGTCCGACAACCAGACCGCCGCCGCGCCGACATCGCGCGCCATCGCACGGATGCTCGGCGCCATCGAGCGCGTGGGCAACGCGTTGCCCCACCCCGCCATGTTGTTCGCGGGGCTGGCCCTGCTGGTCGTCCTGCTCTCGGGACTGTTCGCTGCCCTGAAACTGCGGGCGGTGCACCCCGGCACCGGCGAGACCATCCTGCCGGTGAGTCTGCTGAGCCTGCACGGTCTGCACCGGATCCTGACCGAGATGGTGACCAATTTCACCTCCTTCGCTCCGCTGGGAACGGTGCTGGTCTCGATGCTGGGTATCGGCGTGGCCGAGCGCACCGGGCTGATCGGGGCCGCGCTACGGCTGATGGTGATGTCGGCGCCGCGCAGCCTGCTCACCTTCCTGGTGGTCTTCGCGGGCATCCTCTCCAACACCGCCAGCGAGGTGGGCTACGTCCTGCTGGTGCCTCTGGGCGCCATCATCTTCCAGACCGTGGGGCGGCACCCCCTGGCGGGCATGGCGGCGGCCTTCGCCGGCGTGTCGGGCGGCTACAGCGCCAACCTGCTGCTGGGCACGGTCGACCCCTTGTTGAGCGGACTCTCGGAGGAGGCGGCGCGGATCATCGACCCCGCCTACCTCGTGAATCCCACCTGCAACTGGTACTTCATGATCGCGTCGACCTTCTTCATCGCGGGGGCCGGGACCTGGGTCACCGAGAAGATCGTGATCCCGCGTCTGGGCACCTACCGGGGCAAGGTGGGCGAGCAACTCAGCTCGCTGTCCGGCGACGAGAAGCGCGGCCTGCGCGTGGCCGCGGCGGTCGGCCTGGTATTCACGGCCGTCCTGCTGTGGGGCACGGTTCCGGGCGACGGCTTCCTGCGCGACCCGGACACCGGCGACCTGCTGCGCTCGCCCTTCACCCAGGGCATCGTGGCCTTCATCTTCCTGGGAGCCGCCCTGCTGGGCGTGGCCTACGGCATCGGCGCGCGCACCATCAAGAGCGAAGTCGACGTGGTCGACGGCATGGCCGAGAGCATGAAGACCCTCGGCGTGTACATCGTGCTCTGCTTCTTCGCGGCCCAGTTCGTGGCCTACTTCAAGTGGACCAACCTGGGGCTCATCTTCGCCATCAAGGGCGCCGGCGCGCTGAAGGCGGCCGGCCTCGGCGACATTCCCATGATGGTGTCGTTCGTGATGCTGTCGGCCATGATCAACATGGTCATGGGCTCGGCCTCGGCGAAGTGGGCCATCATGGCGCCGGTCTTCATTCCCATGTTCATGCTGCTGGGCTACACGCCCGAACTGGTGCAGGCCACATACCGGGTGGGCGACAGCGTGACCAACGTGATCTCGCCGCTCATGTCGTACTTCCCGCTCATCGTGGCGTTCATGAAGAAGTACGATGACGACGCGGGCATCGGCACCGTGGTGGCCACCATGCTGCCGTACTCCGTGGCCTTCTTCCTGGTCTGGACCGTGCTGCTCATCGTTTGGTTCCTGCTGGGACTGCCGGTGGGGCCTGGGGCGCCGTTGAAGCTGGGGTAGGCCGGCGCGACGGTCATCGTCGCCAGTCGCAGACCACCAGCTCCGGGGTCACCTCCGCCTCATCCTGCCAGAACACGGCGGCGTCGCTCCAGCGTTCCAGGTCGATGAGGGCGCCACCGCGCTGCACGGCCACGCGGCCCCCGCCCAGCCAGGCCAGGGTGTCCATGTGGGGATCGCCCACGCCCTGCACCAGCACCTCGCGGCGCCAGCTGCCGTCGGCGCGGAACTCGTCGAGGCGCAGGAAGGCGCCCCGGGGCAGCTCGCGGTTGCTGCCGGCATGGCGCACGAGGAGGTGGCCGTCGTCGGTGACGAAAAGGGCCTGGATGGTCATTTCGCACGGGCGGGTGTCGAAGTCGATCTCGAAGCCGGCGTTGCGGCTCCAGGTGTCGGAGAGAGAGGCGAGGCGGCGATGCTCGCGCTCGCTGCGCGGGGGTGCCGTGAAGGCGGGTCTCGAGATCTGGCGCACCAGGTCGCCGTCGGCGTCGAAGACGTCGATGAGGTACTCGTCGCGGCCGTGGGGCACGTAGACCAGGCCGTCGGGGCCGATGGCCGACACGATGAGGAAGTGCCGCAGTAGGGTCACTTCCTCGACGGGGCGGGTGCCGGTGAAGTCGAGTTCGAGTTCGGCCCGACAGAGAGTGGCGCGGGGCGAGCCGTCGAGATCGAAGGTGCAGAGTTCCTGGATGCGGTGCATCTGGCCGGTGGACTGGTCGAAGGAGCTGGTGGCGGTGGCGGCCACCAGCGTACCGCCGCGGATGCCGCCGCGGTAGAGCACGTGCATGCCCTCGCGCGGGCCGTCGTCGCCAAGGTGGAGGCTGCCCAGCGGGGTGCCCTCCAGATCGAGCCGCTCGAAGCGGGCGCCGAAGGTGGAGCCCGCCGCCACGCTGCCGTCGGGCAGGGCCAGAAGGCCGGCCGGCTGCTGAAACTCGCCGGGTCCCTCGCCCTCGCGGCCCAGGTTTCCGATCCACTCGCCGTCGGGCGTGAAGGCCACGATCTGGTTGAGCTGCCGGTCGAGCACCAGCACATTGCCCGCGGCATCGGCCACCACGTCGCGAGGCACGCCGAAGAGCACCTCCTCGTCGTCGTCGCCTCCGCGGGCCCAGGCGGGCTCGAGGGTGACCACGACCGGGTCCTCCGCCGGCGCGGCCGAGGCGACAAGGGGAGGCACCGCGGCGGCGGCGGCGGCGGTCAGCAGAGCGAGGGCGAGTGAAACGACGAGGGGGCGCATGAGGGGTCCTTTCGACGTGGGCAATTGTCCGGTCTACGCCCGACGCGACGCCGCTGTTTCATCGAAGCCGACGCAGGGCAACGGTCGTATATTGAGAACGCCACCCGGAAGCGATTCCCGCCATGACCAGGAATCTCACATGCCGCGAACGCGCCGAGGGCGCGCTCTGGGGGCTGCTCCTCGGCGACGCCCTGGCCATGCCCGCGCACTGGTACTACGACCGCGTGGAGTTGCGCCGCGTCTACGGCGAGCTGCGCGAACTCGTGGCGCCGCGCAACCCCCACAACGGCAGCATCCTCCACCGCTCGCGCTACACGCCGCGCAACGCGGAGGCCGACATTCTCCACGACCAGGCGCGCTACTGGGGCCAGGCCGGCGTCCACTACCACCAGCACCTCCGCGCCGGCGAGAACACCCTCAATCTCCAGCTCGTGCAGATGCTGCTGGACGACCTCGCGACGCACGGCGCCTACGACGCCGACCGCTACCTCGACCGCATGGTGACCTTCCTGCGCGATCCCAACAGCCACCGCGACACCTACGCCGAGGAGTGGCTGCGCGGTTTCTTCGAGCGCCGGGCGCAGGGTATTCCGCTGCGCGAGTGCGGAGTGGTGGAGAAGCACATCGGCGGCCTTGCCGGTCCCGTGGCCGTGGCTCTCTTCCACCACGACGACCCGCGGCAGGCCCGCATCGCCGCTCACGAGCACCGTGAACTCACCCATCGCGGCCCGGCCATGATCGCCGCCGTCGACGCGGTGATCGACGTGCTGCTGCCCGTGCTCGCGGGCGCGCCCCTGCGCGACGCCATCGACGGGGCGGCGGCGCAACTCCAGAACCCGCTGCTCCGACACTCCTTCGCCCTCTGGGGCAAACTCGACGACCTGGAGGTGGTCGGCCGACGGCTCTCGCCAGCCTGCTACGTGGACGAGGCCGTGCCGGCCACCATCCATCTGGCGCGCAAGTACGCCGACGAGCCGGAGGAGGGACTGGTGGCCAACACCATGGTGGGCGGGGACAACTGTCACCGGGGCGCCGTGCTGGGGGCGCTGCTGGGGGCGGCGTGTGGTGTTGAGGGGTGGCCGATGCGTTGGCGCGACGGGCTACTCTTCCAGCCGTCGTTGCCTGCGCGCCGGGCGCGGGCGGAAGCCCGGCGCACTCAGATGCGGGGCCCACTGGCGTCATGATCCGTCCGTAGCGATCACTGTCTTCGAAGAAGCTCGACCGCCACCACCGCAGAAATGGACCCGTCATGAATGACCGCATCGCCGGCGCCGTCCTCGGCGCCTTCGCCGCCGACAGCCTCGCCCTTGGCGTGCACTGGATCTACAATCCCACCCGCATCGCCCGGCTTGTGGGCCGCATCGCCGCGCCCCTGGACCCTCTGGCCGGCGCGGCCAAGTACCACCCGGCCCGCAAGGCCGGCCAGTTCACCCACTATGGCGATCAGATGCTGGTGCTGCTGCGCTCGGTGGCCGCGTCGGACGGCTGGTCGCGCGAGGACTTCGCCGCCCGCTGGGCCGAGATGTGGGAGGGATACGACGGCTACGTCGACGGGGCCACCAAGGACACCCTGGCCGGTTGGGACGCCGGCACCCCCTCGGAGTCCAACGACCTGGCCGGCCCCTCGCGCCTGCCCGCCCTGCTGCCGGCCCTGGCCGATGACCTCGAGGGCCTGGTGGCCGCCGCCCGCGAGCAGACCGGCCTCACCCACGGCGACGCCGCCACCGTCGACTGCGCCGAGTTCTTCGCAGTCATGATCCACGCCACCCTGCACGGCGCCACGATTCATGATGCGCTCGCTGCCGCCCTGGATCGAGACTACGCCCACCTGCCCGCCGGCGAGTGGCTCGAGCTCGCCCGCGGCCATCTCGACGCCGAGGACCCCGCCGCCGTGGTCAAGGAACTGGGCGCCGACTGCCATGTGCCCCACGCCTTTCCGGCGACCCTCTACCTGCTGTTGAAATTCGGCGACTCGCTGGAGGACACGCTGGTTGAGAACACCATGGCCGGCGGCGATTCGGCGGCGCGCGGCATGCTGCTGGGTGCGATCCTCGGCGCCCGCGACGGCACCGCGGCGATTCCCGGCGCCTGGCTGGGCGCGCTGGAGGCCGGAGCCGAGATCCGCAAGCTGATGGGGCAGCCCGAGCGCCCGCCGGCGGGGCCGAGCAAGTTCAGTTTCCAGAGCGCCGACGGTCTCGGCCTCGCCGGCCGTCTCGAGGCCCCCGAGGGCGACATCAAGGGTTTCGCCGTGTTCGCCCATTGCTTCACCTGCGGCAAGGACGTGGCGGCCGCCACCCGCATCGCCCGCGGCCTGGCCGCCCATGGCGTCGCCGTTCTCCGGTTCGACTTCACGGGCCTCGGCAACAGCGACGGCGATTTCGCCAATACCGACTTCTCCAGCAACGTGGCCGACCTGGCGGCCGCCGCCGACGCCCTGCGCTCGCGATTCGAGGCGCCGCGCCTGCTGGTGGGGCACAGCCTCGGCGGTGCGGCGGTGCTGGCCGCGGCCCAGGCGATCCCCGAGGTCACTGGCGTGGTCACCATCGGCGCGCCTGCCGATCCGGCGCACGTGGAGCATCTGCTGAAGGGGTCGCTCGAGGAGATCGAGCGCGATGGCGCGGCGCCCGTCGAACTCGCTGGTCGGTCCTTCACCATCCGCCGCGAGTTCCTCCACGACGTGCGCGACCAGCTGCAGTTCGAGAAGATCGCCGGGCTGCGGCGCGCGCTCCTGATCATGCACTCGCCGGTCGACACCGTGGTGGGCGTGGACAATGCGCGCCAGATCTTCGAGGCCGCGAGGCATCCCAAGAGCTTCCTGTCCCTCGACCAGGCCGACCATCTGCTGAGCAAGCGCGCCGACTCGGAATTCGTCGCGGCGGTGATCGCGGCCTGGGGTGAGCGTTTGCTTGCCTGACCGGCGGCGCGGCGGCCGATTCGCCCTATCTTGTGGTTCAGCCACCCCGGGAGAGGGAATCATGTCCAGCGAATCCGTGCACCTGGTGATCGGTGCCAGCGGCGGCATCGGCACGGCGCTCTGCCGCCGTCTGGCCGCGTCCGGGTCCCGCCTGCTGCTGGCCTCACGCGCCAGCGACCGTCTCGACACACTCGGCGCCGAACTCGGTGCTCCCACCCACGTCCTCGACGCCCGCGATCCGGCCGCCGTCGAGGAGGCGGCCGCGCTCGCCGCTAGCGAGCACGGCCGGCTCGATGGCATCGCCAACCTGGCCGGCTCCATGGTGCTCAAGCCCGCGCATCGGACCAGCAGCGAGGAGTGGAGCGACACGCTCGCGATCCACGCCAATTCGGCGTTCGGCGCGGTGCGCGCCGGGGCCGAGCATCTGCGCAAGGAGGGTGGGTCGATCGTGCTGGTATCCAGCGCCGCGGCCCGTCTCGGCCTGGCCAATCACGAGGCCATCGCCGCGGCCAAGGGCGCGGTGCAGGGGCTCGCCCTGGCCGCCGCGGCCACCTACTCGGCTTTCGGCATCCGGGTCAACGTCGTGGCGCCGGGGCTGACGGAGACCAGGCTCGCCGAGGGCATCACCGGCGTGCCTGCCGCGCGCAAGGCCTCCGAGGCCATGCACGCGCTCGGGCGGGTCGGTCGGGCCGACGAGGTCGCCTCGGCCATCGCCTGGCTGCTCGATCCGGTCCAGAGCTGGGTCACCGGTCAGATCATCGGTGTGGACGGCGGCCTGGCCACCGTCCGCAGCCGACGGGGATGAGGCGTCGTGCTGGTCGCGGTGCTCGTGGTGCAGGTGGCGGTCACCTGGGCTCTGGTCGGCCTGATCTGGACGATCCAGGTGGTCCACTACCCGCTACTGGCGGGACTCGATCCCGCCGACTATCCCCGGTGGCAACGATTCCACATGCGTCGGATCACCCTGGTAGTCGGTCCTCTGATGGTCGTCGAGGCGTTCACGGCCGGGCTACTGATCGTCATGGCGTTGCGGTCGGGACCGTCGTCGCTGGTGCCCTGGGTCGTCGTCGGCGGCTTGTTGCTGGTGCCGGTCTGGCTCGCCACCGCGCTGGTGCAGGCCCCAGCCCACGGGCGCCTCGCCACCGGTTTCGATGCGGCTTTGCACCGGCGGTTGGTGCGCACGAACTGGGTACGCACCCTGCTCTGGACCGGTCGCGGCCTCCTCGTGACGCTGCTCGTCCTGCGCGTCCTGCATGGACGGCTTCCGCTCTCATGATCCAGCCCGTATGCTCAGTCCGCGGTGATCGGGGCGTTGATCCCCATCGTATCCGGGCCACCCGTCGCACCGAGGAGCGCGCCAGTTGAGCCGGTCGATCCTGTTGATCTTGCTGACTGCCATCGCCGCTACCGCCACCGGCGCCGACCTCACCGTCACCGTGGTCGACGCGGAGGACCAGGCGCCCATTGCCGGCGCCGAGCTGTTGCTGGAGCGCGAAGACGGCTCCGAGCGCCGCCCCCTGGCCACCGACGAGAACGGCCGGGTCGACCTCGCCGGCGTCGCGGCCGGGCGCTATCTGCTGGAGACCACCGCTCGCGGCTTCGAACCCGACTACCGCGAGTTCGTCCTCACCGAGAACGAGCCGCTCGTGATCACGGTCGCGCTCACCTCCAACGCCTTCGTCATCGACGAGCTCGTCGTCACGTCCACGGGCATCGACGAGAACCTCGAGTTGCAGACCGGCTACGTGACCCTGGACGCGGCGGCCCTCGAGGCCATACCGGGCGTGGTGGAGTCGGATCCCATTCGCGCGTTGCAGTCGCTACCGGGAGTGTCGGCCGCCTCGGACATCTCCAGTGGCCTCTACATCCGCGGCGGGTCGCCCGACCAGAACCTCATGCTCCTGGATGGGGTGACGGTCTACAATCCGACCCACGCCTTCGGGCTCTTCTCCACCTTCAACAACGACGCCATCGGCGGTCTGTCGCTCTTCAAGGGAGCCTATCCTGCGGAATACGGTGGACGTCTCGGCGCGGTCCTCGACGTGGAGAATCGCCAGCCGGACCCGCCGCGAGTGCGCGCCGAACTGGGCGTGAGCATCATCGCCGCGCGTGCCCTGGTGGAGGGGCCCGCCGGCCCGGACCGCTGGTTCGTGGCCGGTCGCCGCACCTATCTCGATCCCATGCTGCGGGCGTTGCGCACGCCGGAGAATCCCATTCCCGACTATTACTTCTACGACGTCAACGCTCTCTACGCCTCGCCGCGCCTGGGCGGCATGACCACCTTCAGCATCTACCACGGTCGCGACGAGGTGGGCGTCGATGCCGACGTGAACACGCAGTTCGACCTGGGCTGGGGCAACACGGTGATGGCGCTGCGCCACGAACGCCCCCTCGGCGACACCCTGGACGGCACCCTCAGCCTCTCGTCCAGCCGCTACGACAGCGGGACCGACGCCGAGATCCTCGCCACCGCCTTCGAGGTGGACAACCAGCTGCACGACGTCACTCTCTCCGGTCGCCTCGACTGGTATCCCGGCCGAGGCCACGGTCTGAGCCTGGGCCTCGGCGGCTCGGCCTACGATTTCTCCTACTCCCAGAGCTTCAACAACGACAGTTCGGTGGACTACGATTCGTCGCCATCGGAACTCTTCGTGTTCGTGGAGGACCGCTGGCGCATCGATCCCCGCACCGCCCTGCGCCTCGGCCTGCGCGGTCGCTACATCGACGACGGCGACCGCTACCTGCTGGAACCGCGCCTCTCGGTGACCCGCGGCCTCTCCCGCGAGCTCACGTTCAAGCTCGGCGCCGGCGTCTACAACCAGTACCTGCAGCTGGTGACCACCGAGGGCTTCTCGGCCGGCGACTTCTACCTGCCCATCGACGAGACCGCCGAACTCGGCCGCAGTTTCCAGACCGTGGTCGGACTGGAGTGGCGTCCCAACTGGATCGACCTGGCCAGCTTCGAGATCTACGCCAACCATCTGGACGACCTCGTGGTCTTCGACAACACCATGCCCGTGAACCAGACCAGTTTCACCGCCGAGGACATCTTCATGACCGGCGGCACCGGCTACGCCCGCGGCGCCGAGATGATGCTGCGGCGCGACTTCGGCCGCTTCACCGGCTGGTTCGGCTATACCCTGGGCTACACGCGCCGTACCTTCGAGGACCTCAACCGGGGCAACGAATTCGCGCCCAAGTACGACCGCCGTCACGACATCAACATCCTGGTCAGCACCCAGGCGGGCGCCTGGCGCCTGGGTGCCGCCTTCCGCTACGCCACCGGTCAAGCCTTCACCCCGGCCACCGCGCGGCTGCTGCTGCGCGACCCGGGCACCGGCGAGGCCAGCGAGTTCGGACAGGTGCTGCCCGCCGACCGCAACAGTGCGCGACTGTTGCCCTACCACCGCCTCGACGTGAGCGCGCGCCGACCCATTCGCCTCTTCGGTCGCCCCGCCGAGTTCGTGGCCGAAATCTTCAACCTCTACAACCGACGCAACGAGTGGTTCGTGCAGTACGAGACCGACGGTCCGGTGACCGAGGCCACCGTGGTCTACATGCTGCCGTTGATCCCCAGCGTGGGAGTGAACATTGAATTCTAGCCGTCTTGCCTGGCTGGCCCTGATTCCGTTGCTCGCCGTCGCGGCCTGCGACCCCCAGCGCGATCCCGACTCGCTCTTCGCCCCGGGAGGCGTGGACATTCCGGTGATCGACGCCCTGCTGGTGGTCAACCAGCCCCTGCCGCGAATCCTGCTCACCCGCACCCAGCCGCCGGATCAGCTGTTCTCCTTCCAGGAGGCCGCCATTCGCGAGGCGGACGTGTGGCTGACCAGCGAGCTCGGAGACACGGTGCAGTACACCGAGGTCATCAGTGGTGGGATCTACGACCCGCAGATCTGGCCGGCGTTGATCGTGCAGCCCGAGACCACGTACCACATCACCGTGACCACCGATCGCGGCGAGCGCATCACTGCCAGCACCACCACTCCGGCGCGCTTCTCGGTTCTCGACTGGGTGCTGGTGGCGGGGCAGGGCAATCCCGAGGACCGCAGTCTGCGCACATTCGAGGAGATCGGCGATCTGGTGTACGACGCGCCCGAGAACCAGCTCGTCTATCCGCAGGGCGTCCTCGAGACCCGCCTCGACGACACCCCGGCGCTCGGCTTCCAGCTCGCGATCTTCAGCCTCGATCCGGGTTCCGACTTCGTCATCGATCCGCCCTTCTTCGACGAGGAGGACTTCGCCGCCCTCGAACGCTCGGGCTCGTCGCCGGTCTTCGGCGCCGAGGAGGGGATGATCAGCCTACCCTGGTTCGCGATCTACTTCGAGGGCCGGTACAAGTACAAGATCCAGTCGCTGGATCTCAACACGTTCGACCTCGTGCGCAGCACGCCCCAGGGCGGGTTCGGCATCGGCGGTAACGCGGGCGACAACTTCGAGTTGCCCATCTACCACGTGGAGGGCGGCATCGGATTGTTCGGATCGGTGGCCGTGGATTCGGTGGGATTCCGCGTGCTGCCGGCGCCGTGACAGAATTCTGATTCTGCCAGCCCTCTTTCATTGGCCGTCCCCGATGCGGTACAATGGGTCCGCTTCCTGCCGTAGCGTCCTACCTGCGACCGTCGGCGCTTCCTGGGGATTTCAAGACTGGAGGGACATCCATGAAGACTCTACTGACCATCGCCATGCTCGCGTTGCTAACCAGCGGCGCCGCCGCCCTCGAGGATCACGAACTCAACATGATGGGCGTCTTCTTCAGCCCCACCGAGTTCGTGGACGAGACCACCAATCTCGACACGACCGGCGCTCCCTTTGCCGCTTACCTCGTGCTTCTCAACCCGACGGTCGAGTCGGTCGGCGGCTACGAGGTCTCGATCCGCTTCGAACCGCCACTGCCGTTCGTCCTTTCGGTCACCGGCGAGAACGGCTGGACCAACTTCGGAGACAATACCAATCATCTGTGCGGCTACCAGGTTCCCTTGCCCTCCATGGGCTACGGCGTGGTCCTGGCGACCTTCACCATGCTCATGACCGGCACCGATTATGTGGAGATCTGGCTCGGTCCGTCCGATCCGGCGAGCATTCCCGGCGTTCCCGTGATCGCCGACGGCAGCAACCCCGATCTCCTGATCCCCTGCAACTGCACCACGCACGATTGCATGGTCGCTACCCTCAACGGTGACGGCGTGGTCGCCACCACGGACGAGACCTGGACCAGCGTCAAGGCTCTCTTCGATTGATCGTCGGTTGGGTTATTAGCCGGGTCATCTTGAAACTTGAGCTATGATTCGCACCCGAGTTGAGGTACACTGAGGGAACCCCATCGCCACCGACCCCACCGGGTCGGTGGCGACTGTCACGGGCCGCGATTCTCACACCGATCGATCGGTCCCGTGGAACCACCCCGATCCGAGGAGCCTCGTCTCATGCGCACATTGCTAACGATCAGCATTCTCACGTTGCTTGCCGGTACCGCCTTCGCACAGTTCCCCGGCGACAACCTGATGGGTGTCTTCTTCAGCGACACCGAGTTCACCCAGGAGACCACGAACATCGATTCCGGCGCTGTGCCGTTCAACGCCTACCTGGTGCTCGTCAACGCCACCGTGGGCACCGTGGGTGGCTACGAGTGCGCCATCGACTTCGCCAACCCGTCGATCTTCGTGCTGAGCGTCTCCGGCCCCAACGGCTGGACCAACTTCGGCGACAACACCAACCACCTCTGTGGTTACCAGGTTCCCCTGCCGTCCGAGCAGCCCGGCACCGTGCTGGCGACCCTCCAGCTGCTGTACTCGGTCACGGATCCCGTGGAGATCAGCCTCGGCCCCGCGACCCCGCCGAGCATCCCCGGTGACATGGCCATCGCCAACGGCGCGAACCCGGACGAGCTGATCGCTTGCCCGTGCCTCACCGCCGATTGTGTCGTCGCGACCATCTGGGGCGACGGCGTGGTTGCCACCGAGGACCAGACCTGGAGCAGCGTGAAGTCGCTCTTCGAGTAGTCCTTCGGGATTGATCAGATCCGTCTGAACGAGAGGCCTCCCGGTTTCGGCCGGGGGGCCTTCTCGCGTCCGGGTCACGCCCGCCAGTGATCCAGGAATCGCACCAACTCGTCCAGGTTGTCGGCCATGGCCTCCTCGACGGCGTCCTGCTCCACCTGCCCAACCGTCTCGTCGAGCGACCACTTGCCGTCGTCCTTCTTCTTCTCCAGGAACACGTGCGACCGCGACGAGAACGCGATCAGACCGGTTCGTACGTCGAGAATCACGCACTCGGCGGTGCAGTAGGCACGGGCCTCGTCGGTGCCGATGAGCTTGTTCCTGGTCATCACCGTGGTGCCGGTCTCGAAGACTAGGACCCAGTCGGCCTGATAGCGCGCCGCGGTGGCGCGCAAGCTGCCGGCGGTGAGGTTGCCGGGCATCATGAGCTTCGGTAGGTACGACACGTCGTAGATCCGCTCGTGGTCGCGCAGGGGCGAGAACGCCTCGCTCACCATGGGCCAGCGTGAGCGGCCGCCGAGGTCCTGGCGCCGGCCGTCCTTGCGACGGACGTGCTCCAGGTGCACCAGTCCGACGCGGAAGGTCGCGGGCAGCTCGATCCGCGTGTCGAGAATGCGGGCGATCTCGGAGTCGGAGATGGCCGCGGCGTCGGCGGCGAAGAGGGGGGCGGCGGGGTCGTGGTCGAGGCCGGTGTTGGGAGGAGGCATCTGCGTGCCGAGGGTACTGCAGCCGGTGCAGAAGAGGAGGAGGGCGATGGCGAGGTAGCGCATGGGTTGCTCCTTGGGATCGGGAGTTTGGCGGACGCCCGCACGGAGCTGCAATTCGGATACCAGGACGGCGGCGTGATTGAGTTACGTAAGTGCATTCTGATCAAGGCTTTGGGGGATTTTTGAGGCGCCGGCCGCTCGATGTGTCCCGCTCGACTCAGGCACGGTGTGTCCCGCCAACCACGGCCGGCGCATCCGTTCGTCGACGCGTTCAGTACGTGGCGTTGATCTCGACGACCAGCGTCGTGTCCGCCGTCTGATCCCATGTCGCCTCGACCTGGATCTGCGTGTGCATACCGGTCTTGTATCTCAATTCGATGGCGGTGCCGGCTTTCACGTTCTTCTGGTCAAGGATGGGCTTGTTCTTCACCAGATCCTTGACCATCAGGTGCCAGGCGCCGGTGTCCGGCGCGGTGATCGTCATCGTTCCGGAGATATTCACGAACCCCGTGAGCTTCTTGGGACTCTGCTCCTGCCCGTGCCCATTCTTGACGGACAGCGAGAACGATTGATTGAATCTGCCATGCAACGTGCTACCTGCTTTCTCGGTGGACGGCGCTGCCCGACTCCAGCGGCCATTCGCTGGCCTGTCGATAATATACGACCGGTTCGCCTGCAATACGGTATGCGCGGATCGCCGCCCCTTCAGCTATCATGACCGCCATGTCATCCTGCCCCACATGCCGGGCCGACGTCCCAGCCGAGAGCCGCTTCTGTCCCGCCTGCGGGGCCTCCATGCACGTGCCCGGCGACGACGCCACCGTGATCTCCGGATCCGCCACGCCGGACGACGCCACCATCGCCTCGGCCAGCGCCCATTCCTCGCTGTCGACGACGTCGGGTGTCGGCGGCGAGCCACCCGGCCGCTTCGTCCCCGGCGCCGTCGTCGCCGACCGCTATCGCATCGTGGGCCTGCTCGGCCGCGGCGGCATGGGCGAGGTCTATCGCGCGGACGACCTGCAACTCGGTCAGCCCGTGGCCCTCAAGTTCCTCACCGCCGATCTGGCCCACGATCCCGGCCGCCTCGAACGCTTCCGCAACGAGGTGCGCACATCGCTCAAGGTGACCCACGCCAGCGTCTGTCGCGTGTACGACATCGGCGAGGTCCAGGGTCAGCACTTCCTGAGCATGGAGTTCGTGGACGGCGAGGACCTCAAGTCGCTGCTGCTGCGCATCGGCCGCCTGCCGCAGGAGCGCGCCGTGGAGGTGGGGCGGCAGATCTGCGCCGGACTGGCCGCCGCTCATGAGCAAGGCATCCTGCATCGCGATCTCAAGCCGGCCAACGTCATGCTCGACGGCCGCGGCCAGGTCAAGCTCACCGACTTCGGCCTGGCCAGCCTGGCCGACGGCGTCGACGAGGCCGACGTTCGCGCCGGCACCCCGGCTTACCAGGCGCCGGAGCAGCTGCGCGGCGAAGAGGTCAGCAAGCGGAGCGACATCTACGCCCTCGGTCTCGTGCTCTACGAACTGTTCACGGGCAAGCGGGTGCACAAGGCCGAGACTCTGGCCGAATTGCACGACCTGCACGCCAGCGGCACGCCCTCCAGCCTGTCGAGCTACGTTCCCGAGCTCGACCCCGCGGTCGAGCGCGCGGTGATGCGCTGCCTGGAGAAGAGACCTGCGGACCGCCCTGCGTCCGCCATCGCGGTGTCCGCCGCGCTACCGGGGGGCGATCCCCTGGCGGCCGCGCTCGCCGCGGGCGAAACGCCGTCACCCGAGATGGTGGCCCAGGCGGGCGACCGCGCCGGAATGCCGCCGCTCAAGGCGTTCGGACTGGCGCTGGCGGCCGTGCTGCTGGCCGTCGGGGTCTCCCACTGGGCGGGGTCCATGTCGCTGGTTCACTACATGCCCCTGGAAAAGCGCCCCGAGGTCTTGATGGACCGCGCGCAGAGCGTGCTGGCCGAACTCGGCTACGACGAACCCGTCTACAGCGAGCCGGTCGACCAGGCCTGGGGATTCCTCCTCTGGGGCGAGATCCTCAACGAGGTGGAGGCGGCCGATTCCACGGCCACGCGCTGGGAGGGTCTGCGCGACCGACCGGACGCCATGGCCTTCTGGTACCGCCAGGCGCCCCGCCTGTTCATTCCCAACAGTGGCCAGCCGCCGATCCTGCTGCGAGGCCCGGTCCGGGTCACCAATCCACCGGCCACCATCGCGGGTGAGGCCGCGGTACTGCTCGACCTCGACGGCTCGCTGCGCCGTCTCGAGGTCATGCCCCGCCGCTTCTCGCTGACCGACGAGCCCATCACCGAGCCCGACTGGACGCGACTCTTCGATCTGGCCGGACTGGATCCCGACCGCTTCACCGAGGACCGTCCCCGCTATCAGCGCTTCCTCTCGCCCGACCGGCGTCGTGCCTGGCTGGGCACCGAGGCCCACGCGCCCGACAGGGTCCTGCGGGTTGAAGCCGGTTCGTTCGAGGGCCGCCCCGTCCTCTTCAACGTGACCACCGCGGCCAGCCTCCTGAGCCTGGGCGTCGTGCCCGAACCGGTCCGGCCGACCGTGGCGGAGCAGATACAGGAAACCAGCCAGCCGTTGATCATCCTGCTGGTGGTCGTGTTCGCGGTGATCCTTTCGCGGCGCAACATGGATCGCGGCCGGGCCGATACCTGCGGCGCAAGTCGCTTCGGCTGGGCGATGTTCTGGCTCTTCCTGGTCGGCAACGGGCTCCAGACCCACACGCTGTTCTCGTACCAGTGGGCCAGCGAGCTCTGGCCCCTGCTGTCCGGTGCGACCTTCATGGGCATCGTCGCCTGGGGCAGCTACCTCGCGGCCGAACCACTTGGCCGCCGGGTGTGGCCCACCATGTTCGTGGCGTCCAATCGCCTGCTGAGCCGGGCGCGGGTGCAGTGGCGCGACCCCATCCTCGGCCATTCCGTGCTGGTCGGCATGGCTGCCGGGGCGGTGACCTTCGGCGTCTCGGCTCCCGTGCGCCGCGCGATCCAGGCCGCCATGTCCGACGTACCACCGAGGCTGCTGGGCATCAACACCGACATGCTCCAGGGTCAGCGCGAGGCGCTGGCCGTCTACCTCGATCTGTCGACCGTCATGATCCTGGCCGTGGTCAGTTTCTTGTCCCTGGTGGTGGCGCAGTCGCTGGTGCGCCGGCGCAAGGTGGCCCTGGCGATCACCGTGGTGATCTGGACCATCGTGGCGGGGCCGACCTCCGGTCTCGGGCTGGGAGTCGGGATCCTCGTCGCCGTCATCGGACTGGCCGTGCTGCTGCGCTGGGGGGCGCTGGCCTATGTGATCAGCCGGCTGGTGCTGGTGATCTGCTGGGAGACGCGGGCGGCGGACTGGGACGCCTGGTACGCGGAAGGGGCGATGGTGGGTGTGGGGTTGCTGGTGCTGCTGGCGGTCTATGGGTGGTGGGCGGCGACGGGGCGGGGAACCGAGCCGCGCCCCAACTCGTAGTTCGCGAACGTTTCGTCGGTCGTCGAGTCCTGCCAGCCGGGAGTTGGGTCCCATGCCACAGTATCCGAGACTCCGATCCGTCATCGTCTCTTGCCTGCTCTGTCTGGCGTTCACCGCTTCAGCCCAGACCATCCCTGCCGTCGACGCCCTGGTCCAGCGCCACGCCGAGGCGGGCGACCTCCATGGCGCGGTCCTCGCGGCCGAGGCCGGCGAGATCGTTCACGAGAGCGCCTGTGGTCTGGCCGACGCGTCGTGGGACATTCCCAACACGCCGGACACCCGCTTCAAGATCTACTCCATGACCAAGCAGTTCACGGCGGTCCTCGTGCTGCAGCAGGCCGCGGCCGGCACGATCGACCTCGACGCGACCATCGTCGATTATCTCGACTGGTATCCGGACGATCCCGGCCGCCGCGTCACCATCCACCAGTTGCTCTGCCACACGCACGGCATTCCGGGGCCTGCGCCCGGGGTCATGCCCTACCTCGTCGAGGAACCGACAGACGTCGCGATCACGCGCTACTTCAGCCAGCAGCCCAGGTTCGAGCCCGGCTCGCGATTCGAGTACAGCGGCCTGGCGGGATACACGATCCTCGGTGCGGTGCTCGAAGCGGTGACCGGCCGGACCTACCAGGAGTTGCTTCGCGAGAAGATCCTCGAACCGGCCGGCATGAACGACACGATCTATCTCGACTACCACGCGGTCGTGCCGGGGAAAGCCGAGGACTACGTGCCGGGCGAGCATGGTCTCGAACCCCGCTGGCAGACCTACTTCGCCCACGCCAACGGCGCGTCGTCCATGGTGTCGACGGTGCGCGATCTGTTGCGGTGGGATCGAGCTCTGCGCGGTGATCTGCTGTTGCCGCCGGCGTGGCGGGACCGGCTGTTCACGACCCAGGTCGAACTGCCGTCGGGGGAGCATAGCTACGGCTACGGATTCTACCTGTGGACCATCGACGAGGGCCCGCGGGCGGGCCGCTACGCGCATCACGGTGGAGGCGGCTCGTGCCTCATCATTCGTGGTCTCGACGTGGATCGCACCGTGATCATGCTGAACAACATCTGGGTATCGCAGCTCGCGGAGATCGGGATGCGGATCATGCAGGCGATGGATGGCGACAGTTGAAGGGAGCGAGTCGCGCCGTCGCAACTCGCTCCGATCTTCCTACATCCCGTCGATGATCCCATTGAACGTCGCGCTCGGCCGCATGGCCGCCGCGGTCTTCGCATCGTCGGGATGGAAGTAGCCGCCGATGTCCACGGCCTCACCCTGCGCCGCCAGCAGTTCCGCCGCGATGGTCGCCTCGTTCTCGGCCAGCGCCGCGGCCACCGGTGCGATCCGCGCCTTCAGCCCGGCGTCCTCGTCCTGCGCCGCTAGCGCTTGCGCCCAGTACAGGGCCAGGAAGAAGGTGGCGCCGCGGTTGTCGATCTCGTTCACCTTGCGCGACGGATAGCGCGAGTTCTCGAGATACTGACCGACGGCCTCGTCGAGCGTCCGCGCCAGCAATGCCGCCGTCGCGTTGCCCGACTGCTCGGCGGCCTGCTCCAGCGACGGCACCAGCGCGCAGTACTCGCCCAGCGAATCCCAGCGTAGATGGCCCTCGCTCAGGAACTGCTGCACGTGCTTGGGCGCGGAACCGCCGGCGCCGGTCTCGAAGAGGCCGCCGCCGTTGAGCAGCGGCACGATGGACAGCATGCGGGCGCTGGTGCCGAGCTCCAGTATGGGGAAGAGGTCGGTGAGGTAGTCGCGAAGCACGTTGCCGGTGACGGCGATGGTGTCCTCGCCGCGGCGGACGCGCTCCAGCGAGAACTCCATGGCCTCCACCGGCGCCATGATCTGGATGTCGAGGCCCGCGGTGTCGTGATCGACGAGGTAGGTCTCCACCTTGTCGATGAGCTCGTCGTCGTGGGCGCGGGACGCGTCGAGCCAGAAGAGGGCCGGCGAGCCGGTAGCCCGGGCGCGGGCGACACCCAGCTTCACCCAGTCACGGATGGCCTCGTCCTTGGTCTGGCACATGCGGAAGATGTCGCCGGCCTCGACGGCCTGCTCGAGGAGCGTCGTGCCGGCGGTATCGACCACGCGCATGGTGCCGGCGGACGGCGGCATGAAGGTCTTGTCGTGGGAGCCGTATTCCTCGGCCTTCTTGGCCATGAGGCCCACGTTGGCCACGGTGCCCATGGTGGCCGGGTCGAACTGGCCGTTCTTCTGGCAGTCCTCGATCACGGCCTGGTACATGGTGGCGTAGCAGCGGTCGGGGACCATGGCCACGGTGTCCTGCAGCGCGTCGTCGTTGTTCCACATGCGGCCGCCGTCGCGGACCACGACCGGCATGCTGGCGTCCACGATCACGTTGTTGGGTACGTGGAGGTTGGTGATGCCCTTGCGGGAGTCGACCATCGCGAGGGCGGGACCGGTCTCGTAGCAGGCGGCGATGTCGGCCTCGATCTCGGCCTTCTTCTCGGCGGGCAGGCGGTCGAGCTTGTCGAGGACGTCGGCCAGGCCGTTGTTCACGTCGGCGCCGATCTCCGTCAGGACGTCGGCGTGCTTGTCGAGGGCGGCGCCGAAGTAGACCGAGACGCAGTGGCCGAACATCACCGGGTCCGAGACCTTCATCATGGTGGCCTTGAGGTGGAGCGAGAGGAGCGTGCCGTCTGCCTTGGCGCGGCTGATCTGCTCGGCGAAGAACGCGCGCAGGGCGGCCACGTTCATGACCGAGGTGTCGATGACCTCGCCCGCCAGCAAGGGGAACTCCTTCTTGAGCACCGTCGCCTGACCGTCGGCGGCGACGAACTCGATGCGTACCGCGGTGGGGGCGGACATGGTGGCGGAGGACTCGCTGCCGAAGAAATCCTTGCCCGTCATGTGGGCCACGCGAGTCTGCGAGCCGGAAGCCGGCCAGTCCTTCATCATCCGGTGGGGGTGCTTCTGGGCGAACTTCTTCACCGACACGGCGGCGCGGCGGTCGGCGTTGCCCTCGCGCAGCACCGGATTGACCGCCGAACCCAGCACCACGGCGAAGCGCGCGCGGAGAGCCTTCTCCTCGTCGGTCTTCGGCTCCTCGGGATAGTCGGGGATGTCGTAACCCTGGGCCTGGAGCTCCTTGATGGCGTCCTGGAGCTGGGGGATCGAAGCCGAGATGTTGGGCAGCTTCACGATGTTCGCCGCGGGGGTCTTGGCCAGGTCGCCGAGGCGCGCCAGTTCGTCGGGGATCTTCTGCTCGTCGGTGAGGTTGTCCGGGAAGTTGGCGATGATGCGGCCGGCCAGGGAGATGTCCGCCGTCTCGATCTCGACGCCGGTGCCCTTCGCGAACGCCTGCACGATGGGCAGCAGGGCGTGGGTGGCCAGCGCGGGGGCCTCGTCGATCTTGGTCCACGTGATCTTGGCGGAGGACATGCACATACCTCTGAGTCTGACGGGTGATCACCCGGCGATCGCGCCGGGGTGGAGTCTGCATCGGAACGTTCAAGATGATATGCAGGAGCGAAGAAAACCAGTTCCGACCCTGTATGCGGGCATCAAAATCGAATGGTGAACAGGGCGCCGCCCTCCGGACCGTTCTCCAGGGCGAAGTCGAATCCGTGAGCCAGCAAGATCTCCTGCACCATGGTCAGGCCCAGACCCTGGCCGTTGTCCCGGGTGGTGAAGAACGGGGTGAAGAGCTGGGCTTGCACGTCCGGGGACAGTCCGGGACCGGAGTCCTCGATGACGAGGGCGGCCCGCCGTCCCTGCCGGACACCGCGAATCATGATCTCGCCGGCGCGGCCGCTGGACTCCACCGCCTCCACCGCGTTCTTGACGATGTTCACCAGCACCTGCTCTAGCTGCACATGGTCGCATTCGACGGCGGGCAGGTCCTCGGCGATGTCCTCCCGCCAGATGATGCCTGCTCGCGCGCAGCGCTCCTGGAACAGCAATCCCACCTGGCGGGCCATCTGCCAGGGGTCGCCTGGCAGCAGGCGTGGCTGCGGCAGGCGCACCACGTCGGCGAATCCGCTCATGAATGCGTCGAGGTTGGCGGTGCGGCTGATGGCGACCTCGATGGC
>PIVY01000082.1 GCA_003353795.1 bacterium
GGCCATTTCGAGGCGCGATTTGCAAACCCGCTGTCGGCGCTCGTCCTACCGGCGCACCACCGGATTGACCAGCTTGCCGACCGACCCGATCTCCACGGTGATCACGTCGCCCGGCTCCAGGAACACCGGCGGATCGCGGAATTCGCCCACGCCGCCCGGAGTGCCCGTGGCGATGATGTCGCCCGGGAAGAGTGTCATGTGACGACTGGCATGTTCCACCAGGGCGTGGGGCGTGAACGCCAGTTGCTCGGTGTTGCTGTCCTGCATGAGCGTGTCGTTCCACCAGCAGCGCACCGGCAGGCCGAGGGCTTCGGGCGGCAGCTCGTCGGGAGTCACGATCCATGGCCCGCACGGACCGCCGGTGTCGATGCTCTTGCCCCGGAAGAACTGGCGATCCTGGCGCTGGGCGGCCCGGTTGCTCACGTCGTTGAAGCAGGTATAGCCGGCGATGAACTCGCCCGCGTCCGCTGCGCTCACGCCGCGGGCCGGTTTGCCGATGACCACCGCAAGCTCGGCTTCGGCATCGACCTGGGTGAGGTCGGCGTCGAGTTCGATGGGGCCGTCGTGAGTCTGCAGGCAACTGGATGCCTTGGCGAAGAACATCGGGGCTGCGGGCAGGGTCTTGTCCTGCTCGGCGGCGTGGTCGCGGTAGTTCAATCCCACGCCGATGATCTTCGACGGCAGCACCACCGGCGCCAGCAGTCGGGCCGCATCCAGCCGGAAGAACGGTGCGGGCATATCGCCGCCGGCCGCCTCCAGATTCGCCGCCGCGGGGCTCTGGGTGGTGTGGATCTCGCGCACCCGGTCGAGGTCGCTGAAGAGGGCGTGCCAGGAGGTGGGGAGTGTGGGGTCGGCGGCCATGAGATCCAGGCCGATCGTGTCGCTCAGAGCCAGCCCGCAGCGCGGGTCTGCCCCCTGCGTGTAGGTGATGAGTTTCATGCGCCGATTATGCGCCACGGCTCGCCGGGTGTCTTCCCCGAACTCTCACTGGCGAAACGGCCCGCCCCGCGGAAATGCGGGGCGGGCCTGCCGGACGCGGCGGAAATGCCGTCGTCATGTCGCCGTTACTGCACCTCGATGCGCCGAGGCAGGGCCTTCTCGCTCTTGGGCACCGTCACGGTGAGGATGCCGTTCTCGAGCTTGGCGCCGATCTTGTCCGGGTCCACGCCGTTGCCCAGGTCGAAGCTCCGTTGGAAGGTGACCTTGCCGGCCAGTTCGCTCCGGCGCGGCTTGTAGCCCTCGGGGACCTCCAGATCCCGTCCGGCCTTCACGACGAGGGTTTCGTCCTCGAGGTTGATCTCGAGATCCTCGTTGCGGACGCCGGGAAGATCCATCAGGATGCGGAAATCCTGCTCACCCTCGAAAACGTTGGTGCGCGGCAGGCGCTCGTTGCGGACCGCGGGGCGGCACGTGCTGGGGTTCTCGATGGCGGCGTTCAGCAGCTGAGCGATGGGATACATGATTGGCCCTCCTGTGCTATGGGTCGCGGGAGTGAGGTCCCGTTCGGTTGCCGTTCGTGAATCCCTCAATACAATGCTCGTGCCAGCCGATTGCACGCCGCGTCTGTATTTTGTAAATCTAGAGACGACAATGACATGAACAGGTTGCCCAGCAGGAGTACTCGAACGTCTTGACACCCCGCCACCGCAACCTGTCATGCCGCTGCTGTCACCCTGGCGCACGATCCGCCCAGGGTGTCAGAGCCTTGCTGTCAGCCTGTCTGATGGTTCTGGCGGCCGTGGTCGCCCGGGCGGAGGATCCTGCCCCGGCGCCGGTGGATTCGACCCTGCGTGTGGGCGAGGTCCGGCTCGAGATGCACGACATCTTCACCGAGCAGGAGGTGGCCGACGCCTCGGGGCTGAATCACACCCTACGCACCACCATGAACACGCTGCACATCAACACCAAGCCCTGGTTGGTGCGGCAGGAACTGCTGTTCAAGACGGGCGATCCGCTGGACATCGCGAAGCTGGAAGAGTCGGAGAGGAACCTTCGCAGCCTGGGAATCCTCAACGCCGTGGATATCGCGACCGCGGATACGACCGACAGTGGTGATGTCGGCGTGCAGGTGTCGACCCGGGAAACCTGGACCTTGGGCCTCAGTCTCAGCTTCGCCCTGTCATCCAGCGGCAACCTCCGGTGGAACCTGTCGCTCACCGAGAAGAACTTCCTCGGCTACGGCACGCTTGTGCGAGGCTCCGTCGGCAAGGGGCTCGACGCTACCTTCGGCCGGATCTACCTGCGCCAGAATCGTATCCTGCGCACGCCGGTCACCGTGGAGTTCAACTACGACAACCGCAGCGACGGATTCAATCGCTGGGCGGCAATCTCGGTTCCCTTCCGGTCCGACGATCAGGGGTGGGGCATGAGGGCGTATGGCTGGGATCGCCAGTTCGACGCTCGCTGGTACCTGAGCAACGGCGGCCCCGCCGGCTCGGATTCGGCCCGGAATCAGAGCCTGCACGCGTTGATGCCGTCGGAGCATTCCGGGTTTCAGCTCGAACTGATCCGGCGCTTGAGCCCGGCCGACGAGGGCCGCGTCTGGCGTCTGGGCGCGGCCGTTCATTCCAGCGAGCGTTACTGGGACCTTGGTGACGGCGAGTTCACCCTGTCGGACGGTGAGCAGGCCGATCTCTCGTACCTCATGGACCCCGGTCAACCCATGGCCCGCGATACGGGTCTGGACGTGTGGCCGAACGTCGTCCTGGTCACGCGGGGGCGGCGCTGGGCCAAGGAGCGATACCTGCAGCGGTACGGAAACTACGAGGATGTCCCGCTCGACGTCGCCGCGGAGTTCCGCGCCGGCCCTAGCGGGCCTCGCGTGGGGTCCACGGCGGGCTACGGCGAGCGCTGGAACTTTCAGCTGGCCGCCTCCAACTGGGACGCCATCGGGCGCAGCTATCTACTGCAATCGGTCTTCGCCAGGGTGGTCACGGGGGAAGAGGCGCAGAGCCACCATATCGTCGACCTGCTGCTCGGATCCTACGTCCGCCTGGGGGATGCCGATCGGCCCTACACCCTGAAGACGTTCGTCGAGGGAGTCCACGGCGAGCAGGTCCGCGGGGACAGCGCCGCCACTCTCGGCCTGGACCGTGGCCTGCGTACCCTCGACGTCGACGGCATGGCCGGCGAATGGCTCGGGCGCTGGTCTACCGAGCTGGGCCGGGTCTCGTCCTGGGTACCGCTGGGCCTGGTGCGCACCGGCTGGGGGGCGTACTACGCCGGCGGTCTGGCGCGCTGGCGCAACGAGGATCGCGACATCGGCGACGCCCGCCACGAGGTCGGGGTCGGCCTGCGCCTGGGCGGCGTGCGATCGGGCCGCGCCGATGTGGCCCGGGTCGACCTTTCCTACGACCTGACCGGGGTGGATGGCATCGTGATCACGACGGTGTCCCGCGGCTATTTCTAGGCTTGTGATTCCGTCGCGTCGGGTGTCATGATCCGCCCCGTCGGCTGAATCTCCCACGAGGAGCCCCCGTGCCCCCCACCGCAACGCGCAGCGTCGCCAAGAACACGTTCCTGCTCACCTTCGGGTTGATGCTGGGACGGGCGCTGGCGCTCTTCGTCACCAAGAAGATGACGCCCGTCCTCGGTCCCGAGGGCATGGGCGTGTGGTTCCTCGCCAACGACATCACCGTGATCCTGCTGACGGTGACCAACTTCGGCCTGGGTGTGCTGCTCACCCGCGAGGTGACCAAGAAGCCCGACCAGAACTGGGCGCACCTCTGGGCGGCGCTGCGCCTGCGCTGGCTGCTGGGCGCGTGCGGCTACGTCCTGCTCGTGGTCTATCTGAATGCGTCGGGCAAGAGCGAACTGGCCACGCTGGCCGTGCTGGTCACCGCCGCCGGGCTGTTCATCGAGACCACCGCCATGGCCTGCGACTCGATGCTGCAGGCCCACGAGAAGGTCCAGTATCAGAGCGTGGGGCAGGTGTTCTCCGCACTGGTGTACTTCGGGCTGTCCTTCTGGTGGCTCGACCAGGGTCACGGCCTCATGGGTGTGATCTGGGCGAACTTCGCCAGTCGTGTCGCACGCCTGGCGTTGATGGCGCCGCTCATGTTCTGGAAGTCCGGCCCCTGGCGCCGGCCCCTGCCCGGCGAGGACGCGCCCGATCTGCGCTGGATGCTTCGCCTGGGCCTGCCCATGTTCCTGGCCACGACCTTCGGCATCATCAGCTTCAAGGTCGACACCGTCATGCTCATGGAGATGGCCGGCGAGGCGGCCACGGGCATCTACGGTCTGGGGCACCGGGCGCTCGACATCCTGCTCATCGTGCCCAACATCTTCGCGACGGCCATGTTCCCCGCGCTGGCGCGCTACGCGCAGAAGTCGGCCGAGGATACCAGCCGTCTCGCCGAGCGGAGCCTGCGATTCATGCTCATCGTGGCGCTGCCGCTGGCCTGGTTCACCAGCCTGGCGGCGCGTCCGTTGATCGAGTGGTTCGCCCGCGGCACCAGCGACGCCGATCCGGGCCAGTTCGCCGACTCCATCACCGTGCTGCGAGTGGTGATCTGGGGGCTGCCGTTCCAGGCGGCGAACCATGTGGTCAACCGGACGCTCATCGCCGCGGGCCGTGAACGCGTGTTCGTGCTCATCGGTGGTGCGGCCCTGGGCGTGAACGTGGTGTTGAACGCACTCTTGATCCCCAGGTTCGGCTACTACGGTGCGGGCGCCGCGACGGTCTTCACGCTGGCGCAGAGTCTGGCCTTGCACCTGTACTTCGTGCGGCGCACCGAGTACCGGTACGCGCTGTTGCGCGCCCTCTCGGGGCCGACGCTGGCGTTGGTCGCCAGCTGGGGCGTTGCGCTCGGGGTGTTGCGGATGCTCGCGCCCGGCTGGCTGTCGGGCTGGTTCACCCTCACGGTGGACGCAGGATGGCTGCCGTTCATGGGTGGAGCACTCCTGTGGGCGGTCCTCTACATGGTCTTCGTGTTCGCGTTGCGCGTCCTCGGACGCGACGACCTCCGGCTTCTGCCGCAGCTGATCGGACGTCGCTCCGGGTGACCCGGCGTCCCTCTGGACGCCGGTGCGATCATTTCTCGCTTGAGCCGGGCGCTCGAATCCGGTAAACGCAGGGGAAGTGACGTTGCGGTTTGCCCCTCCGCGACACTCTCTGCCCTCTCAGCGGCGCTCGTTGTCCGCTTGGCGGCGCTCGTGACATCGTGAGGACCCCGCATGGAATTTTTCCGACAGCTCTCCGGCGACATCTCCAGTACGGTCTGGGGTTGGCCCGACATCTTCCCGGTGCTCGTGGCCGTGCTGCTCATGACCGGCCTGTTCACTACCGTCACCCTGCGCTTCATCCAGTTGCGCAAGGTGAAGCACAGTTTCGACGTCGTCCGCGGCAAATACGACGACCCGTCACACGAGGGCGACCTCTCGCATTTCCAGGCGCTCACCACGGCGCTGTCGGCGACCGTCGGCATCGGCAACATCGCCGGCGTCGCCACGGCCATGCACTATGGTGGCCCGGGGGCGTTGTTCTGGATGTGGGTGACGGCCGTGTTCGGCATGGCCCTCAAGTACGCCGAGTGCACCCTCAGCATGAAGTACCGGCAGATTCTCCCCGACGGTTCGGCCGCGGGCGGGCCCATGTACTATATCGAGCGCGGGCTGGGCAAGAACTGGAAGCCGCTGGCGATCATCTTCGCGGTGTGCGCCACCATCTGCAGCTTCGGCACCGGCAACGCCATCCAGGCGTTTACCGTGGCCGACCAGATGCGCGCCGACGTGGGGGTCCCTACCTGGATCACCGGCATCATCTCGGCCACGGTCATCGGTGCGGTGATCCTGGGTGGCATCAAGCGTATCGGTGCGGTGACCAGCAAGCTGGTGCCCTACATGGCGGTGCTCTACGTGACCGGCGGCCTGCTGGTGCTCCTGCTGAACTTCAAGGCGGTTCCCGAGATGCTCGGGCTCATCGTCAGCAGCGCGTTCAAACCCGCTGCGCAGATCGGGGGATTCGCGGGCGGCACCTTCATCTTCATGCTCACCTGGGGTGTGAAGCGGGGGCTTTTCAGCAACGAGTCGGGCCAGGGCTCGGCACCCATCGCCCACGCGGCTGCGCGTACCGACGAGCCGGTTCGCGAGGGCGCGGTGGCCATGCTGGAGCCCCTCATCGACACCCTGATCATCTGCACCATCACCGGCCTGGTGATCCTCACGACCGGAGTCTGGAACGACAAGAATCGGATAGAGATTCCCATGAACGCCCAGTCGGACATCACCGTGATCCTCGACGAGGCCGATGTCCGCAACAACGGCCAGCTCATCGGCGACGAACGTTTCGACGGCACTTTCAGGGTCCAGGGCGGCGAGCCCATGGCCGGCCGGCTTGTCTACAATCACAGCACGGTGGATCAACCGGTCATCCTCGAGGGCGATCGCCCCTGGCAAGGAATAGTCGAAGTTTCCGACGGCGTCATCGACTTCGCTGCCCTGCCGCCGCTCACGCTGGCGGGCGACATGGCGCTCAACGGATCGCCACTCACGGCTTGGGCATTTCAGCGGGGGTTGAGCCCCATCCTGGGCAACTGGGGCTTCCTCATCGTGACTGTCGGCGTCGTCCTGTTCGGCATCTCGACGGCCATCAGCTGGAGCTACTACGGCGACCGGGCGGTGGTCTATCTCGTGGGGCCGAAGTACATCCTGCCGTACAAGATCGTGTTCTGTATCATGAATTTCCTGGGGGCGATCGTCTCGCTTGAGATCGTCTGGAACTTCGGCGACGTGGCGCTGGGACTCATGACCTTGCCCAACCTGCTCGCCCTGGTGCTACTCAACCGAAAAGTGCGGCAAATGACCAACGACTACTTCGCGCAGGACCACGTGCCGCACTCCTGACCGCTCGAGGGTTGATGCCATGGACATCTTGACTTGCACCCACTGTGGCGCCGCATTCGAAGGCGAGGGAATTCGCCACCGGCGCCGCCTCTTCTGCGGCGACGAGTGCTGCGAGACCTTCGAGGAGGGATTCCTGAGTCACGGGGGTCCCGACGAGGAGGATCTGAAAGCAGACGACACCGACGACGTGGAAGTGTTCGACGAGGTCTTTCTGGAGGACGAAGACGAAGACGGTGAAGACGATCTGGGCGACGACCACTTCTAGTTCGTCGCGACCACGTCGGATCGCATTGTTCGGCCATACCAAAAAAAATGGGGCCGGAACCCGTTCGGTTCCGGCCCTTGATCCCCGGCGATCGGGGCGTCATTTCGGGATCGGCTCTTCCTTTAGCCGCACCCGGAGCAGCCGCCGCCGTCGCTGCCGCAGCTGTCGCCAGCGGTGTTCAGCCGCAGCAGGTATCCCTTCTGGTGGTCCTCATCGACATAGTCGATGGTCAGCCCGCCGGACTGGTCTACGATGTCTCGCGTCTGGGGATCGACCAGGATGGTGAAACCACCCCGGCTGATGACTTCGTCAGTATCGTTAGGCTCGTCCAGAGCCATGCCCAGGGCGGGGCCGCTTCAGCCAAAGCCCTGGACGAACACTCGCACACCCTTGCCCGCGTGGGTCTCGAAGTCGAACGAGCCGAGGGCGTCACTGGCGGCGTCGGTCAACTGGATAATTTGCGTTTCACTCACGGCGATTCATCTCCCTCATGGTGTCTGCCACCATCTTTCCGGGGCAGAGTGGTCGTGTCAAGGCGCCAAGATCGCATTTGTTTCGACGTTTCGCAACAATTCTTGACCCTCATCAGTCAGTCGCCGCGCCAACGGTCGCCGAGGCAAGGGTTAAGCGGGATCTTTATAGTCCGGTTCCGGCGCGACGGCACCTGCCGCAGCACCGTTCGTTCAGGCGCCGCGAGTGTCGCCGATCGCCGTGCGGCAGGGTCAGCGATCGTGGTAGAGGCGCTTCACCTCGGTCCAGGTCCGCTGGCTGGTACCCACCACCTCGCAGTTCGCAAACTCGGCGTGGAAGCAATGGAGCAGGGGTCCCTCGAACCCGAAATACAGGTCGCCATAGAAATCGAAGACCTGACCGGTGTCCGCATACGGTTCGATCCATTCCGGCCACTGTTCCATGAAACCGCCGAGCCAGCAGTTCTCGGGACACGGCATCACGAACATGGCCCAGCCCCAGTCCT
The DNA here is from genome assembly GCA_003353795.1 of bacterium. Lineage (GTDB taxonomy): Bacteria > Krumholzibacteriota > Krumholzibacteriia > LZORAL124-64-63 > LZORAL124-64-63 > Glo-17. The sequence continues at coordinate 8,085 of PIVY01000082.1, forward strand.
CGAACGTGCCGCGCATGGCCACCGCGCCCTGGCAACTGGCAGCAGCCATCTCCGTGGAGATCACCGGTCCGAGGGGCTGCCGCTCGCCCTGGTCGTCCATGGCCCAGGCGCGGTAGACGTAGGTGATGCCGGCGACGTCGGGCTCGTCGAGGACATCGAGGTTCTCGGTGAACGGGATCATGGTCGGGGTCAGCAGGAATTCGTCGAGGCACGCGCCGTCGGCGTAGCGGGCCACGATGTAGCCCACCCATTCGGGCGGGACCTCGCCGGCGACGGTGGTGGTGACCCGGATGCCGCCACCTTCGCAGTCGGCGCCGGTGACGATGCCCACGGCCGTAGCCTGGCCGGCGAGCATGGCGAGAATCGACAGAGTGAGAATTGCGCGCATGGTATCCCCCTATCTACGCGGGCGAGGCGGCCGCTCCGAGAACCGGAACGACCGCCTCGATGATACCATACTCGGGGAGTCAGCTGGTCTCGCCCGGCGGCGTCTCCGGCTCGCCGAACTCGCCGAACCCCGTGCCCAGATCCGCCTCACCCGCAGGGACCCACACCTCGTCCTTGAGTCCGAAGAACATCTTGAACGAATGCATGAGGCTGTAGCTCACTGGCACCAGCAGCAGCGTGATGCCGGTGGCGAACAGCACGCCGAAGCCCAGGCTGATGGCCATGGGGATGAGGAACTGCGCCTGCAGGCTCTGCTCCAGCAGCAACGGGGTCAGCCCCAGGAACGTGGTGATGGAGGTGAGGATGATGGGACGGAAACGCCGCTGACCGCTCTGCATGAGCGCGTCGTGCACCGACATACCAGAACGCCGCGCCCGATTGACGAAGTCGATCAACAGGAGCGAGTCGTTCACCACCACGCCGGCCAGAGCCACCACGCCGAACATGGACAGCAGGGTGAGGTCCCAGCCCATGAGCACGTGGCCCCAGACGGCGCCGACGACACCGTAGGGAATGGCGCTCATCACCAGCAGCGGCTGCAGGTAGCTGCGGAACTGCACCGCGAGCAACGAGTAGATGATGAAGATCGCCAGCAGGAATCCGCGCCCCAGGCTCGCCATGGATTCGGCGCGCTCCTGCTCCTCGCCCTCGAGGCTGTAGCGCAGGCCGGGGTAACGGGCGGCGAGGTCGGGCAGGTATCCGGCCTGCAGGTCGGCGAGGACCACTCCTGCGTTGGTGGTTTCCTGTTCCACATCGCCGTAGACGTTGACGATGCGCTGACGATCGGCCCGCTTGATGGACGAGAATCCGCGCCCGATCTCCACGGTGGCCACCCGGGTGAACGGCACCTCGCCGCCGCCGGGTGTACGCACCCGCATGTCCTCGACATGGCCGAGGCTCGTGCGCTCGTCCTCGGGGTAGCGCACCATGACCTTGACCTCGTCGCGACCGCGCTGGATGCGCATGACCTCGTTGCCGTAGAATCCACTGCGAACCTGACGCGCCAGGTCGTCGAGGGTGATGCCCAGAGTGCGCGCCTCGGGCTTGAGGTTCATCTTCAGCTCGAGCTTTCCCTCGCGGAAGCTGTCGGCGATGTCGATGACGCCGGGGTACGTGGCCAGTTCGGCCTTGAGTGCGGCGGCGGCGGCATTGAGATCGTCGGTGCTCGGGCTGGAGAGCTGCACCTCGATGGCCTTGCCCGCCGAGAAGAGATTGGCGTCGAAGCTGAGCTCCACCGCCTCGGGAATGGGGCCGGTGGCCTCACGCCAGCGGCGGGCGACGTCGCCGGCGGCGACCTCGCGCTCGTCCGAGGCCAGCAGTTCGACGGCGATCTCCACCAGGTGGGCGCCGCTGCCGGTGCTCTCGCCGCCGAAGGGGGTGGCCCCGCCGGACGATCGCGGCTGACTGCCGAGGGTGGTCTGCACCAGCTTGATCTGATCGGGTGTCCCGGCGGGGAGGTCGGCCAGGAGTTCCTTTCGCGTTTTCTCGAGCCCGGCCTCGATCTGTTCCACGGCCAGGATCGCGTCGTCCACGGTGGTGCCCTGGGGCAGGGTGAGGGCGCAGGTCACGGTGTCGGACTCGATGCGCGGCATGAAGGTGAACTTGATGTGCCCGCCCGCGGCGAAGCCGATGGTGATGAGCATGACCGCCGAGGCCACCGCCATGATGATGCCGCGGTTACCCAGAGCCCAGCCCAGATGCTGGCGGTAATAGCGCTTGATGAACCAGTTCAACTTGTCGCTGACGAAGAACTTGAGGCGGTGGAAGAACCCGCGCATGCGGCCGGTCGGCGCGTCCTTCTCGTCCCCGTGTCCCACGCTCTTGACCGACGCCAGGTGCGCCGGGAGGATCAACAGCGATTCCACGAGGGAGAAGAGCAGCACCGCGATCACGACCACGGCCATGGGTCGCATGAACTTGCCCATCATGCCCTCGACCACCAGCAGGGGCGTGAAGGCCACGACCGTGGTCAGCACGGCGAAGGTCACCGGGCCGGCCACCTCGAGCACGCCGCGGGTGGACGCGGTCTGCGCATTCTCGCCGCGCTCGCGTCTGGCGAAGATGTTCTCGCCCACGACGATGGCGTCGTCCACCACGATGCCCAGCGACAGGATGAAGGCGAACAGGGAGATCATGTTGATGGTGACGTTGAACCAGGGCAACACGGCGAACGCGCCCATGAAGCTGATGGCGATTCCCACGGCCACCCAGAAGGCCAGCCGGAACTGCATGGTCAAGGCCAGGGCGATGAACACCAGCACCAGACCGATGCGGCCATTCTTGAGCAGCAGGTCCATGCGCTGCTTGTAGATCTTGGAGCGGTCCTGCCAGATCTCCAGGCCGATCCCCGCGGGCAACATCTCTTGCTGCTCGGCGAGGTATGTCTTCACCGCCGCGGCCACGTTGAGCACGTTCTCGCTTCCCGAGCGGAACACCGAGATCAGGGCCGCCGGGCTGCCCTCCATGCGCGTGCGCAGGTCGAGGTCCTCGAAGCCGTCGCGGATCGTCGCGATCTCGTCGAGCATCACCCGCGAACCGTCGGGCTTGCTGATCGCCACGATGGCGGCGAACTCCGCGCCGGTGTAGCGCTGCCCCTTGGTGCGGATGAGGATCTCACCGCCGTCGGTCTTCACGCTGCCGCCGGGCATGTCGAGACTGTTGGCGCGCACCGCGGCGGCCACCTGACCGAGGCTCAAACCGTGCGCCCGTAGCGACTGCTCGCTCACCTCGATGGAGATCTCGTAGGGACGGGTGCCCTTGACCTCGGCATAGGTGATGTCCGGCATGGCCATGAGGTCGTCGCGGACGCGGTCGGCCAGCACCTTGAGCGACCGCTCGTCGGTGTCGCCGAAGATGATCACGTCCATCACCGGTCGCTTGGCCTCCATCAAGGTGACGATGGGTTTCTCGGTTTGCTCGGGGAAGGTGATGATGCGGTCGATCTCGGCCTTGATGTCGTTGTAGGCCTTCTGGCGATCGGTGCCCGACTCGAGCTCGATGGTCACCGCGCCGTTGCCCTCGGCCGCGGTGCTGGTGACGCGTTTGATGCCGTCGATGCCCTGGATCTGCTCCTCGATCTTGATGCAGATGCTCTCCTCGACCTCGGACGGCGTGCCGCCGAGGAAGCGCACGGACGCGGTGATGATGTCCAGATCGGTGTCGGGGAACACCTCCTGAACGATGGTCGCCACGGAGACGATGCCCGCGAAGAGGATCACGAACATCAGCAGGTTGGCGGCCACGTGGTTCTCGGCGAACCAGCTCAGCATGGTCTTCACTGGCTCTCACCTCCCTCGGCGCCGGCCATCCGGGCGGGTGCGTCGGCCGGCCGCAGAGGCATTCCGTCGACCACGTACTGCAGGTTGCTGGTGATCAGTCGGTCGCCGGGTGTGAGGCCTGCCGTGATCACCGCCGACTCCACGCCTGCACGGGCCACGGTGACCTGGCGGATCTCGAGCTGGTCGTCCTGGTCGAGGACCCAGACCTGATTGCCGGGACGCAGGCTCCGGCGGGGAATGGTCACCGAGCCGGTGGGGGCGTCGGTGGCGAAGGTCACGCTCACGAACATGCCGCTCAGGAGCGGGGGACGGTCGCCGCTGGCCTTGTAGGGATCGGCAACCTCGACGACCACCGGAACGGTGCGGCTCGCGGCATCCATGGCGCCGCCCACTCGCACGGCGCGACCGGGCCAGGTGTGATCGCGGCCGGCGAAGGTCCCGGTGACGGCCGCCGGGGATCCCTCCACGGAATCGCCCGCAGTCTGCGGCACGCGCACCCAGGCCAGTTCGCGATCGGGCAGGTTGACGGTGATCTCGGCGGCGTCGGTGTCGTAGAGGCGGGCCGCCACCTCGCCGGAGCGGATGTACTGTCCCAGATCCACCGACTCGGATAGGACTCGGCCGGCGAACGGCGCTTTCAGTCGACATCGGTCGAGGTTCAGTTCGGCCTGGGCCAGCGACGCCCGGGCCGCTTCGAGACCGACCTCCGCCTGACGCAACTGGGGCTCACGGTAGACCAGCGGGTTGGGCTCGGACGACTTCAGTTCGGAATCGTCGAGAGCGTCGCCGCTGGTGCGTTCCCATTCCTCGCGCGCCACCCGCGCTTCTTCCTGGGCCGTGGCCAGAACGTACTCGGCCTGGGCGACCTGGCTGCGGGCCTGCTGCAGGGCCAGCTCGTAGTCGGTGTCCTCGATGCGCAGCAACTCCTCGCCCTCGGCGAAGAATGCGCCAGCTCGCAGGTTGGCGGACACCGACGTGATCTGCCCCGAGACCTGGGGCACCAGACTGATGCTGTGCTTCGGCACCACGGATCCCCAGCCGGTGACCGTGATGGGGGGCTGGTCCGTGTTGATGGCGAGCACCGTGACCAGGGGAACCGGAGCCTGGGGCTTGAGGCGTTGCGGCTTCGGCTTCAGGGCCATGAGGACCGCCACGATGATGATGGCGACCAGGACGATGCCCACGGCCACCAGCCGTCGAACGAGATAGTTGGCGTTCATTCCTTGGCTCCTTGGGATTCGCCGCCGGATTCGGCGAGGACCGGTTCGGCGAGCCCGGCGTCCCAGGGGCCGCCGAGGGCGAGGATCAGGTTCACTCGAGCAGTGCGGTAGTTGCGCTGCGTACTCAGAAGTGCGCTCTCGGCATTGAACAGCCGCCGCTGCGACTCGAGGGTCGACAGCAGGTTGTCCAGACCGGCGCGATAACGTTGTTCGGCCAGCTCGAGGGAACGGCGCGCCTCGTGCACGGACGACACGAGAACTCGTTCCGATTCGCCCTGGAAGCGTTCGGCGTCGAGAGCGTTCTCCACCTCGCTGAAGGCGTAGAGCACGGTCTGCTGGTACCCGGCGGCAGCCTGCTGGGCACGGGCCTCGGCGGCCTCGATCTGGGCCTTGGTAGCGCCGCGATTGATCAGCGGCATGAACAGGTTGGCGCCCAGCGACCAGACGTTGCTGCTCGTCTGGAACCAGTCCTCCAGCTCGCCATTCACGTAGCCCGCATCCGCGGTGAGGCTGATGGTCGGGTAGAGGCGGGCCTTGGCCGATCCGACGTCCGCCACGTTGGCGTGCAGACCGGCCTCGGCGGCCATGAGATCGGGGCGACGCTCCAGCAGCTCGCTCGGCAGACCCGACGGAACCGGCGGCAGGGGGTCGGGCATGATGGCCCGCCGCATGTCCTCGTCGGACATGTCGGCGGCGCGGCCGGCGGGGTACCGCCCCAGCAGGATCTCGAGGCGCCGGGTTGACTCGGCCAGCAGTCGGCGCTGTTCCGGCGCGGTGGCCCGGGCGTTGAGCAGATTCTGGCGGGCGAGGCGCACCTCGAGGGCCGGCACCACGCCACGGGCGTAGCGCGCCTCGACGGTGGCCAGGGTGCTGCGGAAGTTGGACTCGGTGCGCAGGGTGAGGCCGAGCTGGCATTGCAGTTCGCGGACCTGCAACCAGGTTCGCACCACGTCCGCCACCAGGGTCTGGACGACCACGCGCCGGTTCATCTCGCTCTGCAGGAAGCGTGCTCTTGCCGACTCCTCGGCGCGGGCGAGACGGCCCCAGAGGTCGATCTCGTACTTGAAGGTGAGCCTGGCGTCGAAGTAGTTGCGGTAGATCGATCCGGCGCCGCCGAACGAGGCGAGGCTGGACTTGGAGCGGTTGGCCGTGCCGCCCACCTCGATGGTCGGCCAGCGATCGCTCTTGGCGCCTCCGAGAAGGGCGCGCGATTCCAGCACGCGGGCGGCCGCGACCTGGATGTCCAGGTTGCCGGCCAGAGCCTCGTCCACGAGGGCGTCCAGGATCTCGTCGCCGAAGGCGGTCCACCACCGGTCGAGGTCGGGAATGCTGTCGCGGTGGGCCGTCGTGTCGGCCACGAAGACTTCCGGGACGTCGGTCGCCATCTCGGGTCGAACGTAGTCGGGACCCACGGCGCAGCCGGCTGCCAGCAACACCAGGGCGGTGGCGATCACAGCCAGAGCGCGCGCCGAGCGCTGTCGATCGGTCACGATGTTTCCTCCACGGTTTGACCGGCGATCAACGCCTGGATGCCGGCGACGGAGAAGCGGGTGATGTGCTCGACGGCGAGGTCGATGTATTCGTCGACGTCGTCGGCGAGGGGCGGGAAGAGCAGGCGCATGGCATCGGTTCCGTCGTGGCAGCCTCCGCCATGAATGCTGCACCAGCGCATGGTGAAGTGGATGAGCTGGCCATGGAGGCTTCCCACGATCCACGGCGCCAGGGCTGGATCAGCGCCGGGCGTGCTCGCAATGACGGCCCGGCCGAGGCTGTCCCACATGGGCTGGAGCGCCTCCATGATCAACTCTGCCACGTCGGACGATCCGTGGTGGATCTCTCGCACGAAGAGCTTCAGGAAGTTGCCGCCGGACTCGGACTTGAGCACGTCCTCGAAATGGGTGCGGAAGAAGGCGCCGAGGGTGGCGGCGAGGTCGACGTCGCCAGCCCCCATGACGGACTCCATGGCGGCCACGTGACGGTCGCCCTTGGCGGTGATCACGCGGCGGAGGACCTCCTTGTAGAGGCGGTCCTTGCCCTGGAAGTGATAGTTGACGGCGGCCACGTTGACCTCGGCGGCCGAAGCGATGTCGCGGATCGTGACGGTGTCGAAACCGCCGCTGGCGAAGAGTGTCTCGGCGGCGTCCAGGAGTCGGTCCCGGGTATCGCGGGTGTTTTCGGACATATTGCGCTCCGGATTGAAACACATGATTCAAACAAGTGCGTCAAGCGATCAATTTAAACAAACGTTTGAATCCATGCAAGTGCTTATATCAGTTCGGGTCGGGAGGATCAAAAGTATTTAAACGCAGGTCTATCGGGGGTCGGTTTCGGTATCCATCACCATCCGCTGCAGATCGGTTTCCGCCTCCGCCAGCCGCCGGTTGTAGAGGTCGATCTGCCGCTGGAAGGCCTGACCGGTGCTGGCCCGATACCCGGCCTGCATCTGTTCGTACCAGGCGTCGAGGACCGGTTGCGGCGTCTCGCAATACCGGCCGGGGAACGCCACGGCGTCCAGGGGCAGCTTCGGCGGCATCACGGGCGCCTCGCGTGGCCAGCCGAAGATCACCGTCATGATCGGCACCACGCCCGGCGGCAACGCCAGCGTCGTCGAGAGCTCGGCCGCATCGTAAAAGCCGGTCTTGCCGGTTTCCGAAAGCATGACCGAGCCCACGCCCAGCGCTTCCGCGGCGGATGTCATGTTCATGGCGGCAAGCGACGCGTTCATCACACCCACGGTGAAGTCGCAGAGCGGCACCTCGGGAAAGCCCTCGACGACGCGACGGGCGCGGTGGGTGTCGGCCAGCACGATCACCGCACGCGGAGCGCCCATGGGCAGCGGGCGGTCGAAGGTGTCGCTCCACTCGTCGCGGGTGAAATGTGAGAACGACCAGGTCTGCAGGTTGACCGTGGACGGCGCCAGGCGCCCGGCTTCGAGAATGGCTTGCCATTCGTCGTCGCCAAGATCGCGATCGTGGAACTTGCGGATGCTCCGCCGCTCGAGCACCCGTAGTAGGGCCTCGTTGTCGGAGAGGGAGCGGGGGATGCGAGGCCGGCCGGCGACGAGCCGCGCAAGACCTCGCAGGAAACCGATCAGATTCATGCTTCGGCCTCGGAGCCCATTCCGCGGCCGCCGGAGCAGCCGTGGTGGGCGCCGCAACCGGCGCGGGGGAACGTGCGCAGGAAGGTGCCGTACTGTTTGAGCTCGTCGAGCCGGCACGACCAGACGAGCTTGCCGTCGTGGACGGTGATGTCCGGGCAACCATCGCACATGCTCTGCTCGCCGTCGTCCATGAAGTCCACCGGCTGGATGAACATGAGCGACTGCAGGTGCACCGGGCGGAACCAGCGCGCGGGATTGCGGAGGGCGGCGCCGAGGAACGTACGCCAGGCCTTGCGTGCATCGGGGTCGATGAAGCTGGAGAGGAACATGGCGGCCTTGCCGCGCCGGGTCTCGCCCGGGGATACGTAGGCCAGGTAGCGTCCCTTGTGGAAATGGTAGGTGTCCATGGCCGCTTCCACGAAGCGAGGACCGAGGTAGCCGTGGATGGCGTCGCGGTCGCCCACGCGCTGGGTCAGCAGCCACTTGCAGGCCTGAGGGTCGTGGGTGCCGTTGAGGAAGGCGGCGGGCTGGAAGCGCGGGTCCTGTTCGCGCGCCTTGGCCACCAGGGTGCGGGCATCGATCTCCACCTCGCGGCCCGACTCTTCGGTGCTGTACCAGATCTTGTCCCACGGTACCTGCTCGCCGCCGGCGAACCAGTCGAATCCCATCTCCGGCACAACGTGGCGGAAGCAGATGAAGACCATGGTCTGGACGATATCGATGTGTCGGTGGGCCCAGGCCATCAACTCGGGCACCTCGTGGAGGTTCTCGGCATAGACCGTGGAGTTGAAGCTGCAAGCGATGCCGCCGGCGCGGGCCAGCATCTCGGCGTACTCGAGGCGCAGGTCGTTGAGCGCGATGTCGGTCTTGCCGGCCCACTCGCCGCTGCGACCCTGACGGCTGTCCACGTGGAACGTGAAACCGAAGACGCCGGCGCGCTTGAGGTCGCCGAGCAAATCATCGGTGAGGGCCACGCCGTTGGTGTTGATGATGGGTTTGAGACCGCGCCGCTTGATCTCGGCCACCAGGTCGACGATGCGCGGGTAGAGGAGGGGGTCGCCGCCGGCGATGGAGATGCAGTCGCTGCGGCGCAGACTCTCGAAGGTGTCGAGTTCGCCGACGACCTCTTCCCACGGCTTGTGCGGATTCTCCTCCTGGCGGCGATAGCAACCGTCGCAGTTCAGGTTGCAGGCCACGGTGGGTTCGAGCCAGGAGATGCCGTTGTCGGCCAGGGTCCAGGGCAGGCGGTAGAGTTCGGTGGCGTCGAGGGTCGATGTGGTCATGGTATTCCTCCGAAGCCCGTCGCGGGTAGACGGGATGTGATCCGGGCGAATCTTCGGGGTCACGGAAACTGAACCGAGAGTATCGAAATTGGTGCGGTATTCCAAGGCATTCCGGAACCCGGCGGAACCGGAGGGCGTACTATCGGCCTAGCAATCGTTTCGAACCCCGGGAGACCCGCCATGCTGAGCAAGGAACGCCTGCGCAAGACCCTGCGCGACTGGACTGCGACACTCGTCATGATCGGCGTCCTCTTGACCTTCCGGTCCGCCCTGGCTGACTGGTACGACGTTCCCACCGGCTCCATGCAACCAACCATCCTGGTAGGCGAACGCGTGGTGGTGAACAAGCTGGCCTACGGTCTCAAAATTCCGTTCACCCGGACACGCGTGACGAGCTGGGGCGAGCCTGAGCGGGGCGACGTGGTCACCTTTCCGTCGCCGGCCAACGGGCAGCGGCTGGTCAAGCGGGTCGTTGCCGTGGGTGGCGACGTCGTGGCCATGCGAGATGGCATTCTGAGTCTCAACGGGAACCTGCTGGCGTACCGCCGTGAAGCTGCGCCAGACTGGCCGCTGCGGCCCGACGACACCCTGTCCCATGGCTGGTTCCGCGAGGCGCTGCCCGGTCACGAGCATCCGGTGATGACCACCGACCAGCAGCCGCGCCTGCGCGACTGGGGGCCGGTGACGGTCCCTGCGGGCCATGTGCTGGTTCTCGGTGACAATCGCGACAACAGCGCCGACGGCCGCGTGTTCGGCTTCGTTCCCAGCGAGTTGATCGAGGGCCGGGCGGAGGCCGTGGCGCTGAGCCTGGATCGCGATCGATGGTGGAAACCGAGATGGGGGCGGTTCGGGTCCGGACTCTAGCCGACCCGCTCTCGCCAGCAGGTATCCATTGTCTCGTGCACGGCTCTGCGGCATCATGTCGCCATGCGTCACCGACCCCGAACATTCCTCCTCCTCGCCGGCCTGCTGCTCTCGTTGCTGGCGACCGCGCGTGCGGAGACCGACCGGCCCCGTATCGGCCTGGTCCTCGGTGGCGGCGGCGCCCGCGGTGCCGCCCACGTGGGCGTGATCCGCGTCCTCGAGGAACAGAACATCCCCATCGACTACGTGGCCGGCACCAGCATGGGCTCCATTGTGGGCGCCCTGTACGCCCTGGGTCTCTCGGCCGACGAGATCGAGCAAGCGCTGCTGGCGGTGGACTGGGGCGAGCTCTTCGTCGACCGGCCAGCACGGCGCGGCCGGAGCATGCGCCGCAAGGAAGACGACACCCGCACCTTCTTCCCCATCGAGTTCGGACTCCGCGGCGGCCGGCTGACCACACCCCGCGGTCTGATCGCCGGCCAGAAGCTCGCGTTCGCCTTTCCGCACACCGGCATGATCGGCGCAGTGCACGAGAGCTTCGACGACCTGCCCATTCCCTATCGCGCCGTGGCTACCGACCTGGAGACCGGCGAGAAGGTGGTCCTCGACCGCGGCAACCTGATCCGGGCCGTGCGCGCGTCCATGTCCATCCCGGGGATCTTTCCGCCGGTGGAGATCGACGGCCGGCTCCTGGTGGACGGCTACCTGGCCAGCAACGTGCCGGTGGACGTGGTGCGGGAGATGGGCGCCGACATCGTCATCGCCGTGGAGGTGGGGCGACGGACCGAGGACATCTCGCGCGAACAGCTTCGGTCCCGCGGCGCCATCCTCGAGCAGGCCTCGCGGATCCAGTCGCAGCGGGCGATCCAGGGCAAACTCGGCCGGGCCGACATCGTGATCCGGCCGCAGCTGGAGCAGTGGACCGGCCAGGAGTACGACCAGCTGGCGGCGATCATGGATCCGGGCGAGGTGGCCGCCCGGGAGCACATCGACGAGTTGCAGGCCCTCGGTGTGCCCCGGCCGGTTTTCGACGGCTGGCGGATGCGCGTCTCCTCCCATCCGGTGGACGTGCCGCCGGTGGATCGGGTCGACCTCGTGAACCTGACCCGCATCGTCGACGAGGTCATCCTCGATCGGCTCGACGTGACTCTCGGCGAGCCCCTGAATCCGCCGCGTTTGCAGGCCAGCTTCGAGGAGATCTACGAGCTGGGTCTGGTGGAACGCAGCGGGTTCGACCTGGTGCACGAGGACGGCGTGAACGTGCTGCGGATCTACGTGCACGAGAAACCGTACGCGCCGTTCCTGGTGTACCTCGGCGGCGCCTACCGCATGAGCTACTCGGGGCTGAGTCCGTTCGCGGTCCACCTGCGGATCAACAAGCTCGAGGTGAACCGCCGCGGCGCCGAGTGGCGCACCGACGTGAGCCTGGGATCGGTCTTCGGCGTGCGCACCGAGTTCTACCAGCCGCTCGATTTCCGCCGCCGCTGGTTCGTGGCGCCGCAACTGATGGCCTCGTTGCAAGACGACGCCCTTTTCCTCGACCAGCGCTACGCGGGATCTTATCGCTACCGGAGGTTCGGCGGCGTCCTCGACCTGGGCCGCACACTCGGCCGCACCGCGGAGATCCGCGGCGGCTTCTACGGCGGGCATCTCAGCACCGAGTGGTCGAGCGGTCTGTTCCCCGTACCCAAGCAGAACGACACCACGGTCGGCATGCGCGGTGTCCTGAGGGTCGACACCCTCGACGACCACCGGGTTCCGCGCCAGGGCGTGAAGGCGGGCGTTTACTACGAGTCGCCACAGCCGTGGCTGGGCACGGAGATGGATTACGACAGGCTCTGGGGCCAGTTCTTCGCGGCCGCCGGCAGCCACGACGACCGCATCCTCTTCGACCTGCAGGGCGGCACCGACTTCGGCAGCGCCATGCCCTACTACCAGCACTTCTACCTCGGTGGTCTGCGCGCCCTCTCGGGGTACCACGTGCAACGTCTCCGCGGTCGCGCCTACGGACTGGCGAGTTTGGGATGGCTGCACCGTCTGGGCGGCGGCGATCTCCCGTTCGCGAGCAAGACCTATCTGGGCCTGTGGCTGGACGCCGGCAACGTCTGGCTCGATTCGCAGGATGCCGCCCTCAACGACCTGATCTACAACGGCGCGATCACCTTGCTTCTGGAGACGCCGCTGGGGCCCTTCCACGTAGGCTACGGCCGGGCCGACAACGGGCGCGATGCGTTCCACATCGACTTCGGAATCCACCTGGCGTCGCCGGCGAACAAGATCCCCTAGGGGTCGACGGCGCCGGTCGTCTCCGGCGCCGTCGAGGTCGGCTATTTCAGCAGCGTGATGGTCCGGAAATCGTTTCCGGCGTTCGTCTCGAACTGGACTAGATAGACGCCGCTCGGCACGGCGCTCCGGGCGTCGTCGCGGCCGTCCCACTGGACGGCGTTCTCGCCGACGGTGATCGCGTTCCAGGCGAAGGTCCGCACCAGTCGGCCGCGAGCATCGAGTATCTTCAGCGAGACCCGACCCGGCGACGCGACCAGGAAGCTGATCTCGGTGCTGGGATTGAAGGGATTCGGCGCCACGGCCAGCAACCGGCTGCGCGTGGGCGAGGGAACCGTTCGATCGATGTCGATCTCGTTGGATGTCAATTCGATGCCGCCGCCCGAGGCGGATAGGCGATAGTGGTAGTTCCGGCCGGAGACGATGTCCTGGTCGACCCACGAACGGCGATCCGCTGCATCTGCACCGGACCACGCGGCGACGATCTCGGGGCCGACACCTTCGCCCCAGCGCTCGATGTGCAACTGGTCCAGCGTGTGGAAGTTGGCGAACGACCACGAAAGCAGGATTCCGTCCTGGCCCTCGACCGCGCTCAATAGCGCCGCCTGAACCGGGACCACGGCCTGGACCTGCAGGCGTTCGACGACGCCGGAATCGCCGACCGGCGCCAGATCGGACGATCCGCACACGTAGATCTCCCCGTTCTCGTCCTCGCCGAATGCCAT
>PIVY01000003.1 GCA_003353795.1 bacterium
CGGCACCGTCTAGGAGTACGGGTTCGAACTGATCTGCGCGAAGCTCGATTCTATCCAGCTTGCGGAGGACCGTCGCCAGTTCCGCGAGGCCATGCAGGCGGCGGGTGTGCCCGTGCCACAGTCGTACACTTGCAGCACCGTGGCCGAGGCCGAGGCCGCCGTGGCCGAGATCGGGTTCCCGGTACTCGTGCGCGCCAGCTTCACTCTCGGCGGCGCCGGCAGCGGCATGGCCGACGATCTGGAGTCGTTCCGCGAGCTGGCCGCCCACGGCCTGCGCCAGAGCCCGGTCTCCGAGATCCTGGTGGAACGGTCGCTGGCCGGCTGGAAGGAGTTCGAACTCGAGGTCATGCGGGACAAGGCCGACAACTTCGTCACCGTCTGCACCATCGAGAACCTCGACGCCATGGGTGTACACACCGGCGACTCGATCACCGTGGCTCCCGCGATGACGCTCACCGACAAGGAACAGCAGAATCTACGCGACCTGGCCCGGCGGGTTCTGCAGGCGGTGGCCGTGGAAACGGGCGGCAGCAATGTTCAATTCGCGGTGCACCCCGAGACGGGCGAGACCTTCGTCATCGAGATGAACCCGCGAGTGTCGCGATCGTCGGCGCTGGCGAGCAAGGCCACGGGTTTCCCCATCGCCAAGCTGGCCGCCCAGCTGGCCGTGGGACTCACCCTCGACGAGATTCCCAACGACATCACCCGTGCCACGCCCGCGAGCTTCGAGCCGAGCCTCGACTACTGCGTGGTCAAGGTACCCCGCTGGAACTTCGAGAAGTTCCCCGAGGTGGATGCAACATTAGGCCCACAGATGAAATCCGTGGGCGAGGTCATGGCCATCGGCCGCACCTTCAGCGAGGCTCTGAACAAGGCCCTGCGTGGCCTCGACACCGGCCTCGACGGCTTCGGCGGCCAGCTTGCAGACCTGGCTCCCGCAGGCGACGTCGACGCCCTCGAGCTTCCGACCGCCGGCCGCCTGGCGGCGGTGGCGGCCTACCTGCGCGACCACCGTGACGAGCCCGACGCCTTCCGCGCCGCGGCACGCCACACCGGATTCGATCCGTGGTTCACGGCGCAACTCGCCCGGATCCTGGATCTCGAGCAGGAGATCGCCGGCGCCGACGAGGTCACTCCGGAACTCCTGCGCCGCGCCAAACAGGGCGGCGTGGCCGACCGGGCCGTGGCCCGCCTGCGTGCGACCACCGAGACCGAGGTGCGCGCCTGGCGACGCGAGTGGTCCATCCAGCCCCACTACTCCCAGGTCGACACCTGCGCCGGGGAGTTCGCCGCCGAGACGCCCTACCTCTACTCCCACTACGAGGAGAGCGACGAGGCGCCCCCAACCAAGCGGCACAAGGTGGTCATCCTCGGCGGCGGTCCCAACCGCATCGGCCAGGGTATCGAGTTCGACGCCTGCTGCGTGCAGGCCTGCTGGGCCCTCTCCGAACTGGGCTTCGAGACCATCATGGTCAACTGCAACCCGGAAACCGTGAGCACCGACTACGACACCGCCGACCGCCTCTACTTCGAGCCGTTGAGCCTCGAGGAAGTGCTCGGCATCGTGGAGCGCGAGCGCCCCGACGGCGTGGTGGTACAGTTCGGCGGCCAGACGCCCATAAACCTGGCACGCGGGCTCGCCGAAGCGGGTGTGCCCATCTGGGGCACCTCGCCCGATAGCCTCGACCTGGCCGAGGATCGCGGTCGCTTCGGCGACCTGCTCCGCGACCTTGACATCGACCACCCCCGCTGGGGCCTGGCTCACGCCCGCGACGAAGCTCGCGCCATCGCCACGGACATCGGCTACCCGGTGCTCGTGCGCCCGAGCCACGTACTCGGCGGGCGGGCCATGGCCATCGCCTACGACCAGGAGCAGCTCGACCGTTTCCTCGTCCTCGCCGCCGAGGTCTCCCCCGGCGCTCCCGTGCTGGTGGATCAGTACATCGAGGACGCCTACGAGGTGGACGTGGACGCTGTCTCCGACGGTGAAACCGTCGTGCTCGCTGGCGTCATGCAACACATCGAGGAGGCGGGCGTGCACTCGGGCGACAGCGCCTGTGTCCTGCCGCCTTACAAGGTGAGCCTCTACCACCTGGGCATCATCCGCGAGAACACCGAAAAACTCGGCCGGGCCCTGGGCGTGCGCGGCCTCATGAACGTGCAGTACGCGGTGAAGGACGACGACGTCTACGTGCTCGAGGTCAACCCCCGCGCCAGCCGCACCGTGCCCTTCGTCAGCAAGGCCACCGGCGTGGAGGTGGCGCGCATCGCGGCCAAAGTTCAGGCCGGACGTACCCTGCAAGAACTCGGCTTCACCGAGATGCCGACCGTCGACGGCTTCTTCGTGAAGGAGAAGGTCATGCCTTTCGACAAGCTGCCGGGCGCCGACCCGCGGCTGGGGCCGGAGATGCGCTCGACGGGCGAGGTCATGGGCCACGCTTCGCGCTTCGGCCACGCTGTGGCCAAGGCCATGATGGCCGCGGGCAACAGTCTTCCCGAAGAAGGAGCGGTGCTGATCACGGTGAACGACTACGACAAGTCGGGCGCCTGCCGCATCGCGCGCGATCTGCATCGCATGGGGTTCGAGATCTTTGCTACCGGCCGTACTGCCGAGGCCATCGGTCGCGTCGATGTGCCGGTCACCTGCGTGGAGAAGGCCGGGCGCGAGGGTCGGACCACCGTGGACCTCATCGTCGGCGGCGAGGTGCAGCTGGTGATCAACACGCCGCTGGGACAGAAGGCCCACGTCGATCAGCAGGCTATGTACGCGGCGGCCATCGCCCACCGGGTACCGCTGATCACGACCATGTCGGCGGCGCGGGCTGCGGTGGGCGGCATCCGGGCGCTGCGGAATCGGGCGTTGCGGGTCAGGCCGCTCCAGGAACATCATGCGCCGCGCGGCCGGAAGGCGGGAGCCTGACCGGGTCAGGTTCAGATCAGGTAACCGAACACCAGCAGGTCGGAGATAGCGCCCTCTTTCACGACGGCGCCACGCAGCGTTCCCTCGAGGCGGAACCCGCACCGTTCCAGCACCGCCACGGAAGCATCGTTGCCGGCGTAGACGTTTGCCGTGAATCGCCGCAAACCGTGCGCGGCAGCCGCCCAGGCCAGGAATGCGGGCAGGGCCGTGGTCATCAACCCCGAGCCCCAGTGCGGCTGGCCCAGCCAGTATCCCACCTCGCCGTCGTGGGCATGATTCGGCGCGTCGGTGAGGTTGAGACCGATTCCGCCCACCAGACCCTCGGGTCCCGCCAGTGCCAGGTTGCGAGGCGGATCGTATTCCAGTTGCTCCTCCAGCCAGCGCTGCGCCGCGGCCTCGTCGTAAGGGCGGGGAAAGAGATCGGAGAGCCAGCGCCAGATCTCGTAGTCATTGGCCAGCCGGCAGAGGCGGAAGATGTCCTCCTCGCCGAATTCGCGCAGCGCATAGCCCTCGATCTCCAGCGGCAGAAACAGTTCTTCCATCACGACTCCTGATTCACGGCTGCATCGTCGGCGCTCGTGGCGTCCACCGCGTTCCAGGCGATGGTCCAGCCCAGCAGAACCTGCGAGGTGTAGTGCTTGCGGTCGTTGATGCGGGACCAGCCGGTCAATCCGCCGAGGCCGCGCACGGCGCCGCGCGCCCACACGGGATTCAGTCGCTGAGCCAGAGTCCAGAAGGGAATCGCCGCGATGAAGGCGTGACCGCTGGCGGCGTTGGCGTGCTGGAACGGGCGCCACCGCGGCGAACCGTCACGGCTCGAGGGACGGTTGGCGCCGAGCACTCGTTGCGCGGTCCACAGCATGGGCAGCCCGACGCACATGGCCTCGAAGGTGCTCCGCCCCCAGCGCGAGACGGGGCTCGAACTCCAGAGCCAGTCGACCGCGCCGGTCAATGCCCACACCAGGAACCACTCCCGTTCACCCGCGGGCTTGACGGCGACCGAGACACGGTCGCTGGGCGATGACGGAAAGTCCTCCACCTGGAGGCGGTCGGCCTCGTCATGGCGCCCCTCGGCGCGCAACTTCACGCGAGCTTCTTCCAGGCGGCCCTCGGGCACGTCGAGCTGCTCGGTTTGGCCGCTCTCGATGGCCTCTTCTGCGCCCGAGTAGGCCAGCACGGCGGCGGCACCCAGAGCCAGCCCCAGTCGCATGAAGGCGCGCCGGCCGTATCCGCGCCGCCACTGCGGTCCCGTGTGGCGAAAGAGCGCGCGGCCACGGACACGGCCGCGGCGCATCGGCCAGACCAGGGTCAGGATCAGGATGACGAGGGCGACGATCCACACGGTTTCAGCTCCAGGGAATCAGGGGAGTCTTGTTGCCTTCATCGTCGACGGCCACGAAGACGAGTTCCGCCTCGGTCACCGCAGCGCGATCGTGCCCCTTGCAGCGTTGCGTCTCGGCCTGGATCCGCACCGTCACCGAGGTGGTGCCCTGGGCCACCACTTCCCCGCTGAGCGACAGCAGGTCGCCCACGTGCACCGGCTGCTTGAAGACCAGTTCCCGGACGACGACCGTGGTGAACTTGGCGTTGCGGAAATGGTCGTGACAGCACGCGGCAGCCGCCAGATCGATGTAGGACATGATCACGCCACCGAAGATGGTGCCGTGGCTGTTGGTGTCCTTGGGAAGCATCGTAACTTTTTGATATTCTTTCACTTGAAAATCCCTTGTGGTAGCGAGACAACGGTCATTCCTGTACCCATTCGACCACCTGACGGGCCAGGGCGGGCGCGCTGGTGAGTCCGGGCGACTCGATGCCCACCAGATTCACGAGGCCCTCGAAGTCGCCCACCTCTCGCTGCACCACGAAATCGGTGAACTGCCCGGGTCGCCACGACTTCAAGCGCGGCCGCAGCCCGCACATGTCCGGGGAGAGATCGTCCATCTCCAAGAACGGCAGGAACCGCCGCCCCCCCGCGAAGAACGCCTCCTGTCGGTCGGGATCCACGGAATAGTCCTCCCCCACGCCGCCGTCCATGGGCTCGACGTCGGGCCCCAGCCGCATCCGCCCGGCCAGATCGAGGCACAGATGCACGCCGAGACTCGACCCGTCACGCGGCGGCACGGGATAGACCAGGCGGCCGACCCGGCCGTCGTGGCGGGGCGAGATGGCGAAGTAGTTGCCCTTGGACCATTGCAGGCGCCACCCGCGTGCGTCCACGTCGATGCCCGCCATCGCCGCGATCCGATCGCAGTGAAGACCGGCGGCGTTGACGACCCAGCGGCTCGTATGGGTCCAGCCCTCGCGACCGCTGCCAGCCGGCGGATCCACGGTGACGCGCCAGCCGACGTCGACCCGCTCGAGGCGGGTCACCTCGGCGCCGGTCATGATCTGCGCATCGGCGTGGCGCGCCTGCAGGCCGAAGGCCCGTGCTGCGCCCTCGGCGTCGACCAGCGCGGTGCGCCGCGACCACAGCGCCGCCACCGCGCGGACCTCGGGTTCGAGGGTCGTCACCGCGTCGCCGTCGAGCATCTCGAGGTCCTCGACACCGTTGGCTGCGCCCAGGACTTGCAACCGTTCGAGCTCCGCCACCTCGTCGGCGGACACGGCCACGATGAGCTTGCCGCACTCGCGGTAGCGCACGTCGTGAAGCTCACAGAACTCCTTGAGCAGTCGCCGGCCCTCCACGCAGAAGCGCGCCTTGTGCGAACCGGTGGGGTAGTACATGCCCCCGTGCACCACCTCGCTGTTGCGACTGGTGGTGCCGGCGCCCAGCAGGCGGTCGCGTTCGATGAGGACGGTCGAGAGTCCCGCCGTGGCGGCTCGGGCCGCAGCGGCACAACCCACGACACCTCCCCCGACCACGGTGATGTCGACGTCCGCCATGCTAACCCTCTGTCGCGGAGAATTCCTCGAACGACTGCTCGGCGTAGGCGCCGCTGGAGACCCAGGCCAGCACCTTGCGGAACGTGGGGGCGTCGACATAGCCCGGGATGTAGGTGATCCCCTCGCCCTCGCTGGTCACGAACCAGATGGTCGGCAAACCCTGCACACCGTACCGCGCCTTGAGGTCGGGATGCTTGTCGGCATCCACCATGGACGGCACGAAGTCGGTGTTGAGCGTGGCCGCCACATCCGGCAGGTCGTAGACCTCTTTCTTCATCTTCTTGCACCAGCCGCACCAGTCGGCGGTGAAATGGATCATCACGGGTTTGTCGGCCGATTCCGCCTCGGCCAGGGCCGTATCGTGATCGCGCCAGACGACGCCGCCGGCCGTGGCCGAACCGACTGACAGCACGATGATCAGTGCTACGATGCTCAGGATGCGGGTCATGATGTCTCCTCGCTGTCTCGCCAGGGCCAGTCCGCAGGGAGCGGAGCCTCCAGCACCACGGGGGCGCCGCCCACCGGATGAGCGACCTCCAGCCGCCACGCATGCACCGCGATGCCGGCCGGACTGCGCCTGCGGCGGGCGCCGTACTTGACGTCGCCCCATACGGGCCAGCCGGCCATGGCCAGCTGGGCGCGGATCTGATGGCGCCGGCCCGTGATGAGCTCGACATCCACCAGCGCCCGGTCCGCGGCGCGGTCGATCACATTGTAATGCAAGCGCGCCGGCTTCGATCCCGGAAACGGTTCGACCGCCGCCGTGGTCACTCCGCGTTCGTCACCCTTGGCCGCGAGGTGATGCGTGAGTTCGCCCGCCTCGGGATCCGGCACCGCCTCGGTCACCACGCGATAGAACTTGCGCACCGAGCCATCACGGAACTGCTGCGAGAGCCGCGACGCCGCCTTGCTGGTTCGTGCCAGCAGGAGCACGCCGGTGACGGGACGATCGAGTCGGTGCACCAGTCCGAGATACACGTTCCCCGGCTTGGCGTACTTCTGCTTCAGGTACGCACGCGCGGCATCGAGCAGCGTGGCGTCGCCGGTACGGTCGCCCTGCACGAGCACATTCGCCGGCTTGGCCACGGCCAGCAGGTGGTTGTCCTCGAGGAGGACCGTGAGTTCCGTTGGATCCAGCAGCGCCATGGGACGAAGTTATCATCCGCATGGACGCCGCCCAAGCTCTCGTTGCTGACACGCTGTCGACCTTGCGGTACATTCCCGACCAGGAGACCATCCCCCGACCGATCGAGGAGCGATCCGATCATGCGCTCGATTCGACACGCCCTGCTGCGTGCGGTCTGCCTCGTGCTGCCGACTGCGCTCGTGTTGCTGACCGCCTGTTCCAGCGGCCACGACGACGATCCTCTGACCCGAGACGCGAAAACCATGACGAAGCTGTCCTACCCCGAGAGCCGCACCGACGAGGTGATGGACAACTATCACGGCACCCAGGTCCCCGACCCATACCGTTGGCTCGAGGACACCGACAGCCCCGAGACCGCAGCCTGGGTCGCCTCACAGAACGAATTGACGTTCGGGTATCTCGAGGGCATTCCTGCCCGCGAGACCTACCGGGCCCGGTTGACCGAGTTGTGGGACTACGAACGCATCGGCGTGCCGCTCCAGCGCGCCGGCCGCATCTTTTTCTCGCGCAACGACGGCCTGCAGCCCCAGTCGGTCCTGCACGTCCGGGACGATGCCGACAGCCCGGCCCGCGTCCTGCTGGACCCCAATGCCCTGAGCGAGGACGGCACCGTCGCCCTTGGTGGCTGGGCCGTGAGCCGCGATGGACGCTGGCTCGCCTGGGCGACCAGCGTCTCGGGCAGCGACTGGCGCATCTGGCGGGTGCGGAACGTGGCCACCGGCGAAGATCTGCCCGACGAGGTGCACTGGTCCAAGTTCTCCGGCGCCACCTGGGACGAATCCGGCGGCGGATTCTGGTACAGCCGCTACCCCGAGCCCGCCGACGGCGATCACCTGCAGGCCCAGAACCTCAACCAGCAGCTCTGGTACCATCGCCGCGGCACCGACCAGTCCGAAGACGTCCTGGTGTACGAGCGCCCCGACCATCCCGAGTGGGGCTTCGCCGCCTCGCTGTCGGACGACGGTCGCTACCTCATGATCAGCGTGTGGCAGGGCACGAGCCCTAAGAATGGTCTCTTCTACAAGGACCTGCGCGACCGCTCCCTCCGCGTCCACGAGTTGTTGCCCGCCTTCGACGCCGCGTACGTGTTCCTCGGCAATGACGGTGGCCTGTTCTACCTGCGCACCGATCACGATGCTCCGCGCGGCCGCGTCGTCGCGGTGGATCTGTCGCTACCCGAGGCCCGGCACTGGCAGACCATCGTTCCCGAGGCTTCCGAGGTACTCGAAGGCGCCACCGTGGTGGGCGAGCAACTTGTGCTGACCTACCTCCAGGACGCCGCCAACTCCGTGCGTCTGTTCACTCTCCAGGGCGACCCGCGCGGCGAAATCCCCCTGCCGGGGCTGGGATCCGTGGGCGGATTCACCGGCCGACGCGCCGACACGGAGACCTGGTACAGTTTCGACGGCTATCTCAGCCCCTCGGTGATCTATCGCCACAACCTGGTCACCGGTCAGAGCAGCGAATTCCAGCGGCCCGAGCTGGATTTCCCGTTCGACGAGTACGTCACCGAGCGCGTCTTCTACACCAGCGCCGACGGCACCCGGATCCCGCTCTGGATCACTCGCAAGAAGGATCTACCACGCGACGGCAGCAACCCGGTCATCCTCTACGGCTACGGCGGCTTCAACGTGTCGCTGTCACCTTACTTCTCGCCGGCACGCCTACCCTGGCTCGAGCAGGGCGGCATCTGGGCGGTGGCCAATCTGCGCGGTGGCGGCGAGTACGGCGAGGACTGGCACGAGGCCGGCATGCTGGCCGCCAAGCAGAACGTTTTCGACGACTGCATCGCCGCCGCCGAGTACATGGTGCAGCAGAACTGGACCTGCGCCGACCGCCTCACCGTCATGGGCGGAAGCAACGGCGGACTGCTCGTCGGGGCGGTCATCAATCAGCGTCCCGAACTGTTCGGCGCAGCGTTACCCGCCGTGGGCGTCATGGACATGTTGCGGTTCCAGCACTTCACCATCGGCTGGGCCTGGACCAGCGACTACGGCAGCAGCGAAGACCCCGAGCTGTTCCCCTATCTGCACGGCTACAGCCCGTACCACAATCTCCAGCCCGGCACGCGATACCCGGCGGTCCTGGTGACCACGGCCGACCACGACGATCGGGTGGTCCCCGGGCACAGTTTCAAGTACGCGGCCCGGCTCCAGCACTGTCAGGCGGGCGACCTGCCGACGTTGATCCGTATCGAGACCAAGGCGGGGCACGGGGCCGGCAAGCCCACCGATATGGTCATTGCCGAGTATGCCGACCGGTACGCGTTCCTGACGCGCGTTCTCGGACTCGAGCCTTGATCACAACGATCTGGCGATGATTCAAGAAAGCGGCCCCGAGAGCAATTCGGGGCCGCTTTTTGCGAGTCCTTACCACTTATTTTGACAAGATTCATCGTGAATCGGCCGCCGCGATGTAGTCTAATACGAGACCCACCCCCGGGCCGGCTTGGCACTCGCCCTATCGGAGCGGGCCCGACGGGCAGGGAGGCGGTCACAGTGTCGATTCGCCCATTGAACTTGGCACCAAGACCCCGATGCAGACAAAGGCCCCGAGCTGCTTGCCCGGGGCCTTCTCCATGCCGGCCGGCTTCATGACCGGTCATCGGCTGTCTCGCCGAAGTTGGTCAATGCCAGCGCCGCGACGATGACCGCGAGCCCCACCGCCGCGCGCAGATACGGCACGCTCTCGGAGAACACCAGCCACGCCACCAGCACCGCGAGCGGGACCTTGAGATTGTTGGCCACCGCCAGGCGTGCGGTCGAGGTTCGCGCAGCGCCCTTGTTCCAGAACCAGAAGCCCACGGCCGTGGGCACGAGTCCCAGGTAGAGC
Source organism: bacterium (assembly GCA_003353795.1). Classification (GTDB taxonomy): domain Bacteria; phylum Krumholzibacteriota; class Krumholzibacteriia; order LZORAL124-64-63; family LZORAL124-64-63; genus Glo-17. The sequence goes on from PIVY01000003.1 coordinate 9,786, forward strand.
AGCACCGGCGCGGTGGTCGCGTCCACGCCGACCCACGGCTTGCCGGTCATCAGGAACGCGCCCGCGATCGCGAACCCAGCGCCGCCGAGATACATCCAGCCCAGGAGACCGGCCTCGCGGCCACGCGCGACGCCGCCATCAGCCACGGCCGCGGCCAGCAGCGAGCGGTATCCCAGTTGCCCCACGGCGAAGCAGAGATTGGCAGCCTGGATCAGCAGGACGCCGGTCAACGTGTCGCCCGTCGGCAGGCGCCCCTGCGCGAGCAAGGCCCCGCCCACGGCCAACGACGCTGCGGCCCACGGTCGCCAGCTCCATCGCCGACCATGCAGGTCGCTGAGCAGGACCACCAGGATGGGTGTGAACACCGTCCACAGCGCGACCTGCCAGGCCGCGAGATGGCGGTAGCTGGAGATGTAGAGGGTGTACATGGCCCCGAACTGGACAACGCCCAGCCCGGCCGCCCGCCAGCGCAGGCGTATCGACGGCGCCCGGCGGATCAGCCAGGGCAAGAACGCGACCGCAGCCAGTAGCAGACGCGCGGCCGCCACCTGCCAGGGATCGAGGTCCGGCAGGAAACGCTTGATCAACCCGAACGAGAAGGCCCACAGTAGGGACGTTGCAAACAACCAGAGCATGGGCGCCAGTATGGGGCGGCCGGCTGGCCGACGGCAAGGTCGAACCGGTGAACAACGAGACTCGCGCGCGGGTACACCGGCGCACCCTGACCCGAATCGAGCGAAAGGACTGCCATGGCATCGACGGGAAAGAAGTGGGCTATCGGTTGCGGCGGCGGCTGCCTGTTGATGGTGATCATCCTCGGCGGCATCGCTGCCGGCGGCTACGTCGGCATCAAGAACATCACCGAACGCGCCGACGATCTCGAGGTCCATCTGGACGAACTGGACGATCGCTTCGGCTCGCTCGACACCTGGACCCCACCGGTCGACGGCACCGTCGATCAGGCGACCATCCAGATCTTCCTCGCCGCCCGCGAGGACCTGCGGGTGCAGAGTATCGACCTGGCCCTGGTACTCGAGACCCTCGAGGGCGACGCCAACGCCCTGGACAAGATCCGCGCCGGCCTGAAACTCGTGCCGAGCTTGCTCGAGTTCGTGGGGCAACGGGCCGCGGTCCTGCTGAAGCACGACCTGCACCCCGGCGAGTACACCTACCTCTACGCCCTGGCCTACTACTCGTGGCTGGGCCACGACCCGGGCGACGGCCCCGGCTTCAGCATGGACGGCGACGACGAGAACGAGAGCGGCTTCCGCTGGCAGGTGCAGGACGGCGATCATGACGTCCACGTCGACCGTGGCCGGCGCGCTCGTCGAGCCCTCAACGATCTGATGATCACGTGGCTGCGGAGCCAGCGCGACGCCCTCGACACAGCGGGCGCCGATGCAGCCTGGGCCGAAGCGCTGGACGGCGAGCTGGCCAGGTTGCAGGGCGATCCCGAGAGGATCGCCTGGGAGGATGGTCTTCCCGAGCAACTGGAGATGTCGCTGGCCCCGTATCGCGACGCCATAGAGGACGGTTATTCCGAACTGCTCAACGGTCTCGAAGTGGCGGTCGTGACCGACGACTAGCCGGACGGCTTCGGGCTTACGAGACGAGGCCCCGACCAGACGGCCGGGGCCTCTCTTCGTGTTGGGTCGTCGAGCCTCGGATGCGCTTCGCGCCCGTCGGCCCGAACAGCCGCTACTTCACCAGGACGAGTGGCTTGACGCTGGTCTGACCAGCCGCCACCAACCTGCCGTAGTAGGTGCCGGACGCCACCTGGCGACCATCACCATCGCGACCGTCCCACCGCGCCTCGTTCTGACCGGCGGCCCGCTGGCCGTCGACCAGGGTGCGCACCAGCCGTCCCTGCACGTCGAAGACCCGCAACTCGGCGTGGCCGGCGGCCGGCAGGCTGAAGTGCAGTACGGTGGCAGGGTTGAACGGGTTGGGAGCGGCACCGTCGAAGCGGAACGCCACCGGCATGTCGTCCACCGGCGTGGTGCTGTCGGTCACCACCATCGTGGCGGGGATCAACATCGTCGGGTCGGTCGCGTCGTTGGACGAGAAGGTCACTTCCGCGTGGTAATCACCCAGCACGAGGCCCGTGGCGTCGAAGTCGAAGACGACGTCCACGGTCTCGCCCGAACCGACCACGCCGGCCAGGGGATCGTAATCGAGCCACGGCACCTGCGAACCGGCGCTCAATCGGATCGCCATGCCGTTGGTCAGGTGATTGCCGTTGTAGACAACCTGCAGGCCGTCGCTGGCGTCGTGGTTCTCGATGCCCACGGTGCACTCGTTGCCGTACGAGAAATCGTTGTATTGGTAAACGATCACGCCGCTGGCGTAGAGGATCACCTGGAAGGTGAATGAGCCGTCATTGGAGTAGTGAGGCACATCCTGCCACTGCACGATGTAGCGGTCGTTCGCCGCATCGTAGTAGCGATAGATGTTGCCGCCGTTGCTCGGATTCAGATCATCCCAGAACGGCGCCACCATCAGGTCCGGGGCGTCGGTATTGGGCATGGGCTGGTTGGTGTACGGATCGGCGTTGGAGCTGTCGAAGGTGACGAAGCCGTTGGTGCAGATCCGCAGCTGGGTGAAGGTGTCGCCGTAGTAGGGGAAGCCGAAGCCCAGATCGAACGGACCGTAGCTCTCGTCGTCGGCGTTGCCCACGGTGGTACCCACGCCGCTGACGTCCACCCAGTCGTAGACCGGACCGCCGGGTTCGTTGCTGTCGACCCAGACATAGCCGTAGACGTCGGGGCCGCCGACGTCGGTGGCCGGCGACTGGCCGTCGCGCGGATCCTTGGCGCCCTTGGGCAGATGCAATGGATCGTGCACGGTGACCGCCTCACGAGGCGCGCCACCAACCTCCTCGGCTGCCAGGCGCCAGCTCAGGTCGTCGGCGCCGGTGTTCGTGATGCTGAAACCGCGCGATCCTTGTTCGCCCGTGGGCACGATCATGTAGAGAGGCGCCTGGGGATAGATCTCCGCGTGGGCGTCCAGAGGCAGCAGATACAGGTCCATCTCCAGGGGGCCCACCATCTCGATGGAGGTCTCGAGCCTGCCGACGAAGTCCTTGTTCGCCAGGATGTCGTAGGTCAGGCCCACCGGCAGGTCGATGGAATAGAAACCGCCGGCGCCGCTGGTGACCGGCGCCAGGGGCGTGTCCAGAGCTTCCACCGTGGCGCCCACGGCGACCACGCCATGAGGTCCGACGACGCGGCCCGAGAGGGCATACGCCGGCGCGGGGTCGATCTGGAAGGTCTGCTCGAGGGTCTCGTCCTCCACGATGGTGATCGAGTAGTTGCCCTCGAGATAACCGAAGCGCGTGACCACGAGGTCCACGTCGCCCTGCTGAAGGGTCATGCTGAAGGTACCGTCGGCGGCGGTCGTGGCGGACTGGTATCCGCCCACCACCTGAACCTGGGCCTCGGCCACCGGCGCGCCGGAATCGGCATCGACGAGGGTGCCCTCGAGATAGCCGAGTCCGTCCATCACCGCGATCACGCACGCGTAGGCGTCGATGAAGCCGTGACCGTAGTCGTTGTCCTCACCGGGTGCGCCGAGGTCGATGGCCGTCGACATGATGACCTGCTTGATGGTGATCACGTCCACGTTCGGATTGGCCGAGCGCATGAGCGCCACCACGCCGGCCACGTGCGGGCCGGCCATGGAGGTGCCGCTCTTGTAGCCGTAGCCACCGCCAGGCACGGAGCTGTAGATGTCGCCGCCGGGTGCGGAGATCTCGGGCTTCATGAGGTTCTCCGACGGACCGCAGTTGGGACCCGCCGGGCCGCGGCTCGAGAATCCGTCGATGGAGAACGGCGGCGAGTGGCCGGTCGAGCCCACGGAGAACACGTTGTACAGGGTCGTGGCGCGATCGGCGGGGGAACGCAGGGAATGCCCGCCGGGGCCCTCGTTGCCGGCCGACCAGGTGACCACACAGCCGGCGGCTTCGAGGGCGTCGATGCCGTCCCACCAGCGGCTGTCGCAGTCCACGTAGGGCGGATTGCCGGAGAAGTTCTCGTTGATGCCCCAGGAGTTCTGGACCACGTCGGGCACGTCGTCGGTGGTGCCGGGGTCACCGTCGGGGTCGGCCATGAAGGCCAGGGCGGCGAGCACGTCGCTGTCGAACTCGGCACTCACACCCTGATCGATGACGTTGCTGGCGATCCAGACGGCTCCTGGCGCCACGCCGATGGTGTCGTCGTCGGCCAGACCGGTGATGGTACCCATGACGTGGGTGCCGTGGCTGTTGAAGTCGGTGGGGAAGCTGGGATTGCTACCGATCACGTCGAGCCAGCACTCGCTCGGCGGAGCGATGAGGCCGCGCCAGCGACTGGCCAGCGCCGGGTGGTTGCCGTCGACGCCGGTGTCGAGGATACCCACGATGACGCCCTCGCCACGAATGCCGAGCTCGTCCCAGACACGGCGCGACCCGATATTCTTCACGCCCGGCGTGATACCGATGCCGCGGTTGTCGGAGGCGGCATGCTCGTCCACCGGCTTCATGAGTTCGGGAACCAGATCCGGCTCGATGCGATCCACGTCGTCGCGCTCGGCCAGGCGATAGAGCATGTCCTTGGTGGCCACCACGACCACGCCGTTGACGATCCAGTGGGGCGTGTAGCCCATGACGCCGCCGCCGGCCTTGTTGATCTCGAGCTCAGCCAGCAGATTCGCCTGGCTCGTTGCGGCGACATGTTTCAGCTCGTTGATCACGCGCAGGTGGCGGGTGGCCAGGGTCGCCTTCTCGAGATGGAGTTCGATGTCCATGCTCGTCACGTCGACCCGGTCGCGCATGAAGACAAGGGCCTTCACGGGCGTGGAATCATCGGTGCGGTCGAGGAGGTCCTGTAGACCCGGGGCGATCTCGCCGGCCAGGGCGGCGCCGCTCAACAGCGCGACAGCCAGGGCCGAGAGAAGGAGCTTTCGCAACATCATATTGGGGTCCCCTTTTTTTACGGTGAGGGTGAATCAGGGACAGCAGTGCGACCGGCGGCGGGCCGGATGGCCCACCGCCGGTGACGATCGCATCTCATGGGAAATTTTATCACATACCGGGCTGTCGGGCTCGACATTTCGCGATCGAAATCGAAAATCACCCCGAATTCGGCGGCATGCCCGCGTCACCGGGCCGCCGACCACGATCTCGATCAGCCCCTACTTGACGAGCGCCAGACGCGCGGTCTCCCGCTTGCCCCCGGCCTCGGCCACGGCGAAGTAGACACCCGCCGCCACGGTACGGCCCTGACCGTCGCGACCGTTCCAGGCGATCTCGTTGGCCCCGGCGGGCAGATCGCCATCCACCAGGACGCGCACCAGGCGGCCGGCGGCGTCGTGCAGGGCCAGCCGCGCCGGACCTGCCGCGCCCAGCTCCATCCGCAGGGTCGTCTGCGGGTTGAACGGATTGGGATAAGCGGTCAACGACAGAGCCGACGACGTCGAGGGCACGTCGGTGATGGTGCCGGCGAACGCGTCGCGCAGGATCCACTCGTCGGGATCGAACTGCGCCGCCCAGCCCTCGCCCGGCACGGTGAGGGTGTAGTACTGGACCTCGCGTTCATTCTCCAGGGTCACCCAGTGGTCGCCCTGGTCGGTGATGAACCGGATCGGAATGGGCATGGTGAACAGGCCGGTGTTGGTCTGGATCTGATCGATGCGCACGTGGGCGGTGGTGTTTTCGCCGTCGGGCACGAAGAGATAGGCGAAGCGGTAGCGCGGATAGTACTCGCCGTAGATCCATTGCTGGAAGAACGGTCCGAGATCCTGGCCGGACACCTCTTCCATCGCGCCCTGCAGGTCCTCGGTATCGGCCGCTCCGTACTCGAAGCGTTCGCGGTAGAGGGCGAGCCCCGCGAAGAAGTCCTCGTCGCCGACCACGCCGCGTAGCATGTGCACCACCCAGCTGGCCTTGTTGTAGCTGAGGTTGGAGTCGAAGATGCTGCCGAAGTTGTCGGGATTCTCCACGTAGATGGTGCCGCCGCCGGTGTAGCGGTTGTTCGCCAGGTCGTCCCGGTACGCCTGCGGCCCGTCGCTCTGCTCGAGCCAGTAGGCCTCCGACCAGGTTGCGAAACCCTCGTTGAGCCAGATGTGGTGGAAGCTCTTGCAGGTCACCATGTCGCCCCACCACTGATGTGCCAGTTCGTGGGCGGTGAGGCCTTCCCCGAAGTACCAGTAGATCATGCTCGAGCAGGTCTGGTGCTCCATGCCGCCGCCCCAGGTGAAAGCGGCGTGTCCGTACTTCTCGTCGATGAAGGGATATTCGCCGAAGCCGTCGGCGAAGGCGCTGATCATCTCGGCGGTGACCCCGTAGCCGTCGCGCGCTTCCTGCTCGTAGCTGGGGACCACGTAGTTGACGATGGGCATGGTCGCGCCCGACTCCGAGGTGTAGGTGTCGGTGAAGACCAGATAGGGATAGGCCGCGACCGATACCAGGTACGTGCAGATGGGATAGCGTTCCTGCCAGTGGAAGACGCGCCGACCGTCCACCATCTCCTCGCCCACGAGCAGACCGTTGCTGGCCACGATCATATTGGGATCCACGGCGATGTGCAGATCCACCGAGTCGGCCTTGTCGTGATTGAGGTCCTTGCAGGGCCACCAGGTGCGGGCGCCGAACGGCTCGCTCAGGGTCCAGATCAGGCGCTCGGTGTCGGCCCAGGCCCAGCCGAAGGCGCCGAGGCCGTTGGGGTTGCCGTGATAGTCCACGGTGACCTCGATCTCCTGGCCCATGGTGTGGTCGCTGCCCAGGTCCACCGACAGCAGATTCGCCACGTGGGTATAGGCCGCCGGCTGCCCGGCCACCCGCACCGCGTCTACGATCAAGGCGATACTCTGCATGTTCAGGTCGACCATGCGCAGCAACGGGCCCACGACGGTGGCCCGCATGGTGACCGTGCCGGTGATCAATTCATTCACGTGGTCGAGGTCCAGATCGAGATCGTAGAAGTGGACGTCGTAGAGATCCTGCTCCGTGCTCAGCTTGACGGGCCGGTCGTTCACGGCCCGGGCGGCGGCGGCGGTCTTGGCCTCGCCTTCCCACTGACGCCAGAATCCGGGCGTGTCGGGGACCTCGCCGGGGGTGGGTCCGGAGGTCGTCTGGGCCGAGATCGGTGCGGTGGCGAGCGCGACGAGGCACGCGAGCATGACGAAGCGCATGGAAGCGGTCTCCTGGGCTGGTGGCGATGAAGCGGTCGGGGTCCATGAATCTAGGGACAGAACGGTCCTGATTCCAGGGCCGGCACTCGAATTCGCTGTCAATTATAGCACGTCGGCCCGGATCACGGTCGGCGGGGCCGGCGAAACGCTCCAGGCGTCGCCACGAAAAAACCCGGGGCCAGTCGACCCCGGGTTTCACGATGCACGGAGATCGGGCTGGGCTCTAGCCCACCTTCTCCAGCAGGTGCAGCAGGTCGCAGACGCGGCAGCTGTAGCCCCACTCGTTGTCGTACCAGCTCAGGACCTTCACCATGTTGTCGCCGATGATCGACGTGCAGCCGGCATCGAAGATCGAGCTGTGCGGATCGCCGGCGATGTCCACCGAGACGATGGGCTCGTCGCAGTAGCTGAGGATGCCCTTGAGCGGCCCCTCGGCGTACTTCTTCATGGCCGCGTTCACGGCCTCCACCGTGCACGGGCTCTTGGTCTCGACCACCAGGTCGACCACCGAGCCTGTGGGCGTGGGCACCCGCATGGCCATACCGTCGAGCTTGCCATTGAGATGCGGCAGCACCTTGCCCACCGCCCGGGCGGCGCCCGTAGTCGTGGGGATGATGTTCAGCGCGGCGGCACGGGCCCGGCGCAGATCGCTGTGGGGCATGTCGATGAGACGCTGATCATTGGTATAGGCATGCACCGTGGTCATGAGACCGCGCTTGATGCCGAACTCCTTGTCCAGCACCAGGGCAATGGGCGCCAGGCAGTTGGTCGTGCACGACGCGTTGGAAACGATCTTGTGCTCGGGCTTGAGGTCGCTGTCGTTGACGCCCAGCACGATGGTGGCGTCGATCTCGTCCTTGGCGGGCACGGTGAGGATGACCTTCTTCGCGCCGGCTTCCAGGTGCATGTTGCACTGCTCGCGGGAGCGGAACACGCCGGTCGCTTCCACCACGAAGTCGACACCCAGCTCGGCCCAGGGCAGTTCCTTGGGGTCACGGATGGCCGTCAGCTTGGTGGTGAACTTGTCGGTCTTGATGCTGTCGCCCTCGAGGCTCACCGGGCGTCCGAACCGGCCCATGACCGAGTCGTACTTGAACATGTGGACCAGGGATGCCGGGTCGAACAGATCGTTGATGGCCACGACCTCGACGTTCTCGTGATCGTGGAGAATGCGGTACACCGCGCGACCGATGCGGCCAAAACCATTGATGGCGACCTTCATCATGGAACCGTCCTTCCTGGATCGGGGGTTCGAGCCCGGGGCCGGGTTCGCTGGCGTCGGTGCGGTCCCGGGTGCATCTTGTCGGCTCGTGCCGGGCATGATAACAGGTCGGATCCAAAGGGCAAGGCCAACGACCCACCAGACGGGAGAACGAGCATGGCGACGCAGGGAATCTGGGTGGAGATCGACGGCCAGAAGGTGGACATCACCCCCGGGCAGGCCCTCATCGAGGTCCTGCGAGAGCGCGGAGACGTCGCGCCGGACGCACAGGATCCGGTAGCCATGGCCTCCATCAACGGCCGTCGCGCCGACCTCTACGAGCCGCTGACCGGTGAGGATCAGATCCAGCTCTACCGGCTGCGGGAACGCCGCGTGGCCCCGACCATCCAGCGCACCGTGGCCTTCATCCTGACGGCGGCCTGCGAGCAGCTCTTTCCCGGCGGCGAACTGCGCATGGAGTTCAGTTATGGCCGCGGGGTCTACTGCCGGTTGCTCGGCCTCGAGAAGGACCTCGAAGAGCCGGAGATCGCCGCCATCGAGCAGCGCATGCGCGACCTGGTGGCCGCCGATCTGCCCATCACCCCTCACGTCTACGGCATCCGCGAACTGATCCGCAAGACGCGGGCCCTCGGCCGCCCCGCCGAGACCAACCTGGCCCAGTACCTGCGCCGCGATTCCCTGAAGCTGTTCCGCCTGCAGGGGACCGACCACCTGTTCTACGGCCGCCAGCTCCCCTCCACAGGCTTCGTCCGCGCCTTCCGTCTGGTGCCCGAATCACCCGGATTCATCCTGCAGGTGGGCCCGCCGGGAGCGCCGAGCAAGCTGCTGCCCACGGTGAGCCAGCCGAAGTTCCTCCACACCATGCGCACCTACGCCGACTGGCTGGTGCACCAGGAGCTGCAGGACATCGGCCATCTCAATCGCATGGTTGTGCAGGGGCGCGTGGCCGACGTCGTTCAGCTCTGCGAGGGACGCCATGCGCGGGTCTTCGTGGAATCCGCCGACCAGGTGTCCGACCTGCCCGATGACGGTCGCCTCGTGCTGGTGGCCGGCCCCTCGAGCAGCGGCAAGACCTCGTTCGCCAAGCGGCTCTCCGTGCAGCTGCGGGTGCTGGGCTACAGCCCGTTCGCCCTGAGCCTCGACGACTATTTCGTCGACCGCGAGGACACCCCCAAGAGCCCCGACGGCGACTACGATTACGAGGCCCTCGAGGCCATCAAGCTGGACCTCTTCAACGACCACCTCCAGCGCCTCATGGCCGGCGAGTCGGTCCGGCTGCCGACCTACAACTTCCACACCGGCATGGGAACGTTGCGCGAGGAGCCGACCCGGGTCGGCCGCGGCCAACCCCTCATCGTCGAGGGCATCCACGCCCTGAATCCGCGCCTGACCGCGGCCATCGATCGGCGGCACAAGCTCGAGGTCTACGTCTCGGCCCTGTGCCACATGAACATCGACAATACCAGCTACATCCGGACCTCCCGCACCCGCCTCTTCCGGCGCATCGTGCGCGACGCCCAGTTCCGCGGCTACACCGCCAGCGAGACCCTCGCTCGCTGGCCCAAGGTCCGCTCCGGCGAGGAAAAGCACATCTTCCCGTTCCAGAACGAGGCCGACATCTTCTTCAATTCCGGCCTGGCCTACGAGCTGTCGGTGCTCAAGCTGTGGGCCGAGCCGCGCCTGGCGGCCGTCACCATCGACGACCCCAATTACGGCACCGCCCGCAGTTTGATCGACCTGCTGGCCACGCTGTTGCCCATCGACGCCGGCGTGGTGCCGCCGACGTCGCTGCTGCGGGAATTCGTGGGAGGATCCGGTTTCCGGTACTAGGGAGAGACGAAGGTCTCGCTCAGCGCCTCGAGCGCCGTCTCGGCGCCGTCCATGTCCACCAGGAACGCCACGGTGGTGAACGACGTGCTGATCATGTGCACGGTGATCCCGACGCCATCCATGGCGTCGAAGATCCGGCCGCCGATGGCGGGGCTCGAGCTGAACTGGGGCCCGTACACCGCGATGGCACTACAACGCCGGTAGACTTCCACCCGTTCGGCGCCGATCTCCTCGCGGATGTCCTGCAACAATCCCAGAGCCTGATCCAGATCGTCGCAACCGATGGCCAGGCCCAGATTCTGGTGCCCCCGGTCGTCGGTGATGGATGAGCAGCACACGATGTTGATGCCGGCCTTGCCCAGGGCGCCCAGCGAGCGGCTGGCGAATCGCGAGCCAGGCTCGGCGCCGAGAACCCGTACCAGCACGATCTGGTCAGTCCTGGTGATGCCGCCGACGGCGATCTTTCCGGTCATGTGTTGCGCGCTCCTTCGAGAAGTCGGTCCGTCACCGGGTGGCGGGCGGGTCCCGCTAATATGGTTCCTGGCATGCCGGACACCAAACCCGGCCTCCGTTTCGAGCCGACGCGGTGCGCCCGAAACGGTCGTCATTCGGTGATTCTTTACTCTGGAGCGGTTTTTTGTAGCCTGAGACAATTTTGCCGTTGAAGGAAGTCGCTCAGGTCGGATACATTGCCTCGGCCCGACCGACGCTCGCCCTCCGCGCCGGGCGTCGAGAACCATGCGACGGTTTGCACCCCACACATCCGAGGAGAGGCGCCGATGGACCACGCCGACCCCGCACCCGCCACCCCCAAGCGCCGCACTCCCTGGAACACCCTCTCCGCCCGCGTCATCGCCATGGTCAGCCGCAAGGGCGGCGTGGGCAAGACCACGTCGGCGGTAAACCTCGGCGCCGCGTTCGCACTCTCGGGACATACCGTTCTGGTCATCGGCGTGGATCCCCAGTGCGGCGTGTCCCGCACCCTCGGCTGCGGCCCCGACGATCTTACCGGCGGTCTCGTCGACCTCTTCGACCAGGATCTGCCGCTGACGCACCTCGCCCAGACCAGCCCCCTCAAGGACCTCTTCTTCGCCTCCACCCGCGTGCGCGACATGTCCGAGGAGGAGCGCTTCCTGAGCCTCATGCACGAGCGCCCCGACACCTTCGTGCAGGAGGTCGACCGCGCCCGCAATCTCTACGACACCATCATCATCGATTGCCCGCCGCACCTGGGATCTCCCACCCGTGCGGCACTGAGCGCGGCCGACAGCGTCCTGGTGCCCGTGCAGGCCGAGGAACTGTGCCGCGATTCCCTGGGCACCCTGCTCGGTGCTCTCGACACCTTCAAGGAAGCCCGCGGCGGCCAGGTGCTCGAGGACGGTCCCGAGCTGGAAGGCATCTTCCTGACCATGCTCAACGAGCGCACCCGCATGGGTCGTCACGTGGCGGCCGCCGTGGCCGAGGAGTTCGGCCCCGTGCTGCTGGAATCATCGGTGCCGCGCACCACCCGCCTCAGCGAGATGGCGCTGCGCGGCAAGCCCAGTGTGATCTACGACCGCCGCTCGCCCGGCAGCCGAGCCTATTTCAATCTGGCCGACGAGATCTTGACCCGATATCGGATTCGCGAAGGCCTTACGGCCGGCGGAAAATCGAAGGCCGACGCCCCGTCCGACGGGACGGCGGCGGACGTCGCCGGCGCGGTGAGCGCTGCTGCGGCCCCCACCGGCTTGCAGGAATCGCCGGGCGCCGGAATCCGCCTGGCCGAGAACCTCGAGAGCCTGCTGGGCGACCTGCGGGCCTCCGGATCCCTCGAAGTGCCCTCCGCCCCGTCGGCCAACGAGATCTCGGCCCCGGAGATGGTGTCCCTGGAAGACCTTCTCGCCGAGGAGGAGTCCGGCGCATCCGATCCCTGGGACGAGGCGTTCCGGTCGGGAGAGAACCGGCCGGACCGGCTGAACTAGCCACTCGTCACCGCCGCGAATTCTGCCGGGAGGATCCGGGGTTTGCCCGGATCCTCCCGGTATTCTAGATTTGGCCCTGCCCGGGCGTCGTATACCACGCCCAGCCACCGATCCGTCGCGAACCGGTCCCCGGAGGTCCGCCGTGCAACCCGACCAGATGCTCGCCCTCGTCTACGACAAGTCCACCATGCCCTGGGACACTACCCGCGGTTTCGAGAAACGCGCCGTCGCTCGCCCGGTCCTGGACCCGGAGCAGGATCCCGTGGACGCCGACAGCGTCATCGTCAAGGTCATCTACGCCGGCTTCTGCGGCAGCGACCGTGGCATCTGGAACCGCACCGCCTTCAAGGGCATGATCTTCGACAGCCTCAAGCGCGAACAAGCCGCCGTGCGGGTGATCGGTCACGAGATGGTGGGCGAACTGGTGGAAGTGGGTGCGCGAGCCGCGAGCCAGTACGGCTACCGGGCCAAGGACATCGTGTCGACCGAGAGCCACATCATCTGCAACACCTGCTACCAGTGCCGCATCGGTCAGACCCACATCTGCGCCAACGACATCATCATCGGCATCGCCCAGAACGGCTGCTTCGCCGAGTACATCAAGCTGCCGGCCCAGACCCTCTGGCCCACCGACCAGCGCAAGATCGACCTGAAGGTGGCCGCAGTGCAGGAGCCCTTCGGGAACGCCGTACACGCCGCCTCGGCCGCCGACCTGCGCGGCAAGACGGTGGCCGTGTTCGGCTGCGGCACCATCGGATTGTTCTGCATCATGGTGGCCCGGGCCCTGGGCGCTACCCGGGTCATCGGCGTCGAGCCGGTAGCCAAGAACATCGAGATGGCGCGCCAGCTTGGCGCCGATGACGTGATCCCGCTGGACATGAAGCAGTCGGCCAAGAACGGCTGGAGCGCCGACAAGGAACTCGTCCAGCAAGTGCGCGAGGCCTTCGGCGGCATCGGCGCCGACGTGTCGCTGGAGATGGCCGGCTTCAACACCAGCGTGAACAACGCCATCCAGTCGACGCGACGCGGCGGTGACGTTATCCTGTTCGGCCTGAAGCAGGGCAACTTCCGGATCCAGGCCATGGACCGGATGATCGTCAACGGCATCACGCTCCGCTCGGTCATCGGTCGTCGACTGTTCGAGGACTGGTACACCACGCGCAATCTCCTGGAAGACCGCAGCAACGGCATCCAGGACCGCATCAAGGACGTGATCCTCGGCGGCGGCACCGAATCGGTGGTCCACATCCAGGACTTCACCCCCGAGGGCTTCGAGCAGACCCTGGCGGCCTGGCCCAAGCCGCTCATCCAGTTCTGACAGCGCCTGTCCTCACCGGCGCGAGGGAGGATCGACATGAAGGTCAGCATCGAGTACTGTCGCGTCTGAAACTACGAGCCGACGGCCGCCGGTCTGGCGGAACGCATCCGTGAAACGCTGGATGTCGAGGTCGAGCTCGTGGCCTCCGGTGGGGGCGTCTTCGAGGTGACGGCTGACGGAAACCTGGTCTTTTCCAAGAAAGCCCAGGGCCGTTTCCCCGATGACGAGGAGGTGCTGGGTCCATTGCGGGACCTCAAAGACGGATCGTGAGTAAGCCCATGGTCGACGCCAAGCGCCTGGTCATATTCGATACCGACGGCACCCTCATGGACGGTCGATTGGCCGTCATCGATGCGGTGGCCGCGGGGCTCGTGGCGACCTACGAGCATTTTCAGCTGCCGATCCCCGAGCCCGACAGCGAACGGATCGGGCTCGCCATGGGGCTTCCTTCCAGTACGTTCTTCCGCACCGCATTCGACCCGGCGTCGGTTCCCGAGGATCTGCGGGGCCCGTTCGTGGCCGAGTTCGAGGTACAGTCGACCCGGGCCGAAGTGGCCGCGCTGCGCGGTGGCAATTCCCAGCTCTACGCCGGCACCGAGGAGACCCTGACCGCCCTGCGGGATCGCGGGCACGACCTGGCGCTCATGAGCAATGCCGGCGAGCCGTATTTCCAGACCGTCATCGAGGTTCACCACCTGGACCAGTGGTTCTGCCGCACCCTCTCCCTGGAGTACGCAGTACGGCGCCGGCTGGCGCGTCACAAGTCCGGCGTGGTTCGCTACCTGGCGCAGGGATATGACGAGGTCGTGGTGGTCGGCGATCGCATTCACGACATCGATGCCGGGCGGGCCCTGGGCGCCCGCACCGTGGGTTGCCGCTACGGGTTCGGTTGCCAGGAAGAGCTCGAGCAAGCCGACTGGGTCATCGACGAACCGCGGCAGCTCCTGGATCTGCCTCTGGCCCGCGAGGAACGCTCCGCTCGGGGGTGAGCGTCCGGTCCGGACACGACGAGAGAGCGGCCGCCGGAATCCATCCCGGCGGCCGCTCTCTCGTTGATCTGGCGCTTCGCTCCGCGGTCAGTGAACGTCTTTCAGTTCATCCTTGAGTCGATCCAGCTCCGCTCGCAACTGATCGAGTTCCGCCTTGAGGTCCTCGGTCGTCTCCTGCTCGTGTCCGTGATGAACACGGCGGGTATGCTTGAGTTCCCGCCCGACGTTCCGATGCACCTCGGCAAGGGTGTTGCTCAGTTCCTGGGCGAGCACGGAAATGTTGACGGCGCAGGCCTGATCGCCATGGGACATGTGGATCATGTTGTCGCTATCGACGCGAATATTCAGTTCCTCGTCGAAGACTTCATCCAGGCCTTCCATGGCGGCCGAGACGGCTCCGTCGATGATCTCGCTCAGATGGGAGAAGTCGATCTCGTGCACGGACACGTCACCGTCTTCGACTGAGACGACCTGCAGGTGGTTGCCGTCGAGAGTCACGGTGGCGTGCTCGCCATCATTGCCGATCACGATCACCCGGTTCCCGGATCCGTCGGCGTCGGCAAGGGCAAACGGTGCGGCCAGGAGCGCGGCACCGAGAATGAGCGTGAAGATCCTGGCGGTCATGACAAGGCCTCCGGTCGAAGTACGTGGGCAATGACGCACCTACGCGACCGGAGGCCTCAGGGTTTCACAATGACGCCGGCCCGCCCAGTTCGGGAAGCGCGATGTCCTGCCAGTACGGCCCCGCCAGTCGCCAGGCGACACGAACACCGTCGCCGGCATCCAGACCGCTGAGATCCTGCGGACCGCGGTCCACCAGCCAGCTGCCCGCGGGCAGCTCGCCGAGGACGTCGCCGCTGGCGGCGTCCAGGACCCTCAAGGACACGGACGTACCGGCGGACAGGCCCAGTTGCCAGTCCAACTCGCCACTCCCGACCCAGCCGGTTCCCGCAGGCGCGGCGGGGCCCAGTCGCACCCAGTCGGTGGTGTACAGGGCTTCGGCCCCCACCTTCAATTCCACGACCACGTCGCGGGATTCGGTAGACAGATCCTGGTTCAGACGCACGGTCACGCCGGATAGCGCCAGCGGCGGCGTCTGCCGGAGAGCCGCCGCCAGGACGGCGACCCGGGCGTGGGCCTCACCGTTGGCCACGCTGTCAGGGAAGACACCCTGGTATTCGTCGCGCACCCGCTCCGATTCACTCGAGAGATCCCGCCAGGCGGCGGCGCAGTCGCCTCCGCCGGCCACCAGCTGCATGAGCTCGGTCCGCCGGATCTGCAGGGCAGCGAGATCGTCGGTGAAGGCCTCGATTCGCCGGGTGGTCGCGGCATCCAGTTGATCGGCGCGATGCTGCGCCCAGCGGATGAGGAATGGTTCCTCGAAGTTCTGGGCCAGGAGGCGCCAGCCGGCACCGTCGAGCCCGTCGTGGCGGGCCTGCACGAAGTCCAGGTAGTCCTGGCGATCCCCACCATCGAAGCAGACCTGCGGCAATGAGTCCGGGTCGGCGCCACCGGCCATGGCCTCCTCCAGGAGCAGGAAGCGCAGGCGACTCACGTGGTCGCCGTAGATGGCCGCGTCGAAATCCAGGGCGCGATTGCTGGTCAGGTTCTGGATACTGGCCGAGCGCTGATTCACCGACGCTTCGGTGTCGGCGGCGCGATGGAGATTGAGGTATAGATTCGAAGTGGCCGTCAGAAGCGCGGGACGGCTATCGGTGGCGCCGGCACGTTCGTGCACGTTCGGCAGGATGTCGGCCACCGCCGGGGTGATCTGGCTGGTGGTGGCGTAGTCGTCGCGGTAGGCCCGATTCGCCATGTCCGTGGCGTGTTCGGCACGCTTGAGCCGGACCAGGACGTGGGCGTCGTCGCGCAGTTGCCGCGCGCGAGGCTGGCGCACCCCGCCGAGATCGTCGATGGCTGCGTCGCAACGGCGGCACCACTGCGCGTCCCACGCGTCGCGGTTCAACAGTTCCTGCAGTCGCGCCAGACCGCCCACTTGCCGCGAGCGGATATCCACGCTGCGAAGGAGGTGGTCGACCTCGGCCAGTTCCGGCTCCAGCGACTGCTTGCTCTGGGGGTTGGCCAGCAGGGAATCGAATCGGGCTTCCAGATCGCGGGTCTCGAGGTCCGAGAGGTCGTGCCAGTCGATCTGACCCCGCAGCGAGATCTGAGCCAGGGCCAGGCGCCGCAGTTCACGAGCCAGGACCTTGCCACGTTCGTGGAGCCGGGCCGGAGGCGCCGGCGCGATGCCGTCGAGTTCGTCGCCGGAAAGCGTCTGGTCTGCCTCGTCCAGGTAGTCCTGGCCCTGCTTTTCGAGCAGTTGACCGGCCTGCTGCAGCATCTCCAGGCCGCGACGGCGCTCGGGGGCGTCCACGGCTGCGGTGCCGCCGATGCCGGCCTCCTGCACACCCTTCAATGCGCCCTGGTAGATGATCGCGACATCCACCACGCCATGACTGGTGTCGGTCTGCAAGCGCACGTTGTTGTTGCCAACCCCAGGCAGCCGGGTCCACTGACCGGACGTCCAGAGATAGTAGGCGCCGGCCACCAGGATGGCGCCGGAGAGCATCACGGCGAATCCGCGCCGCATGCCACCACCGGACCGGCGGCGTTTGGGCCGCGGCCGGGATCGCGGGCGAGGCGATGTCAGGCTGGCCGTCAGTTTTTTGGGTTCGGGCCGCGCGCGAGCCGCTGTGGGGTTGCCGGTAGCGGGCGTCGAACGACGCTTGGGTGACGACGGCGGCGGCTTGGGATTCGACCGCGTATCCACCGTGGCGGCGAGCGACTGCGGCTTCTTGCGAATCAGGCTGGACGCCATGCGGGTGAGGTCCACCCGCGCGTTGCGGCTATGGCGTTCGAGACCGGCCAGGTCGCCCGAACGCAGATGCACCTTGAGCTGCTCCAGGTACTCCTCGCAAGGGTCGTTCAGCTGACCGAAGACGCTGGTCATGAGGAACGGCTGCCACGATGTGTACAGCGCGTTCTCCTTGTACGTGGCTGCCAGAGAGTAGCTGTTGGTCCCACTCGGCGCCCAGGACGCGAAGCGGAGTTCCTGCCGTAAGGTCCGCGGCAGCCCGGCCACCACCAGGGCCAGAAAGCGGTCGCTGTCGCTGCTGGCGCCCTCGAGGGGCAGCAGCAGACGCTGGTTGGCCAGCATCTGGCGTACGGCCTCGTCTGCGAAGCCCACGTCACTGGCACCGGGCGGCGGGGAGACCAGGGGAGCCAGGGAACCCGGACGGACGTCGCGGCGAGGCAGGTCCTCCCCCGCGCTCCAGGAGTCCAGGAACACGTCTTCCTGTGCCAGGGCGAAGGGATTCAGGTCAAACTCCTGGAAGTCCACCCGGCTGAGAATCTGTGCGTGGTAGATGGGCTTGAGCCCCTGCGCGATCCGGACCACGACGTGCAATTCGCCAGGCAGCGAGGAGAGACGGGTGGTCAACGGGAAGCAGAGCAGGACGGGGCGGCGCAGCCCCTCGGCGGGGACGGCTCCCCAGCCCTCGCAGAGACGCACCACTTCCTGGGCGCAGTCTCGCGAGATTCCGGGGGACGAGCCCAGGACCTCGCGTCCCTTGTCGCGATCGGGGGCGAGTCCGAAGACGAGTTGTTCGATGGCGGCCATTGCGACCTTTCCGAAAGAGAATCCATGTCCTCTATAGATCGGCAGATCGCTGGAATCATTGAGCCCTGAACGGCTATTCGTCGGGGTCGAAGAGGACCGCAGCCGTCTCGTCGAGCATGCGGGCGGCGTCGAGCCGGGATTCGGCCAGCTGGCGACCGCGGCGGCCCATGGCTCCCAGCGCGACGCGGTCGGCCAGGAGTTGGCTCAGGGCCCCGGCCAGGGCGCCGGAATCGCGAATGGGCACCACCTGGCCCGTCTGGCCCGATTCCACGCAATGCCGGGCGCCGGACACGTCGGTGGTCACGATGGGCAGACCGCTGGCGGCCGCTTCCATGAGCACCCAGGCCATGCCCTCGTTGTCGGACGAGAGAGCGAAAACGTCGGCCGCAGCCAGGGCAGGGCCCGGATCGGACACGAATCCGGCCAGGGTCACGGTCTCGGCCAGGTCGCGACGCTCGATCTCCGCCTCGAGGCTCTCCCGGAGCTCCCCCTCACCCAGGATGAGGACGCGAACGTCGGCGAACCGGTGGCGCAGTTGCTCGCTGGCCGCGATGAGATTGGCGTGGTCCTTCTGCAAGGTGAGATTGCCCACGGTGATCACCAGTGGCGCGGTCGCGGGCACGCCGTGCGCCTCGCGGAATGCCAGGCCCTCGACCTGGCGCTTCGGCTCCCAGCGCGGACGCCACCGATCCAGGTCGACGCCGTTGACCACCACGTCAACCTTGGCAGGCGGGATCCAGGGCCGGGTGCAGAGGGCGTCCTTGATCTCCGGAGCGTTGACCAGCACCCGGTCGGCCAGACCGAACACCAGGCGGCGTTTCCAGTCGTCCTGCGGCACCAGCAAGAGGCCCAGGCCCATGACCACCCTGGGGCGCCCGGCAAGCCGAGCGGCCAGACCGCCGAGCAGGTACTCGCGCCAGCGGGTCAGCAGCGTGGCGCCGGCGTTGACGCGGACCATCTCTCGCCGCAGGGCCAGCATGGCCACCAGATCGCCGTCGTTGCGCATGGGGATCCGCACGCCGTCCAGGCCCGCGGCTTCCACGCGCTCGCCGACCACGTCGTGACACCAGGCGAAGCGCACAGGATGGCCCCGGTCGGCCAGTCCGCGAGCCACTCGCACCGACCAGAATTCGTTGCCGCCCCAGGTGGAGCTGGAGTTGGCCACCAGCAATCCAGGCCGGCTCACCCGCGGTACTCCTGGTCACGGAACTGGAGATTGTAGAGGTCGGCGTACACGCCCCCAGCCGCCAGCAGTTCGGCATGATTGCCCGCCTCGACGATCCGGCCTTCCTTGAGGGCGTAGATGCGGTCGGCGCTGCGAATGGTGCTCAGCCGGTGGGCGATGACGAACGTGGTGCGGTCGCGGACCAGATGATCGATGGCCTCCTGCACCAGCTGCTCGCTCTCGGTGTCCAGCGCGCTGGTGGCCTCGTCGAGGATCAGCACGGGCGGATTCTTGAGGATGGCCCGGGCGATGCTCAACCGCTGGCGCTGACCGCCGGACAGCTTGGTGCCCCGGTCGCCGATGACCGTGTCGTAGCCCTGGGGCATGCGGGCGATGAAATCGTGGGCGTTGGCGGCGCGGGCCGCCGCCTCGAGCCGATCCTGCGCCACATCGTCCAGACCGTAGGCGATGTTGTTGCGCACGCTGTCGTTGAAGAGGATCACTTCCTGGGTGACGATGCCCAGGCTCTGTCGCAACGACCGCAATGAGATCTCGCGCACGTTGCGGCCGTCGATGAGGACCTCGCCGCTCTGGGGGTCGTAGAACCGCGGGATGAGGTCCACCAGGGTGGATTTGCCGGCACCGCTGCTGCCCACCAGCGCGACGACCTCGCCGGGCTCCACGGTCAGGTCGACGTCGCGTAGCACGGGCTCGCCGGGTAGGTACTCGAAATTCACGCCGCGGAACTCCACCCGGCCCTGCACGTCGTCGAGTTCGGCGTGTTCATCGCCGTCGCTGGTCTCCGACTCGTTGTCGATGATCTCGAACAGCCGGTCGGCCGCCGCCATGCCCTCCTGGATGCCGTTGTTGACCCCGCTTAGCTCCTTGATCGGGTGGACCATGGAGAACAGCGCGCCGAGGAAGGTGAGGAACTGTTCCGGCGCCAGCGTCTGATTCACGAATACCTCACGGCCGCCGAACCAGAGGATGCCGGCGCCCACGAAGGTGGTGAGCTGCTCGGAGAGGGGCGACGTGAACCGCTGCATCCGCGAAATCTTGAACATCTGCTGGAAGAGCCGCTCGCTCTCGCGCAGGTACCGGTTCTCCTCGAACCGCTCCATGGCGAACGCCTTGACCACCCGGATGCCGTAGACCGTCTCCTGCAGCACGCTGGTCAGGTCGGCCAGGCGCTCCTGCTGGCGGTGGCTGTAGCGGCGCAGGTGCTTGCCGATGGTCACGATCACCAGCATCGACAGCGGCAGGATGATCAACGCCAGCAGCGTGAGCTTCCAGCTGATCCAGAGGCAGATGGCCAGGAAGCCCAGGATCTGCGCGGGGTCGCGGATCAGGTTGGTGAAGCTCACGTTGATGGTCTTGTTGGCGATCTGGACGTCGTTGGTGGCGCGGCTGATGAGCTCGCCGGCGCGATAGCGATGGTAGAATCCCAAGGGTAGCTCGAGGAACTTGGCGAACACGTCGTCGCGCAGGTCCTTGATCAGGCGCAGACCGATCCAGTCGGTGAGCACGGTGCTGAAGTATTGCAGGATGTTCTTCAGCAGGATGACCAGCACCACGATGATCACCACGCGCTGCAGCGCGTCCACCGGTTCGCCGGCCAGGAGCCAGCCCTCGAACTGGGCATAGGCCGCGTCGAGGCGCGCCTTGACGCCGAAGTCCTCAACGCCGTCGAGCATCTCCACGGGGGCGGCGCCCCCGGGCTCGGCGGCATTCTCGCCCGCCGAGAACAGGGCCTTGAACGTGGGCATGACCATGAGGATGGTCAGGCTGGTGACCACGGCGAACAGGAATGTCAGGATCACCGACACCACCACCTGAGGCAGGTAGCGGCGGATGCGACGGAGCATGCGCAGATAGGTGTTCAAGCTCGATGAGCGGCGCCGGGGCCGCGGGGTCGGAGTCAGGGTCGTGGCGGTCGGAACGGACCGTCAACCAACCTTGGCCCCAATCGTTCCCGCGGTCAAGGGGCGGGCGGTCCCTGGGCATCGGCGACGAGGGCGGCCAGGGCCGCGATGGTGTCACCCGCGGGCCCCGCCAGGGTGACCAACGACCGCTCGGGCCCGGCGGCGAGGGCCACCAGACCCGCGCGGGCCACGTCGTAGCGCCCGGACGGGTTCCAGAGGCACCAGCCCGAGGCGCCGGCCGCCTCGGCGGCCTGGACCTGCACGGCCACGTAGCGACCGTCGTACTGTCGCACGCGCCAGGGGAACGCCTGCAACCACGGCCGGACCAGCAACTCCGCGCCGGCCTGCTCGCGGCAGCGGCGCACGCCGGCTTCCACCACGTACTCGGGGTGGTCGCCGGGATTGTCGAGTCCCTCGAAGCCGGGACCGAAGTGCGACGGATAGATCATGGGGCAGATCACATCGAGGTGCGGCGCCAGGCTGGGCACGTGCTGGCCGGTGAGAGCCAGGTCGGCGGTGCGGTCCCAGGCCATGATGCCGAAGAGGTCGGCCGACAGCACGCAATCCAGTGTCTGCAACGAGTCGTGAAGCACGGCCACGAAACCGGTGATCACCTCGCGACGGCGGGCGGCGGTGGATGCGAGATCACCCTGCCAGTCGCCGCGCCAGCCGCTGGTGGGATAGCGCACGTAGTCCACCTGGACCTCATCCACGCCGATGCGGGCCAGTTCCATGGCCAGACTCAGATTGTAGCGCTGGACATCCGCGGCGGCGGGATCCACCCAGAGGCAGCCGCGTTCGCCCCACGGCTCGCCGTCGGCCCCGCGTAAGACGAGATCGTCGCGCTGGCGGCCCAGTTCGCCGTCCAGGAACAGGGCCAGGCGGGCCACCACCCAGAGATCTCGCTGGTGCAGTCGCTCGACCAGTTCGCTCAGGTCGGGGATCAGGGGTACCGGACGCCGTTTGCCCCAGACCGCGAGCGGGTGTGTGCTGCCGAAGCTCACGCCGCCGTCGATGTCCTTGGCGTCGATGACCACGCCGTTGCCCCCGGCGGCGGTGAAGCTGTCGACCCGCGCGAAGACGGCCTGGAAGCCGCAGATCGGCGCCGGCAGGTAGAGGCCGCGCAGATCGGCACCGCCGGACACCGGCTGGTCGGTCCGCACCGGCTCGGGGTCGTGTCGAACCGGCACCAGCAGTGCCTGGCCGATGCGCAGCAAGTGGCTGTCTTCGAGATCGTTGGCGCGCCGAATGGCCGCCAGGCAGTCGGCCTGGCCGTACCAGCCCGCCGGAGCCCGATAGCGAACCGACAGCGCATTGAGTGTGTCCCCGGAGCGGACGGTGTGCACCAGTGTATCGGCCTGCGCAGGATTCTCGGGGGAGGCGGCCGCGGTCGCGGCAGAGGGGGAGGCCGCCAGCAACGCGGCCGCCAACCCACCGAGGATCGAGATCAGGAGTGTGGCTTTCTGCATGGTGCCCCAGGTGCGTCGGTGCGACGAGGTTTCGGGATGCAATGTCTGAGGGCGACATCGGGAGTCGTTGCAACTTCCGGACCGGCGGGAAATACTGGGAAGCATGCACCGGTGCCGGGTCTCATGGGGCACGGTGGCGAATGATCGACCGACCGTCCGGGTATCCGCCACCGACCTCGCCGCCATTCACCGTCGAAGGGATCTCGCCCATGTCCATCCGCTACTGGGAACCCCTCGAGGACGCGCTCCGCCGCACGCGCACGTTCCTCTTCCAGCCGTTCGACCTCGTCCGCTGGCTGGTGCTGGGATTCACGGCCTGGCTCATCCATCTGGGGGAATTCGGCGGTTCGGCCGCGGGTTCGGATCCCGAGGTGAGAACCCACGTCAGCACCGGCGACTGGAACGGCGCCCGCGAGTCCCTGGTCGACGCCGCCGCCAACGCCCTGCCCACCGGTCTGGCGCTGGCAGCCATCGTGATCCTGGTGACGGCTTTCCTGCTGGTCGCCCTGGTGCTCCTGTGGGTGAGTTGCCGCGCGCGCTTCGTCTGGCTCGAGAATCTCACCGCAGAGGATCACGCCATCGGCCGCCACTGGTCCCGCTTCGGCGGCCTCGGCGACGCCTATTTCCTCTGGAAGCTCGCCTTCTACGCCCTGAGCCTGCTGATCGTCGTCCCCCTGGTATTCTTCGGCGGCGTGTTCGGCATGCTAGGGTTCGCGGGTTTCGACGGTCCCGGCTCGGTGGCCGGCTGGGCGCTCCTGGGCGTCGCGGTCTTCATGGTGACGGTGATCCTGGCCTACGTCGATTTCTTCGCCGAGAGCTACGTCACGGTGATCATGCACCGTCGCGGGATCGGCGTGCTGGCCGCCTGGCGCGAGTTCCGCATCCTGTTCGAGACCCATCCCGGCCATTTCGTCCTGGTCGGGTTGATGAAGCTGGTGCTCACCGTGATCGCCGGCGTGCTCTTGACGACTCTGGGCCTGCTGACCTGCTGCGTGGGCCTGGTCCTCATGGCTCTGCCGTACGTGGGCGCCGTGTTCAAGCTGCCTGTCTTCACGGCCCTGCGGTACTTCGACCTCTGCTGGCTCGGCCAGTTCGACCCCGACCTGGCGCTCCCGGTGACCGCGACGGTCAGTCCAGATGCACCGACACCGGACAGTGGTCCGACCCCATGACCTCGGGATGGATGGCCGCGGCGACGAGCCGCGGCCGCAGCTTCCGTGAGACCAGGACGTAGTCGATCCGCCAGCCCACGTTTCGCGCGCGCACGCCGGGGCGGTTGCTCCACCAGCTGTAGTGGCCGCCGCCGGATTCGAACTCCCGGAAACTGTCCACGAAGCCGCCGTCCAGGATCCCGTCGAAACCGGCGCGCTCTTCATCGGTGAAGCCCGCGTTACGCCGATTGGACCTGGGATTGGCGAGGTCGATCTCGCGGTGGGCCACGTTCAGGTCGCCGCAGAAGACCACCGGCTTACGGCGATCCAGTTCGCGCATGTGCTCGAGGAAAGCGGGATCCCATTGGTGCTGGCGATGGTCGAGGCGGACCAGGCCGTGCCGCGAGTTCGGTGTGTAGACGGTGACCGCGAAGCAATCGTCGAACTCGGCGGCAAGGACACGACCCTCGGTGTCCAGATCGGCGATGCCGAGGCCGGCGGTCACCTCCAGCGGTTCGCGTCGGGCGTAGATGGCGACTCCGCTGTAACCGGGCTTGTCGGCGGGATTCCACCACGACTCGTAGCCGGGAATCTCGAGGTCGACCTGCTCGGGAAACGCGCGCGTCTCCTGCAGGCAGATGACGTCGGCGCCGCAGGCGCGCAGCCAGGCGTCGCCGCCCTTGCGAACCAGGGCTCGAATACCGTTGACGTTCCAGGACACCAGATGCACGGTCGCTCCTCGCGTTGTGGGTCCGGGGAATATCCCACCGTACGACCATCCGTCAAGAGTGGCGACGTGCCACCCGGTTTGAGTAGTCTGGTGAGGAACGATGGCCCGAGTCGTCATCGCCGATGTCGACGGCCGAGTGCCCGGCACGCAATCACCCCAGCTTCAACCGGGAGCAGAGCATGAGTACGACCCCTCCCCCTGAAGGTCGGTTCGTGTGGTACGAACTGGTAACCCCCGACACCGACGCGTCCAAGAGCTTCTACTCCGAGCTGTTCGGCTGGGAATGGCAGGACGAGAACATGGGCGAGATGGGCGTCTACCCCATGTCACGGACCGGCGAAGCATTCCACTGCGGGCTGATCACCCCCAAGGAAGGCATGCCGCCGCACTGGATGGCCTACGTCACCGTGGCCGACGTGGACACGGCGTGCGAACAGGCGACCGAGCTCGGCGGCACGGTCATGCTGCCGGGAACCGACATTCCCAAGGTGGGCCGGTTCGCCGTGCTCCAGGATCCCGGCGGCGCGGTCATCATGCCGTTCAAGGGCGAGAATCCGGCTCAGCCCGAAACGCCGTCGCCCGCCCCGAAGGGATTTTTCTGCTGGAACGAACTCCTGACCGGCGACCCGGCCGCCAACGTCGAGTTCTACACCCAGATCTTCGGCTGGAACGTGGAGTCGAGCGAGATGCCCGAGATGGGCACCTACTGGGTGTACCGCCGCGGCGATCGCATGGAGTGCGGCATGATGCCCATGCCCGAGGACGCCGGCGCTCCGCCCCACTGGCTGCCCTACGTGGCCGTGGACGACGTGGACGCGGCCGCCGCCAAGGTCGCCGAACTGGAAGGCAAGGTCTACTGCGAGCCCACGGACATCCCGCAGATGGGGCGGTTCGCTGTGGTGGCCGATCCTCACGGCGCCGTGTTCGCCATGTTCCAGTACGCCTGACCGCGCCGATCCGGCAGGGTGCACCGCGGGTTGCGTGATGGCCGTTTCCGTGCCACTATGCGCGGAGACGGCCACACGGAGGTGGACATGCCCAGGCGGTTCCTGCTGACCGGGGGCGGTACCGGCGGTCACGTGACCCCGGCGCTCGCCGCGGCCGGTGCACTCGCGGAACGATATCCCGACGCGGAATTCCGGTACGTTGGACTCGGCGACAAGGCCGAGGGCGTCATGGCGCCCAGAGCTGGATTGCCGCTGTCGCGCGTGTCCAGCCGTGGTCTTCCGCCGCTGGGCCCCGGCCTGATTCCATTCGGCTGGCACCTCGGCTGCGGCGTGCTCGCGGCCCTGGGAATCCTGCTCCGGCACAAGCCCGATCTCATCATCGCCACCGGCGGATACGTGGCCGCGCCCGTGGTCCTGGCCAACGCATTGCTCCGACGGTTGCGACTGTCCCGGGCCCCGTTGCTGGTTCACGAGCAGAACTCGCACCTGGGTCGCCTGAATCGCCTGGCGGCCGGCGTCGCCGATCTCGTGGCGGTCTCGTTTCCCGAGACGCTGCGCGAACTGCCCACCGGCAAGGGCGTTTACGTCGGTTACCCCGTTCGATCCAGTTGCCAGACCGGAGACCGCGACGAGGCCCGGCGAAACCTGGGGATTCCCGCCGACGCCCGGGTGATATTCGCCTTCGGCGGCAGCCAGGGCGCCCGGACGATCAATCGCGCCGTGGCCGACGCTGTAACCGACCTCCTCGCCCAGCCGGAGACCTGGATCCTCCACGGATGTGGACAGCCCTTCGGCAAGTCTCGCAATGGCGCCTATCACGGTTTCGCAGACGTGGAAGCTCGGCTACGGGAGCTGGATCCGGCACTCCTCGAACACCCGCGATACCGTCGCGAAGCCTTCATCGACGACATGGCCACCTGGTACGCCGCCAGCGATCTGGTGATCTGCCGGGCCGGCGCCGGTTCGCTCATGGAAGTGTGCGCCCAGGCGCGACCGTCGCTGGTGATTCCCAAGGCCAATCTGCCCGGCGACCACCAGGTCCGGAACGCCCGGCTGCTGGAGCGGGCCGGCGCCTGCCGCGTGCTCTACGAGCGCCTGGATCCGGCCTCGGGACCCGGCGCCGTTCCCTTCGTTCCCGGCGAGCGTCTGGTCGGCCTCGCGCAGGATCTCCTCGGCGACGCCGAACGGCGTGACGTCATGGGCCGTGCCGCCGCCGGCCTGATCACCACCGATGCCCGCGGTTTGCTCGCCGACTGCGCGACCCACCTGCTGGGCGAGGGCGATCGGCCCACCGCGGCCGTGGCCCCACGGTACCCCGACGACCGGGTCCTGGGACTCGGCGCCGGAGCCATGGAACGATTGCTGCAGGACGTGGCACACGAGGCAGCGCCGCCGCTGGAATCCGCCGAGCGGGAGCTGATGCTCAGCAAGATCGACGGGCTCCTGGGCAGTTCCGGTTGGGTCGACCGTGCCCGGGGCTGTCGCATCGCCGGCCTCGCCGGATATCGAGAAGTCGCCGGCCTGTTGCGGGACCGAGCCGCCGACGACCTGCCCATGGTCCGGCGCGATGCCCTCAAGGGCCTGCGCGGACTCGGGCCCCGGGCATTGGCGCCCGACGCGTTCGCCGACGCGCTCGCGCGCGGCCTGTCCGACAATTACTACGAAGCGCGCATGGAGGCGGCACTCACCACGGCGGTGTGCAACGGTCTGCTGGCACCGGACGCACGATCGCGTCTGGCAGGCATCCTGGCCCGCCTCTGCCGCGATCACAGTTTCGAGGTCCGCATGGCGGCAGTGCGCGCTCTCGGCCGCATCGCCGACACCCCCGAGCCGGCGGTACCCGCCCTGCGCAAGGTCCATTTCGATCCGGTCTGGAAGGTTCGCGGGGCACTCTACGAGGCCTACGCCGAGCTCACCGAACGCGGAGTCCTCTCGGCCGCCGAGGCCAACGAAGAGATCGACGCCGTCCTGATCACGGCCAACGGCTACCTGACCGAGTACCAGATCCGGCACCACCGCAACGAAGCCGTGCGGCGAGTGCGGCGCCGGGAGGCGTGACATGCTCTACCTGTTGCTGCGAGCGCTCGAGGACATGGGCGGACCAGCGGTTTTTCGCTACGTGACCACGCGGTCGGCGCTGGCCTTCATCTTCGGCTTCATCTGCGTCATCGCCGTTGGTCGACCGCTGATCAACTGGCTCTACCGCCGGGGCATCCGCTCCTTCGAACGGTCGTACGGCGACATCAACACCACCGCCAAGACCGGCACCCCGATCATGGGCGGCCTGCTCATGGCCCTCGGTGGACTCGGATCGGCGCTCCTGTGGTGCGACCTCACCAATCCGTTCGTGTGGGTTCTCTTCGCAGCGGCCATCTACTTCGCCGGCTTCGGTCTGCTGGACGACTGGCTCAAGATCCGGCACCGCGATCCCGATCGCGGCCTCTCGCGCACCGCGAAGCTGGTCAGTCAGATGATCTTCGGCCTGGGCATCGGCCTCTACCTGGCGTGGCCGGAGATCTCCCCGTTCCCGGGCAGCGTGGGCACAGAGATCCAGATTCCCTTCTTCAAGGGCGCGGTCATCGATCTGCGCTACGGGATCCTGGCCTGGAGCGCCTTCTACATCGCCTACCACGTCAACGCCGTGAACATCACCGATGGCATGGACGGGCTGGCGACGGTTCCGGCGATCCTGGTCTTCTCCGTGGTCGCGGTCTTCGCCTACATCGCGGGCAACGTGCAGTTGTCGGGCCATTACCTCTACGCCTTCATTCCTCGTGCGTCCGAGATCACCGTGTTCTGCGCCGCGGTGATCGGCGCCGGACTCGGCTTCCTGTGGTACGTGTGCCATCCCGCCAGCGTGTTCCTCGGCGACACCGGCTCGCTGTTCATCGGCGGCGTGCTCGGCACCGCTGCGCTGATGATCCGCCAGGAACTGGTGTGCCTGCTGGCGGGAATGATCTTCCTGGTCGAGTTGCTGAGCACGTTCGTCCAGGAGCAGGTGGGATTCCGCTTGCTGAAACGGCGACTGCTGCCGCGCGCGCCGCTCCATCACGCGTTTCAACACCGGGGCATGGCCGAGAGCAAGATCGTGGTGCGCTTCTGGATCATCTCGCTGATCTGCACCGCCACGGCCGTCATGACCATCAAGTTCCGCTGAGACCGTGGCAGGCGTCCGATCGGGCGTATCAATTCCGCAAAAACGACCACTCTAGACTGGGGCTGTGACAAGGCCCGTTCAGCCGCGTTATCCCATCTGGATCCCACAGCCGCGGCAGTGACGAACCGATCCCCTGAGGGGGGCAGGATCGGGAGTAGCTGGCGCGTGCGCCACAACCCATCCAGGAGGTCGTCCATGTCTCGCCCCTGTCGTCTCGCAACCCGATGGGGCTGCCCTGTGCTCCTGCTCCTTGCTCTGCTTCTGGCCAGCACCGCCCAGGCCGAATACCTCGGCAACGTGACCTTCGACCAGCCCATCCCCAGTTTCCTTCCTCACGGCGTCCAGGTGAACGTCTCGATCGACTACAAGATCGATGTTCCCGAGGGACGACGGGTCTACGTCATTCCCTACACCAACGGATCTCCCACTCCGCACTATGCGGTGAACGGATCCCCGGTGTACCCGCAGGGTACGGGCACCGCCACCGGGTACTTCAGGATCACCCAGGGTACCGCCGTCGTGGACGAGGTCCGGGTCTACACGCGGGATCCGGATTTCACGGAGACGCCCCTGGAGATGTTCGTGCCGGTGGTCTACCGATACGGACCGCATGGCGTGTACAACGTCCAGCCGGCCTACTCGCAGCACAGCCGTCTACCCTACGACACGAGCTTCGGCATGACCTTCGACTACGCCACCGACCAGCCGGGTTGCAAGATCTACGCGCGGCCGTTCAACAGCGGCTCGCTCGAGCCCGGCTACTCGGCCAGCGGCTCGGCCGACCTGCCGCCCAGCGGCAGCTACAATCAGCAGTTCACCTTCGCCGGCGACGCCGACGTGACGCACATCCGCTTCCAGGTCTTCGCCCTGGACAACTCCACGCTGCTCGACGAGTTCTTCGTGCCGTGGGACGTGCACTGGCGCCAGTGGGGCGTCTACGACATCTCGCTCAATCACGGCAACGTGACCTCGCTGCACAACAGTCAGGACCTGGTCGGCTCGTTCACCTTCGACCACCAGGAGACCCAGGACTTCCACGTCTGGATGTGGAGCATCCAGGACGGAAACTACTGCCCCGGCAGCGTCTACCAGGGCAGCGTCGCCGAACCGACCGGGCCCCACGCCATCACCCGATATACCCGCGTCAACGACGGCACCGAGACCGTGGACGCGGTCCGTTTCATCGTGGGTACGCCCACGGAGATCTACATGCAGTTCGACATTCCGGTGCTCATCGACTACGGCCCCCACGCCCTGCAGAACTTCGAGTTCATTCCCGGATCGCCGGCGATCCTGGACTACGGCGAGCATCTCGACATGACCTACATCTACCTCACCGACGAAGCCCCGGGCGTGCGAATTTACGGCCGCGGCGCCTACCAGGAAGAAGCGCTGTTCGGCATGACCAGCGCCGGCTCGCCGCTCTACGCCGCGCCTTCCGGCTCCGGCACGTTCTGGCTGACCTACAACGACGACATCATCGCCGACAGCATCCGCTTCCAGATGGTGAGCGAGGACCAGAGCCTGACGTTTCTCGAGTGGTACCAGCCGGGCCACTTCATCTGGGGTGCGTCGGGGCACGTCACCGACGCACCGGAGATCCCGGTGCTGGCGGATCTGGGTCTCTGCTATCCCAATCCGTTCAACCCCACGACCACCATTCCGGTGTCCCTGGGCCGCGACGTCCACGTCAAGCTCGCGGTCTACGACGTGCGCGGGCGACTGGTGCGGACGCTACAGGACGGATATCTGGCGGCCGGCGAGCACGTCTTCACCTTCCGTGGCGACGGTCTCGGCAGCGGGGCCTACATCTGCCGGCTGGAAACTCCGGCCGGTATCCAGACCCAGCGCCTGACCTTGATCAAATGACCGCCGGTCCGTGATGGTGCGCAGCGAAGGGTGGAGTCCCGCGGCTCCACCCTTCGTCCGTCAATCCCGCCAGCGGGGCTTGGTGTCGACGAGCAGACCGTGACCGTCCACGGCGGCAAGCCAGCGGCCGTCGTCGAGCCGGATGCACCAGAGCGTATGCATGCCGCGAACGTTCCACGCGTCGTGTCCCACCAGCGCCGGCTCCCCGTCCGCAGGCGTCTGGACATACTCGGTGGGCGAGAGCGCGGCGATGTCCAGGGCGCGCACCCGGTTGCCATAGTAGGGCGTCACGTCCTGCGCGAAGCGGCGCAGTTCCCCGTCGTGAACGACGACACTGCCACCGCCGCGGGCATGGTCCCCATCGTCGGTCACCACCGGATTGCGCGCGTGGGGATGCCACGGGCCGCGAGGATCGTCAGCGTGGAAGATCAGGAGATTCGTTCCGTAGTCTGCCGTGGTCAGCAGATACCAGAGGCCGTCGTGCTCGATCACGTTGGTGTCGCGGTAAGGAGCGCCGTCGAGCAGCACGCGGTCGAGAACCCATTGGTCGGGGAACCGCTCGGCGCGGTAGAGCCGTAACTCGCCCAGCTCACGGGTTTCGGGGATCATGAACCATGACCCGTCGTGACGGAAGACCGTGGGATAGGAGAGGCTGCACGCCTCGTCGAGGACCCGGCCGCCGTAGATCCAGGTCAGCCCGTCCCGGCTGGTGGAGACGCAGATGTCGCCATGACCGCTGCGGGTGTTCCAGGCCTCGTAGAAGAGTGCGTACCCGTCGCCGTGGTCCACCAGGACCGGATCGGCCACGAAGGCGCACGGAAGGTCGGTCACGTGGTCAGCGGCAAGGACGGGCTGATCGCCGAGGGGTTCGAAATCTGCAGGTTCGGTGCCGCGCGAGACGTAGATTCCGACCGACCAGTCGCCATGCCATGACGGCGCCGTCGCACGCTGCCACGCCAGCCGGCCGACCCCAAGCGCGGCGCCCAGCACGATCAGCACCAGCAGCCAGGCTACCGGATGCGCGGCCAGGATCCAGCGACGATGATCGCGATGCTCCAGCCGACCCGTGATCCAGCGAGCAGCGAATCCGGCAGCCGCCACCACCGCGGCAACCACGGCCAGCTTCACCAGTCCCGCATCCGAGACCAGCGCCGTACGCCCCGTGGCCAGCAGGGTCAGCGACGCGGCAGCAAGGAGCAGGGCGAAGATCGCGGCGATCAGGCACAGGTGCTTCATGGTGGTCTCCAGGTGTCGGGGCGGCAGTTGCACCAGGATAGCCGGTTCGGTGGCGTCTTGCCCACCGGCGATCACACCGAACGGGCCAGACCGGGTCCGGGGCGCACCAGAGCGACGCGGGTGTAGCAGGGCGCCATCCCGCAGCGCCGGGCATTGCGTTCGGTGGCCACACCCGACAGGGTGCCCACCGTGGCCAGTCGGCAGCCGGAGGCGACGGCGATGGACAGGCGTTCGCGCATGAGGGCCAGCTGGATACCGCGTCGGCGGGCGGCCGGCAGGACGGCTCCCAGATAAAGCCCGGCCAGGTCGCCCCAGATGTCGAGGGAAGCGCCGCCTGCTGCTTCACCGTCGAGGCGGGCCAGAAGGTTGATGGCACGCGGGTGCCTGGCGGCGCGCTCCATGAGCTCTCGTTGCACGGGATCGTCGCGCTCGTCCAGGAACGCTCGGCACACCACGTCGGCGAACTGCGCCACGCCGACCGTGTCGTCTCTCGAGACGCGTTCGATCCGCAGGCCGTCCGGGAGTTCCCAGGGCGTCCGCAATGCCGCCGCCGGATTCACGGCCAACACCAGTTCCATTTCCAGGAGTACGAAACCCGCCTCCCCCAGTCGCCGCGCCAGCGAAGGGTGGTTGTAGGCGCAAGCCTGAACCCGCGGTTCGATGCCGCGCGAAGCGTACCAGTCGATCAGTTCTTCCACGTCCCGGGCCGTGACGCGTTCTCCCCGGAGGGAGCAACCCAGAGCCATGTTGGCCCAGGTGCCCGGCTCATCGGCGCACAGGAATCCGCCGCACCACTCGCGCTGATCGCGCGCGATGTCGGCCACGGCGCGGGCGATGCGGGTCTCCTCGTCCAGGGCCGCGGCGGCGGGGTCGAAGAGGTCGAAGGCCATGGTCTCATCCCTTCAGCGCCCGCTCCTCGCGCCAGGCGTAGAGCACCGGCACCACGAAGAGCGTGAGCAACGCCATGAGCATACCACCGAATGCGGGGATGGCCATGGGCACCATGATGTCGGCGCCGCGGCCGGTCAATGTGAGCACCGGCAGCAGGGCGAGGATGGTGGTGGCCGAGGTCATCAGGGCGGGGCGCACCCGGCGGCAGGCGCCGGCGATGACCTTGCGGCGCACGTCGTCACGGTCGACCGCGGTCCGGTCGCGGAAGCTCTGGCCGAGATAGGTGGCCATGATCACGCCGTCGTCCGTGGCGATGCCGAAGAGTGCGATGAAGCCCACCCAGACCGCCACCGAGAGATTCACGGTGTCGATGCGGAAGAGTTGGCGCAGGTCGACGCCGAAGGGCGCCAGGTCCAGGAACCAGGGCTGACCGTAGAGCCACACCAGCCAGAAGCCGCCGGCCCAGGCCACGAAGATTCCGCCGAAGACCATGAAGGTCACCGCCAGCGACCGGAACTGCAGGTGTAGCACCAGCACGATCAAGAGCAGCACCACCGGCAGTACCAGCATGAGCGTTCGCTCGCTGCGAATCTGATTCTCGAAGCTGCCCGCGAAAGTCCAGCTCACGCCCTCGGGAATGACCAGGTCGCCGTCGGCACGCAGCCGCTCGAGATGGTCGCGGGCCTGCGCCACCACATCCACCTCGGCGACGTCGGGTTGCTTGTCGAAGATCACGTAGCCCACCAGGAAGGTGTCCTCGCTCTTGATGGCCTGGGGACCACGCACGTAGCGCACGTCGGCCACCTCGCCCAGAGGCACGGCCACGCCGGAGGGAGTGCGGACCTCCACGGCGGCGAGATCTTCGAGGGAATCACGACGTTCGCGCGGGTAGCGCACGCGCACCCCGTAACGCTCGCGGCCTTCCACGGTGACGGTGGCTTCGCGGCCGCCGACCGCGATCTGCAGGGCGTCTTGCACCTTGCTCACCGTGAGCCCGTGGCGGGCCAGCCGGTCGCGGTCGGGCACCATCTCGAGGTAGGGTTTGCCCACCACGCGGTCGGCCACCACGGTGGCCGGATTGATGGTCGGCACATCCTTGAGCGCGGACTCGATGGCCAGGGCCGCGGACTCGATGGCCTCCAGCGTGGGTCCCTTCACCTTCACGCCCATGGGCGCCCGCATGCCGGACTGGAGCATGACCAGGCGGGTGCTGATAGGCTGTAGCTTGGGGGCGCCGGTGGTGCCGG
Source organism: bacterium (assembly GCA_003353795.1). Classification (GTDB taxonomy): domain Bacteria; phylum Krumholzibacteriota; class Krumholzibacteriia; order LZORAL124-64-63; family LZORAL124-64-63; genus Glo-17. The sequence continues at coordinate 43,676 of PIVY01000003.1, forward strand.
TAAGCCGGGCAACCGCCACGATCTCGTCCCAGATGTCGTCGGCGGAGCGGATGTGGTCGCGCCACTGGCGGACCCGATTCCCGTCGGCGTCGCGACCGTATTCCGGCACGTAGTTGATCACGGTCTCGATCATGGAGATGGGCGCCGGGTCGAGCGCGGTCTCGGCGCGACCGAGCTTCCCGACCACCTGATCCACCTCGGGCACCGTGAGCATGGCTTGGTCGAGTTTGCGCAGTACATCCATGGCCTCGCCCAGGCTGGCATGAGGCATGGTGGTGGGCATGTAGAGGAACGACCCCTCGTCCAGAGGGGGCATGAACTCCTTGCCCAGGCCGGGAAACGCGTGACGGGGACCGTTCCAGAGGCGGGCCCAGAACGTGCCGTCGCCGCGATCGCCGCCCACGCCGGGCAGCGGCGCGAACACCCGGTCGAAGCCGAGCCAGATCGTGGCGCCGCCGAGAACCACCAGGATCGGCAGCAGCAGGAACCGGCGCTTGCGCTGCAGGGCCGCCGCCAGGAGCCGCGGATAGGCGCGCTGGAATGCAGCGAACAGCAGCAACAAGCCGGCCACCGCCAGGGCCACGAACACTAGACTCACCAGCCACGATCGGTCGAGCCCCAGCGGGCGCCAGCGGTCGGCCAGGATCAGCAACGCCGTCACGGCCACCACGGCGCTCAGCACGCGACCGCGCAGCCAGCCAGGCAGGCGATGGACGGCGGCCTGCAGCCAGTCCGGACCGGGCCTGGTGCGCCGGCCGAGCACCAGATGTGCCATTGGCGGCAGCGCCACCACGGCCAGCAGCAGAGCGGCGACCAGGGCGAAGGTCTTGGTGAAGGCCAGCGGCCGGAATAGCTTGCCCTCCGCCGCGGTGAGCGCGAATACAGGAAGAAAACTGAGCACGGTGGTCAACAGCGCCGTGATGATGGCCGGAGCCACCTCGGCGGCGGCGTCCCGGATCACCAGTCGACGGTCGGCATCGAGGTCGGACTCGCCGAGCCGGCGCTGGACGTTCTCGATGAGGATCACGCCCATGTCCACCATGGTGCCGATGGCAATGGCGATGCCCGACAGCGCCACGATGTTGGCCTCGACCCCCACGGTCTTCATGGCCACGAAGCAGAGCAGCACGGCCACCGGCAGCAAGCCCGACACGAGCAGACTGCCGCCCAGGCTGCGCAGCATGAGCACGATCACCAGGACGGTGATCAGGATCTGCAACGTGAGCGCTTCACCCAGGGTGTCGAGGGTCTCGTGGATGAGCCCGGTGCGGTCGTAGAAGGGCACGATGGTGACCTTGCTCACGGTCCCGTCGGCCAGGGTGCGCTCGGGCAATGCGGGCGCGATCTCGGCGATGCGGGCCTTCACCCGTTCGATGGCCGCCAGGGGATTCTCGCCATAACGAACGACGACGATGCCGCCGGTCGCGTCGGCGCCCCCCACGTCGAGGGCGCCGCGGCGCAGGGCCGGCCCCCGCGTGACGTGGGCGATCTCGCCCACGGTGATCGGCACGTTGTCGCGCACGGCGACCACGCTGCGGGCGATGTCGTCGGTGCTGCGATAGAAGCCGGTGCCACGCACCACGTACTCCACGTGGTTGATCTCCATGGTGCGGGCGCCCACCTCGCGGTTGCCCTCGCGCACGGCACGGACGACCTCGTCGAGGTCCAGTTCGTACAGGCGCAGGGCGTCGGGATCCACCTCGACCTGGTACTCGGACCGATGGCCGCCCACCGAGGCCACCTCGGCGATTCCCTCGGCCGCCAGCAGCGCGTCGCGAACCTGGAAATCTTGGATGGTCCGCAGTTCCTGGGGATCCCAACCACCGGCCGGTCGGCCCTCGGCAGAACGACCCTCCAGGGTGTACATGAAGACCTGACCGAGCGCCGTGGCGTCCGGACCAAGGGCTGGCTGCACCTCGCCCGGCAACGTACCGGCGGGCAGGCTGGCGAGCTTCTCGAGAATGCGCGAGCGCGAATCGTGGAAGTCGGCGCCCTCCTCGAAGATCACGTAGATGGTGGAAAACCCGAAGAAGCTGTAGCTGCGCACCGTGCGCACCATGGGCACTCCGAGGAGCGCCGACGTGAGCGGGTAGGTGATCTGATCCTCCACGTCCCGCGGCGAACGACCGGACCATTCGGTGAACACGATCTGCTGGTTCTCGCCCAGGTCAGGGATGGCGTCCACCGGCACGGGATCGCGCGGCACGCCGCCCAGATCCCAGTCGAACGGCGCCACCAGCACGCCCCAGCCCGCCAGCATGAGCACGCCCAGCAGCACCACCAGCTTGTTGTCCAGGCAGAAGCCGATGAGTCGGGTCACGAGCCGCCCTCCTCGGCGCCGATTCGCGCGACCTCACTGCCGCAGCGCAGCATCATGGAGCCGTAGTAGGGGTTGGCCGTGGTCGGGTCGCGCTGGATCCAGTACGCGCCCTTGTTGTCGAAGGCCATGGGACAGTGGAACCGTCGCACGGCGCCGTCCTCGCCGTAGCCGGCGGCCTCGAGAGTCGCCCACAGCAGGTCGGACACCGGCTCGAAGGCCTGCCGACGGGCCGCGATGTCGCCGGCGGCGGCGAGAGTCGAGGCGGCGGGATGCAGGTCGGCGGGCACCGCGGCGCCGGCGCCGTGAAGCGCCTTGGCCAGGGCGGCGGCCGCCTGCTCTGAATCCTCGGCGGCGTCGGCCGCCAGGGCAGTCTGGAGGTCCAGGTAGCGGCCGAGCAGGTCGGGCGCCACGGCCAGGAATCCGTCGGGCACCGTGATCGATTCGGGCTCGGGGGCCGCCGGCGCCGACCCGGGTTCACCGTGATGGTGACCGCCGCCGGATCCGCCGCCATCGGGCAGCATCATGCTGGGCCGAGCCTGGATCTGCAGCTCGCTGTCGAGCTTGAAGGCGCCGTGCACCACGACCAGTTCGCCCTCGCCCAGGCCGTCGCTAACCAGGTACCAGTCGCCGGCTCGCGGACCGAGCGTCACTTCGCGACCGCGAAAGATCGGCTCCTCACCCGGCTCGCGCAGGTAGACCACGGCGCGTTCGCCGGTCACGAGCGGCGCGGTGGCCGGCACCACCAGCGGCGGCATGGCATCGTCGCGGCCGGCGCGTGGCCGACCGTCGGCGGCGAGTTCCACGAGCACTCGTCCCCGGGCCAGCATGCCCGGGCGCAACCGCCCGTCCGGGTTGTCGGCTTCGAGTCGAACCGACACGGTGCGCGTGCGGTCGTCCACCACCGGATCGACGAAGACGATGATGCCGTCGAACACCTCGCCAGGCGAGGCGGTGACCGTGAACGCCACCGACTGCCCCGCTGCGAGCCAGGGCAGGTCTCGCTCGTAGGCGGCGAGCTCGACCCAGACACTGGAGAGGTCGGCAATGGTCAGCAGGGGTTGACCGGTGGCGACGTACGCGCCCTCCACGGCGTCCTTGCGCACCACGGTGCCGGCCACCGGTGAGCTGATGGTGATGCGATCGCCACCCTCGGCGGCGACCTGATCGGGATCGACGTCCCACAGGCGCAGCCGTTCCCGCACCGAACGTAGGTTGGCCTCGGCGCCCGGCTCGCCGCGTTCCGCTGCGGCGCGGGCGGCCAGCAGTTCGGCCCGAGCGCGATAGAGATCCGGCGAGTAGACATCGGCCAGAGGTTCGCCCTGCCGCACCTCGCGACCGGTGAAGTCCACGTGCAGGCGGTCGAGCCGGCCCGGCACCCGCGCGGTGATTACCCGTTGCCGAGTCTCATCGGCGGTGACCTTGCCGACGAGCGCCAGTTCCCGCGCCACGAAACGGCGCTCGATCGGGGCGGTGGTGATCTCGGCCAGCGCCACGGCACTTTTGGAAAGCCGCAGGTCGCGCGGGCCGAGTCCCTCGCTGGTGTCCGACATCAGGGGAATCAGGTCCATGAAGCAGATGGGACACTGGCCGAACTCCGGCAGCTGGATCTGCGGGTGCATGCTGCAGGTCCAGGCCGTGGGCTGGTCGGCGGTCGCCATGTCATGCGCGGGATCACCGGCGGTACCACCACCGCCGCGCAGGACGAACCCGAGCAGGAAGGCGGCCACGATGGCGGCGACGGTGATGGCGGTCCGGTAGCGGCGGAGCATCTCGCTTCTCCTAGTTTCGGTAGGCGGCCGGCACGTGGCCGGTCGCCTCGTCGAGATCGGCCGTCGCCACGACGAGATCGTGACGGGCGGCCAGCAGTCCATGCTCGAGTTCCAGCAGGGTTCGTTCGGCGGCCAGCACGTCTGCGAAGCTCGCACCGCCGGTCTGGTATCCCGCCAGGACGGCTTCGTAAGCCTGGCGCGCCCTCGGCAGGAGTTCGCGGTCGTGCAGGTCACGGCGTCGTTCGGCATCGCGCAGGGCCACGGCGGCCCTGGTACGCAGCGCGGTCAGCGCCTGATCGCGGGCCACGCGGGTGGCGTCGAGGGAGCGGGCGCGGGCCTCGGCGGCCGCGGTGGCGCCGTCGTGCTTGCCGCGCCAGAGTGGAACGGTCACGCCGAACTTGGCGACCCAGGCGTCCTTGCCGCTGTCGGGCATGGTCGGATCGACCGCGTCTCCGACCTGGATCCAGTCGACCCCCAGCGATAGAGCCGGCCAGCCACCGCGACGAGCCGCCTCGGCCTCGAGCCGGACCGCCGTCGCGTCGTGGTCGAGGATCTCCAGTTGCGGATGAACGGCCGTCGTATCGGCGGCGGTCGCGCCGACCTCGGGAGTGAGGTTCGCCGGCAGTTCCAGCGCCGCCCGGGGATCCCGACCGAGCGCAGCGTTGAGATTGGCCGCAGCGGCGAGGGTCTCGTCGGTCAGGCTGCGCAGCCGGTCCTCGAGACGCGCTATCTCCAGCTGAGCCTGCAGCAGATCGCCGTACCCGTTCTGACCGGCCTCGTATCCCGACCGGACCGCGCCCTCCAGCGAGCGCACGATCTCCAGCTGGCGGGCGGTGACATCCAGGGTCTCGGCCAGCCAGGCCGCCTGAGCCCAGGACCGGCGCACGTTGGCCGCGACGGTCACCGCCACCTGACGCTGGCCTGCGGCGGCCATGTCGACCCGCGCGGCCGCCGCATCGCCCCGTGCTCCCAGGGTGCCGGGCCAGGGCAGCGGTTGTTGCAACGACAGCACGCGCTGCTGGGGACCGACCCGGGTCTCCACCGGCTCGATCATCTCGCCCCACCGGAACACGGGATCAGGCAAGGAACCCACCTGATCGACCCGGGCCACGGCCGCCTCCCAACCGGCATCGGCCGCCGCCAGCGCGGGATGCTGGTCCATGGCGTACGCCACCAGTCCGTCCAGGTCCTGGGGATCGGGGAGTTCGAGAGTTTCAGCCGCCGCCGAGGCCGCGGCCAGGAGCAGGAGGATCGCCACCACTAGCGGTCCCTCCCGGATTGCTCCTCGCGCGGGCCCCGCAGGGCCAGCCAGATGAGGACGGCCAGCACGGTCGCCGCCAGGATATTCAGTATCAGCGTCATTTCGATCACCTTTCAGGAACGATGCATACCGGTCTTGCATGGATGGGGCCACAATTCAACTCATTGCCATGAAGTGATTTAAGGATTGAAGAGATGCGGGATGGAGAATATTCTCTATCGTGATTCATGGGTCCATGGAGAATATTCTTCACATCCTGGAGGAGGCGGCGCGTGACTCGCATGCTCAAATCGTATGGTCTGGTGGCCCTGATGGTGCTGGTCGTCACGCTGATGCACTACAACACCGCCATGCACATCCACGCCGCCCACGGCATCTACCGGCGACTCTACTACTTCCCCATCATCGTCGCCGCATTCCGGGGCGGCCGGACCGCCGGCGTGGTCACGGCCCTGGCGATCTGTCTGCTCTATATCCCCCACGCCTTCGGACTGATCGGCCACGACCCGGCGCCAAACCTGGAAAAGATTCTGGAGATGGTGCTCTACCTGGCCGTGGGTCTGGTCACCGGCACCCTTGAGGACCGCGACCGCCGCACGCGCCGTCGCCTGCAGGATTCCCTCGACGAACGCGAGCGACTGCAGCAGGAACTGGTGCGCCGCGAACGGCTGGCCGCCGTGGGCCAGCTCTCGGCCGGGCTCGCTCATGAGATCCGCAATCCCCTGGCGAGCATCAAGGGCGCCACCGAAGTCCTGCAGGATCACGAGCCGGCCGACTCAGGGCGGGGCCGCATGTTGACCATCGTGCGCGAGGAAGCCGCCCGCCTCAACGACGTGCTCACCCGCTTCCTGACCTTCGCCCGCCCCGCCACCGGCGACCGCACGCGCTTCGATCTCGCCGACGAGGTGACCCATCTCGCCGGGTTGCTCGACCACCGCGACGGGGCCCCCACCGTCCGCTATGAACCGACCGGCGAACCGTTCCCCATCGACGCCGACCGCGACGCCATCCGCCAGGTCATGCTCAACCTCGGCCTCAACGCCGCGGAGGCCGCCGGCCCGGCGCCCGAGGGGACGGTCGAACTGTCTCTCGCACGCGACGGCGATACCCACCGGATCACCGTCACCGACAACGGCCCCGGTTTCACGACCGCCGCGGTGGCGAACCTCGGCACGCCGTTCTTCACCACCCGCGACGGCGGTACCGGGCTGGGCCTGGCCACGAGCCTGCGCATCGTCCGCGATCACGTCGGCGACCTCACCGTGGACGAGGCGCACGCGGGCGGTGCTCGGGTCGTGATACGATTGCCTGCCGCCACGGGAGGTGCCTGATGGCGCGCGTGCTGCTCATCGACGACGACCGCAACCTGCGCGAGGTGGTGGGGTTCATGCTGCGCGAAGCCGGCCACGAGGTGGACGACGCCGGGTCGGCCGAGGAAGGCCTCGCACTCTTCGGACGCGCCGGCACCGACCTGGTGCTCACCGACATGAAGATGCCCGGCCGCAGCGGCATGGATGTCCTGCGCGAGGTCCAGCCCACGGGCACTCCCGTGATCCTGCTGACGGCCCACGGAACCGTGAGCCAGGCCGTAGAAGCCATGCGCCTGGGAGCGTCATCTTACCTGCTCAAGCCCTTCGAACGTGCCGAGTTGCTGGTGACAATGGAGAAGGCCCTGGCCGAGGGCGCCATGCGCCGCGACAACGCCAACCTGCGCGATCTCCTGCGACGCAAGCAGGCTGACGGCGGCATGGTCTACCGCTCCGACGCCATGGCTCGCCTGATCGACGAGGCCCGACTCGCCGCCGCCAGCGACGCATCGATTCTCGTGACCGGCGAGAGCGGCACCGGCAAGGAACTGATCGCGCGACTGATCCACGACGGCAGCCCACGCTGGGAAGGTCCCTTCGTGGCGGTCAATTGCGGCGCCATCGCCGGCGACCTGGCCGAGTCGGAACTCTTCGGTCACCAGCGGGGCGCATTCACCGGCGCCGACCGCGACCACCCCGGCCGCATCCGCGCCGCCGACCGCGGCACCCTGCTCCTCGACGAGATCGGCGAACTCCCCACCGGGCTCCAGCCCAAGTTCCTGCGGGCTCTCGAGACGCGGCAGATCGATCCCGTCGGAGCCACGGCTCCCGTTCCCGTGGACTTCCGGCTGGTGTGCGCCACCAACCGCGACCTGGTGGCTGCGGCCCGCGACGGCGGGTTCCGCGAGGATCTCTACTACCGCATCGCCATCGTCACGCTCCTCGTGCCGCCACTGCGCGAGCGCCCCGAGGACATCGCCCCCATCTGGGATCACTTCACCCAGTTGCACGGCGGCGACGAGGTGACCACGTCGTCGCAGTTGCGAGCCGAACTCGAATCCCGCCCATGGCCCGGCAATGTCCGCGAACTGCGCAACCTGAACCAGCGGCTCGTGGTTCTGCGTCGCACCGATGGCCTGGCCCTCGCCGACCTCGAGCGCGTCGAGCAAAGCGGAATCAGTCGCCCACGGATCGACGCCGTGACGGCTGCCGGCGACGACCGCCCCCTCCTCGGCGCACTGCCCGACGACCACCTCGATCTGCCCGGACTCGAACGCGAGGTGATCCGCCGCGCCCTCGCCCGCTTCGACGGCAACAAGTCGCGAACCGCGGAGTACCTGGGGATTCCGCGACATGTCCTCGTATATCGACTCAAGAAGCAACGGGAGGCATGAGCATGCCCTACGACGAGGGACTGGCCGCCATGGTGGAAGACGCCACCGCCGGCCGCGACGTGCCTTTCGACATCACCGGAAAGGCGCTCAAGGGCTGGATCATGGTTCCGCCCAAGAGCCTCGGCGAACCGGACGCGGTGACGGCATGGGTCGAACGTGGGCTGGCCTTCGCCGCGAGCCTGCCGGCCAAGTAGATGAAGTCGACCGGCGGCCACTCGCGTGACCGCCGGTCATCCCCGCTCCGTGTTGTTCGCCGTCGGGGTGGGAATCGTTGATCTATGATTCAGCGCTGGACTGCCGGCCGGCCGACCAGTGCACGATAGCCCCGAGAATAAAGGAGATAGAGGCTCGGGAGCACGGGTAGGATGACCAGGAAAGCCACCGTCGACTTCAAGGCCGCCGCCCCCAGCAGAAGCAGTCCCAGGGTACTGGCGAAGAGCAGGAAGAACGCCACGAAGATGATGAAGTGTCCGATGACCCGCATGACTGTCCTCCCGTCTGGGAATCCTGGTCTCGTGCAACGGAAATATCATATCACAACATAATACATCTAATCAACATTCAATTACTTATATTGATCTTTCGTGCGATAGCGCCACGCAAACGGCCTGGATCCCCCATTCCTGCTGTCCGTCCCGTCGGCTTTCTCTATATTCAGGGGTGGCGCCGCCCCTGGAAATCCGCCCCGCGCATTTCGAAACTGGAAATCGTGTGGCTGGAGCCTATAATCGCGGCGAACGACGTCACCCGGAATTCCCCTCGGAGGTACCTTCATGTCCCGCCATAGCCTCGCAGCGACCGGTCTGTTCGTGGTGCTCGCCGCGCCGTTCCTGATCTTCGGTTGCTCCGACAGCAATCCCACCGATCCGCTGCCGCCGACCAAGGCCGTGATCGTGGCGCCCATCGGCGGGGCCGTCCTCATGGCGGATGAACCGGTGCAACTGGACGGCTACGGGGTCATGAGCACGGGCCAGCCGGTGATTCCCAATCGGTTGGTGTGGTACATGGGTGCGATCCCGGATACGACGTTCATCGCCACGGGCTTCACGCCCGTCACGGTCATCCCCAATGCGGGTGACTACACCATCACGCTGATCGCGTACGAGTCGGTCAGCTTCCATGGCGCGACCAGTGTCAACTTCACCATGGAAGAACCCGAGAACTGGGACCCGGTGGCCACCATCATCGAACCCATCGACGGCGAAGACTTTCTCCCGGCTCACGTGGTGACCGTCCTCCACGGCTCCGCCTTCGATGTCGAGGACGGCGACCTCGACGGTGACGACGTGGTCTGGACCAGCGATCTCCAGGGAACCCTTGGAACCGGCGCGCTCGTGGAGGTCGGCCTGTTGCCCGGCGACCATCAGATCGTCCTGACGGCCACCGACAGCGAAGGCCAGGCCGACGCCGACACCATCAACGTGGTTTCCCGCCACCGCCCCGCCTCGCCACTGGTTGACGGCGATTTCTTCTTCCGGGCCCGGGATTTCGTCCTGCTCTGCGCCGACAAGGAAATCACCCAGGTGTTCGGTGACTGCAGCATCGACGTACATGAGGACACCGGTCTGGCCGACATGTCCATCGACCAGATGGCCGGCACCGTGTCATGCGAGACGGCGGACGTCTGCTTCCTGCAGGGCGAGTTGGCCCAGGGCAACGTCCGCGTCACGGCCACCGGCGACCTCGCGACCGGCGGCACGATTGAGCTGGAATTCTCGATCTTCCTGAGCGCACCGGACTTCGCTGAGGGCCTGCTCCGCGCCATCGAGTACCCGACCTCGGGCCCGGCCTGCGTCAGCCGCAGCTACGTCGAGTTCGCGCTCAAGACCGAGTAGACGCGCATGCGCTACAGCTCGGACATCGTCGTCATCGACCTCGAGGCATCCTGCCCCACCGAGGACGAGGGAAACAATTCGGTGGCGCGCAGCAGCATCATCGAGATCGGCGCCGTCCGACTCGACCGGCGCAGCCTCGAGGTCACCAGCACGTTCAGCGAGTTGGTGCGTCCCGAGGAATACCCGGTCACCCCGTTCATCACCGGCCTGACCGGCATCACGCCCGAGATGGTGGCCGACCGCGAGACCTTCGCCGCGGTCGGCCACCGTTTCCTCGAGTGGTACGGTCCCCGCAACAAGGCCATCATCGCCGCCTGGGGCGCCTACTACGACATCCCCCTGCTGCGCAAGGAGTGCGACTGTTACGATCTGCCGTTCCGGACCCATGTCGTGGGCGGCGCGTTCGACATCCGGGCCATCGGCATGGCCTGGCTCGCCAGCCAGGAGATGCGCACCAGCGGCGCCACCCTCGATTCGGTCCTCGAGAAGATGAATCTGAGCGGCAAATTCACCAGCCACCGTGCGGCCGAAGACGCCCGCGCCGCCGCCGCCGTGCTGCAGGTCCACCACCTCGGCCGCGCTCTGGACGATTAATCGCCTCGACCTTGAATCCCCGCCCCCCGTCTACGACATTAGCCCGGCGCGCCGGCTGCCCGCCCACGCCGGAAAGGCTACACCCCCTGCCCCGGGAGGATGTCCCTTGGCCGACCCCCGCCAGCTTCTGGATGCCCAGAAACCTCATTTCAGCCACTGGGAACTCATCAAGGACGTCGCCGACCAGCTCATCGACCTGATGCTCGACACGCGTCAGAGCGGTCATCCGGGCGGTTCGCGGTCCAAGGCCCACATGCTCATCAGCCTCACCCTCGGCGGCGCCATGCGCTGGGACGTCCGCGATCCGGGCAAGCGTTTCGCCGATCGCTTCGTACTGGTGGCGGGGCACTGCGCTCCCCTCGTCTACGGCCTGCTGGCCATCTACAACGAGGCCCTGCGGCTGGCCCACGAGCGAACCGGTGACGCGAAGTACCTGGTCAAGGGTGGCGCCGAACGAACGCTCACCTGGGAAGATCTGACGACTCTGCGCCACCGCGGCGGCCTGCCCGGTCACGTGGAAATGGCGGGCAAGAATCTGTTCTGCAAGTGGAACACCGGCCCCAGCGGCCACGGCGCCCCGGCGGCCGTGGGCCAGGCTCTTGCGCTCAAGCGCGCCGGTTGCGAGGGCGTCACCGTATTCGCCATGGAAGGCGAGGGCGGGCACACCGCGGGCTGCTGGCACGAAGCCAAGCACAGCGCCTACGGTCTCGGCCTGGACAACCTGAAGCTGATGCTCGACTGGAACGACTTCGGCATCGACCCGCGCCCGTACTCCAGCGTGGTCCACGGCACGCCGTCCGATTGGTTCGAACCGTACGGCTGGCACGTGCACCGGGCCGAGAGCGGCAGCGACTGGGAAGCAGTCAACAGCGCGCTGTTCGACCTGGCTGCCGGCGACAACCCTGTCGGTCGCCCCGGCATGATGTTCGGCAAGACCCGCAAGGGCCGCGGCTACCACACCTACGACGACGAGAGCCACGGCGCCGCCCACAAGTACCACAGCGAGAAATTCTGGGCCGGCCGCCGCGACTTCGCCGACACGTACGGCGTCACCTGGGAAGGCGAAGGCGAGGCTGCTCCAGCCACCGAGGACGAGAAGATCTCGCGCCTGCGCAGCCACCTGAACACGGCCCTCGACGTGCTGCGAGGGAACGAAGAGGTCGCCACCTACCTGGCCGATCGCCTCGTCGAACTGGGCGACTCGGTCCCCGAGGACCTGCCATCGTTCCAGCTCCCCGAAATGCAGAATCCCCTGGACCACGCCGACCTCCTCGACCCGAGCACCTATCCCGAGGACATGTGGGCCAAACCCGGCGAGAAGAAACCCAACCGTGCCGGCTTCGCGCGCTGGGGCAGCTGGATCAACAGCGTCTGCCGCGAGCGCTACGGCCGGCCGCTGTTCCTGGTGACGTCGGCCGACCTGGCCGGCTCCACCAACATCTCGGGCTTCGGCAAGGACTACTCGAGCGACCTGCCCAACTACGGCTGGTACGAGCGCGACGAGCATCCCGAGGGCATCATCCTGCCCCAGCCCATCACCGAGTTCGGCAACGCCGGCATCATGACCGGCTGCGCCTCGGTGAACCTGAGTGCCGACCCCGAGAACGCCTTCAACGGCTGGTGGACCGCGTGTTCCACCTACGGCTCGTTCAGCTACCTCAAGTACGGCATGTTCCGGCTCTACTCGCAGCTTGCCCAGGAGTGCGAGTTGAAGCTGGGCAAGGCCATCTGGGTCGCGGGGCACAGCGGCCCCGAGACCGCCGAGGACAGCCGCACCCACTTCGGCATCTTCTCGCCGGGCGTGACACAGCTGTTCCCCGACGACCACGTCATCAACCTCGTGCCTTACGAGTACAACGAGGTGCCGGTGATGCTGGCGGCCGCCCTGAAGCTGCCGCAGCCCATCGTGGTCCTGCACCTGACCCGGCCTGGTGTGGAGATCCCCGACCGCGAGGCCCTCGGCCTGGGCTCCCACCTGGACGCGGCTCGCGGCGCCTACATCCTGCGCGACTACCGGCCCGACGCGCCCCAGCACGGCTGCGTCTTCGTGCAGGGCACCATGAGCACCGCCAACCTGCTGAAGGCCCTGCCCGAGGTGGACGCAACCGGCCTGAACCTGAAGTTCGTGGCCGTGCCGAGCCTCGACCTGTTCAAACTGCAGGACCAGGAGTACCAGGACACGGTGGTCTCCAAGGCCGACCGCTTCAACAGCACCTACGTAACCAACGTGTCACGGCGGTTGATGCGGGACTGGTCGCTCAATCCCCTGGCCGACGACTGGGCGCTGAGCAGCGATCGCGACAATCAGTGGCGTGACGGCGGTTCGGTGGACGAGGTCTGCGTGGATGCGCAGATCGATCCGGCGAGCATCGCGGCGGGACTCATCGAGTTCGGCCAGAGCTACGACCAGCGCATGAAGACGCTGAGCTTGCTGGTGAGCCACGCCAAGGGCGAGAGTCACTAGCGACCGACAGCATCGGTTGGAGTGGCGGGGCGCTCGCGAGGGCGCCCCGCCTTGCGTCGGCTAGCGGGTGAAGAGCCACTCGCCCGACGCCGGCGGCTCCTCGGCGGCCTCCCACCCGGCGGCAGAGAATCCCAGCAGACCACGCGGCTCATCGATGCCGTTCTCGAGCACGTACCGCGCCATGAGGCCCCGGGCTTCCTTGGCGTAAACGGTGATCACCTTGAGCTTGCCGTCGTCGCGACGCTGCTTGAACACGGGCCAGATCAACGGACCCTTGAGCGCCTTGACGTTCACGGCCTCGAGGTACTCGCCGGCCGCCAGGTTGAGCACGGCCTCGCCGCGCTTCAGGTCGCCGTTGAGATCGGTCGTCACCAGCGGTTTCCAGAATGCGGCCAGCGAGGTGCGCGGCGCGGGTTTGAACCTGCAGCCCATCTCCAGCCGGTATGGCTGCACCAGATCGCGCGGGCGCAGCATGCCGTAGAGACCGCTGAGAATACGCAGGCGGCCCTGGGCATCATTCCACACCTCGGCAGGCAGCGACCACGCGTCGAGGTGCTTGAACACGAGGCCGACGAACACGCCCAGAGCCGGACGGCGCGGGCGGCGCGGTTCACCCCAGAAGGCGAGGTCGCGCACCGTGGCCTCGGCGAGCGCGGGGCTGAGGTCCATGAGGCGGGCGATCTGCGAACGGCCGAGCCCCTTGAGCTTCGCGGCCAGTCGCTCGGCCTCGGCCAGTCGACGCGGACGCGTACCGCGCACTCCCGCGGGAGCCGCGAACGCGAGGTCCATGGTCTTGGTGGTGTTGTAGAGAACCTTCAATGGGCGTCCTTGTCAGGGGCAGGTGGCCCCCAGGCCATACACGAACAGGACCACGTCGGTCAGGTCGACGACTCCGTCCCAGTAGAAGTCGCTACGATAATGGTAGTCGCCCCGGAAGTCCTGGGTGAAGAGGGTGATGTCGGTGAGATTCACCCGGCGGTCACCGCTGATGTCGGCGCTGTTGGCACGCAGGCTCACCGACGGATGACCGTGGCCGTCGGGCCCGGTGGCGCGCTCGCCGTTGAGGTAGACCCAGGTCGGGCCTTCCGACCAACCGCCCCCCAGCAATGGCTCCACCCACTCGGTGAACCCGTCCGCGTCGGTGGGGCCGTCGGGCACGAACACGCCGCCCGGGAAATTGCCGCCGTACTCCGTGCAGCCGATGGTGTTGCCCGGCTCGAGTTCCAGCTGCAACCAGATGTCCTCGGCCGGGAAGTTCGCGACCGGGTAGTAGTGGGAGTCCACGATGAGGACGCGAATGGTCGCGTCGACCTCCGTCCCGCCGAAACTCCGAGCCCCGGTGAGCGGCGGCCCGGAGCCGTCTGGTTGCATGACGAGCGAGGCCTCGTCGAAAAGATCGAACACGACGGCACCCACGTAGGGCACACCGGAGGCCGCGGCGCTGGAGACGAGACCGAGAAGCAACAGTGCGGTAATCGTTGGGCGATACATACCGATCCTCCCTGTCGAGATTCCGTCACGGACAGATGGCGCCGATCGCCTGCGCGAACAGCGTGACGTCCGTCAGATTGATGTTCCCATCCCAGTTGTAGTCGCTGCGGTAGGCGTATTCACCGAGGTCCTGCACGAACAGCGTGATGTCGGTGAGGTTGACGACCCGATCACCGGTGATGTCCGGGCTGTTGACGCGCAGCGGCAATGGCGATTCCACCCAGCCGCCGATGTTCAGGGCCCGGGTTCCGAGCAGGAACGCGGCAACCTGGCCATCGCTCCAGCCACCGCCGACCAGGGGCAGGCTGAAGGTGACGTCACCGTTGACGTCCGACGGACCATCGGCCAGGAACATGCCGCCCGGATACTGCGCGGCGTGAGAGCAGCCCGTGACGCCGCCGGGCGCGTCGAGCCATTGCAGCCACATGTCCTCGCGGGGCAGCCCCACGAAAGGGATCCCCTCGATGGTCATGAGTTGCATGGTGATGGTCGCGTCGGTCACCGTCCCATCGGGCGACCGCGCCTCGCTCAACGGCGGACCGCTGCCGTCGGGCACCATGAAGGCCGAGGCTTCGCCGCCCGACTCCATGGTGATGATGTAGGTGTACGGCCAGGGTTGGTCGGCGAGGGCGGGCAGTACGAGCATGGACAGGAACAGGCAGGCGAGTAGCAGGCGATTCATGGGTCTCCCTCCCATTTGAAGACCCGTATATGATACCAGATCCGCAGGCGCACGGAACGACGAGTTCGTCCGGCACTTGGGGCGGACGCCATTCGATGCTAGATTCTGGCGGCAACCTGAGGAGGAATCCGTGTCCAGAATCGTCGCGACCCTGCTGCTCGTCTCTGCGGCCACCATCGGCCTCGCCCAGGACGAGCCACCCGGTACCGTCACCTTCGTCGAGTCGGTCCCCACGGAGGCGGACCTCGACCTGCCCGAGGTGCCCGATGCCCCGGCCGTCTGGCTAGATCTCGTGGAGGGCGCCCGGCGCTCCCTCGAGGTGTTCACGTTCTACTTTTCGCCCAATCCCGACGGCGTGGGTCCCCTGCGTCCCATCCTGGCCGCCATCGAGGAACGGGCCGGCTCTGGAGTGGCCGTTCGCCTGCTGAGCGACCGCAAGTTCCACGAGACCTATCCCGAGACCAGCGATCGCCTCGGCGCCGTGGAAGGCATCGAGTCGCGCCTCATCGACGGCCAGGCCGCCTGGGGCGGCGGCGTGCTCCATGCCAAGGGCATGATCATCGACGGCGAGCGCTTCTTCCTCGGCAGCCAGAACTGGGACTGGCGCGCCCTCGAACACATTCACGAACTGGGCGCCCTGGTATCGCACGAGGCCATGGCCGCCGACCTGGGTCGCATCTACGACCTCGACTGGGCGCTCGCCGGCGGCGAGGATCCGCCCGCGGTCCGCCACGACGTACCCGCCGTGCCGGAGTGGTCGCCCATCCGCATGCTGACCCTGCCGGACGGCGACGCTTGCGAGGCCGTGCTCGCGGCGAGCCCGCCCCACGCCCTGCCGCCCGGCGTGCCGTGGGACCTCCCACTTCTCGTGGAGCAGATCGACGACGCCGCCGAACGGGTCCGCCTGCAGCTTCTCAGCTACAACCCCGGTGACCGCGACGGCGGCTGGTGGCCCGACCTGGACAACTCCCTGCGCCGCGCCGCCGCCCGCGGCTGCGAGGTGCAGATCATCTTCGCCAACTGGTCCAAGCGTTCCTACATGCTGACCCACATCCAGAGCCTCGCAGTTCTGCCCGGTATCGAGATCCGCTTCACCAACATCCCCGCATGGACCGGCGGCTTCGTGCCCTTCGCCCGCGTGGAGCACGCCAAGTACGTCACCTGCGACGGCCGCGCCCTCTGGCTCGGTACCGCCAACGGCTCGCGCGACTACTTCCACCAGTCGCGCAACATCAGCCTCTTCCTGCGCGGCCCGGGCTGCACCAACGAAGCCGATGCGTTCTTCGAGCGCAGCTGGAACAGTTCCTACGCCGAAACCGTCGACCCTTGCGGCGAGTACGAACCGCCGCGCCGACAATAACTATCGGAGACGCCATGATTCCCTTCCACGCCGTTCCCGACCGCCTCGAGAAGCACCGCACCGCGCTGGTCGTCGTCGACATCCAGGAGCGGTTCCGTGGCCTCATCCACGATCAGGACCGGCTGCTTCGGAGTTCCAACCGCCTTATCCGCGCGTATCGCGAACTGGACCTGCCGGTGCTCGTGACCGAGCACTACTCCCGCGGCCTGGGCGTCACCATGCCGGAGGTGCGGGCCGCTCTCGGGGGCATCGACCCCATCGAGAAGATTCACTTCTCCTGCGACGGCAACCCCGAATTTCGCCAGGCCATCGACGGCCTGAACCGTGACCAGATCATCATCTGCGGGATCGAAACCCACGTGTGCATCTACCAGACCGCCCGCGATCTCATGGACCGTGGCAAGCAGGTGGCCATCGCCGCTGACGCGGTGAGTTCGCAGAAGGCCACCGATCGACAGATCGGGCTGGAGCATATGCGCCGCATCGGCGTGCAGGTGATGAACGTGGAGATGATCCTCTTCGAGATCCTGCGCGAGGCCAAGACCGCCGACTTCAAGGCCATCGCTCCGCTCCTGAAGGACAGCTAAGTCCTACGGCAATCCCGGGGATTCCATCGAAACCCTCCATGAGGTAGACTGCGCGTCTCCCGTCATTCGTCGAACCTGGAGGTATCATCATGTCATTGCGAACGTCCTGCATCCTGTTGCTGGTCCTGCTCGTCTCGGTACCGGCGCACGCTGCCCGGATCGACGCGTTGACCGGAGAGCCCATCCCCGCTCCTCTGGCCGACCTCGCCGCCGACGCGCCCTCGGCTCCGGCCTACCGCGACGGCGATCTCGAACTCCTCGCCCACATCACCGACGGTACGTCCAAGAGCGTGCGCGCCCTGCCGGGCAACGTGGTGATCTGGCAGAACGGCGCCGCCCTCGTGGCCACCGACCTCAGCGTTCCCGCCGCTCCGGTGGAACTCGGCCGCTTCGTGCTCACGGCCCAGCCGTCGGACATGCAGGTGATCGGCACCACGGTCTACGTGGCGCTGCGCAAGTCGGCAGGGCTGCTGATCCTCGACTACGCCGATCCGGCCATGCCGCAGGTGGTCGGAAACCTCATGGGATTCGATCTCCTCTCGGTGGCCGTGGAGGGTGACCGCGCCTACTGCGGCCGCGGCAGCTCCGGCGTCCTGGTCGTCGACCTCACCGACCCCGCCAACCCCACCGACATCACCCTCTTCGACACGCCCGGCTCCGCCAACGGCACCGACATCGACGGCAACATTCTCTACGTGGCCATGGGTACCGACGGCCTCGGCGTCTACGACGTCACCGACCCCCTGGCCCCCATCGCCCTCGGTTCGGCGGCCACCAACGGGTTCTGCACCTACGTCCAGGAACGCGACGGCGTGGCCTACGCCTGCGACGGCAGCGGCCTGAGCATCTTCGACGTGAGCTTCCCCGCCGTCCCCACGCCGCTCGGGACCTACAGCGCCGGCGGTACCTGCTACGAGATGTGCTTCACCGGCAACGCGAGCGTCATCTACCTCGCCGGCCTGCCGGGCATGTTCTCGCTGATGGTCGCCGACCCGACCAGTCCCGTGGTGCTGGACGCCGCGTCGGTGTCGGGTAGCTTCAGCTGCGCCGACGCCGGCGGCACCGCCGTGCTGGCCGCCCGCTACTCCGGACTGCACGTCTTCGACGGCAGCTTCGACACCGTGGCCAACATCACCAACGGCGGCTTCGCCATGAAGCTGCACCTCGACGGCACCGAGGTCTACGTGGCCGACCTCTCGGGCGGCGTGCGCATCTACGACCTCACCGACCCGGAGAACCCCGTCTTCGTCACCGAGGTCGCCACCGACCCCAACTGCCAGGACCTGGCCGTCCAGGCCGGCATCCTCCACGCCGTCAACGCCAACAACACCGGCGCCGGCCTGACCCTCACCGACGTGACCGACCCGGCGTCGCCCCTGCCGCTGTCCGAGTTCAACACCACGAACCAGACCATGGGCATCGGGCTCGACGGCGACCTCTGCATGCTGGCCAACGGCTTCGGCGGCCTGCGCTCGGTGAACGTGGCCGACCCGCTGGCCCCCGCACTTCTGGGCGACCTGCCCTTCGGCGCCAACTGCAACGACGTGATGCCCATCGACAACGTGGCCTTCACCGTGTCCTTCGGCGGCGGCATGCTGTCCGTGGACATCACCGACGCCACGAACATGTCCATCATCCAGCAGCAGCCCTGGGGCTTCCTCAACGCCCTGGACATCACCGACGACCTGGCCTGGGTGGCCGACGGCCAGGCCGGCCTGCGCGTCGTCGACATCTCCGACCCGGCGAACCTCGTGTCCCTGGCGACCCAGGCCGTCGGCGGCCAGCCGCGCGACGTGGTGCGCTCGCGAGTGGGCAGCCCCTACGCCTACCTGGCCGACGATTTCTACGGTCTGCGCCAGATGGACGTGAGTGACCCCACGGCGCCGATCCTCTTCGCGAGCTACCCGTCGGCCGACCGCGGCATGGGCGTGGACGCCGCCGCGGGTCTGGTGGTCCTGGCCGCCGGCGAGGGCGGCGTGTACGTCTACCGCAACCCCGCGGTGGTGGCCATCGACGAGGAGCCCGAGACACTGCCCGAACCGCCCCTCGCCCTGAGCCTCGATGCCGCACCCAATCCGTTCAACCCGCGCCTCGAGGTCTCCTACTCCGTGCCGCGCGCCGGCTGGGCCACCCTGGAAGTGTTCGACGCCCGGGGCCGCCACGTGCGCACCCTGATCAGCGCCAACGTCCCGCAGGGCACCGCATCGGTGATCTGGCCTGGCGACGACGCCAGCGGCCGCCCCGTGGCCAGCGGTGTCTACCACCTGCGCCTGGTGACCGACGAGCGCGCCACGAGCCGGAGCGTGACTCTGGTTCGCTGATCTCGCTGCTTGGATCTCACGAAGAGAGGCCCGGGTCATCACGACCCGGGCCTCTCAATCGAGGTGCCGCAGCGTCAGTTCATCAACCCCACCACGAGGATCCGTAGGCCCACCAGCACGAGCACCACGCCACCGATGGCTTCGAGTCGAGGGCCCACCGCGCGCCCGAGGCGACCACCGAGCAGGCAGCCGCCCAGGGAGAAGAGCGCCGCCACGAGGCCGATGACCAGCGAGGGGCGCCAGACCGAAACATCGAGACACGCGAAGCTGAAACCGACAGCCAGGGCATCGATGCTCGTGGCGACCGACAGCCCCACCAGGTTGCGGCCGCGGGTCGGATCCGAGCCGGCGTCCTGAGAGTCCTGGCCGCCCCGCCAGCCGCCGCGGATCATCCGAGCGCCGATCCAGGCCAGCAACAGGAACGCCAGCCAGTGGTCCCAGGCAGCCACCCAGCGGTTGACCCGGGCCCCCGCGAACCAACCGAGCACCGGCATGAGCCCCTGAAATAGCCCGAAGTGGAACCAGAGGCGGAAGCGGGCCCGACGGTCGGTGACCCAGCCGGCGGCAGCCGCGGCCAGCGACACAGCGAACGCATCCATGGCCAGCCCCACGGCCACGGCGAAGATCTCCAGACTGCTCACTAGGGACCCGCGTTCACCGGCACCACAACGATGTCGATGCGTCGGTTGCGCGCCCGCCCCTCGGCGGTGCTGTTGGGGGCCACGGGCCGGTCGGGGCCGTGCCCGACGGTAGCCACGCTGCCTTCGGTGAGTTGCAGCCGACGTTCGAGGCCACCGGCCACGGTGTCGGCGCGGCGTTTGGAGAGATTCTGGTTGGCCGAACGACTACCCGTATCGTCGGTGTGCCCCTCGACCGTGACGGCCGCCGACGGGAATCGACCCACGGCGGCGGCCAGCTTGTCCATGAGCCCGGCCTGCCCCGGCGCCAGGCTGGCGCTGCCCACCCCAAAATCGAGACCGTGGACCTGCAGCGTGAGCGTCCCGTCAGGCGCCAGGACCACGTCGGCGTCGGCCCCCAGGTCGGCCACGATCTCGTTGACCAGCTGCTCGTGCTGCTGCCGACGGGTGAGCGCGGTCTCGGCGGCCGAACGATCGGCTTCCGCCACGCCGGCTCGCAGTTCCATTTCCCAGAACTGGCGGCGCAGGCTGCTCACCTCCACCCGCAGGGCGGTGATCAGGGAGTCCTCGGCCGCCGTGCGTCCGCCGGCGAGTTCGTTCAGCCGGCGATTCTCCACCCGCAGGCTGTCGATCTCCACCTGACGATGCAGGTGCTGGCGTTCCAGCTGATCGAGCAGCCGCTCGGCCGCCGGGTCGCCGGTGAGCGTCCCCTCCAGCGTCACGTCCGTGAGCGCGGCCACCCGTCGCAGCGCGCGGTCGTACCGGGCCAGGAGCGTTTCCAGATTTCCGCGACCGTCGGAGATCTCCTTGAGATACGTGGCCCGGTTCACCAGCCGCAGGCCCTCCTCCTCCAGCGCGGCCACCGTATCGGTAGACACCGAATCGGACTTCGCCGCCGTGTCGAGCCGCTTCGTGTACGCGTTCCAGGCCGCCGGCACGTTGCCCTTGGCGCCCAGCTTGCGAGCACGATCCTTGTAGACCTCGGCTGTGGCCAGCGGGTCGACCGGCTCGGCAGCCTGGTCGTCCTGGGCCGGCGCTGCGGCCGCCAGCGCGATGCCCAGGAGCACCAACACGATCACGCGGGCAAAGGTCGGATTCACCATGTCACAAGTCTCCTCGGTTTCCGGCGACCGACCCGGACGCAGCCAGATCCTGCCGACGGCGATCGGCCACGGCGACGGCCAGGTCGACGATGCGTGAGGGAACGATGCCCTCCAGACAGTTGTGCAGCAAGCAATGCTGCATGAGGCAATGGCGGCGGGCCGGGCATTCCACCGGCGGGGTCACCGCCTCGGCCCAGTCGCCCAGCGGTCCCCAGCGACGAGGACTCATGGTGGGCGCGGGCGGATACAGGCCCAGTGCGGCCAGGCCCGAGGCCGCCGCCAGATGCAACGGCCCGGTGCTCGGAGCAATCATGAGGTCGCCCGCCGCCAGCACTCCCAGGAACTCGCGCAACGGATAGCGCTCGGCCACCACGGCGACACCGGGATCCAGCGCGGGCGCCAGAGCGTCCAGCACCAACCGGTCGTGATGGCTGCCGGTAATGAACACCCGCCAACCGGGTCGGCGCGCCAGGGCATTGGCAACGGTCGCGTAGTTCCGCGGCTCCCAGTCCAGGGCCGACCCGCCGGACCCCGGATGCACGAATGCCACGGTCTCGGCCCCGCTCGCCTCCTGATCGCGAAACCGGCGCGCCGTGTCCCGCTGGACCTCGCCCAGGTGCAGGCGAGGGACATCGATCGGTTCGACCGCAGCGGCCGGGCCGACCAGCGGCCGCACCAACTCCACGTTGTAGTCGCGCTCGTGGCGCTTGACCCGCGATCGGTGCTGCCAGCGGCCCCGGTTCAGGAGCAACCAGCTCGACAGCTTGGACAGCGGACCGTAACGCCGGGGGATCCTCGCGGCCCGCAACAGTCGGGCCAGGGGTGTCTGGTACTGCAGGAGCACCGCGGCGTCGTACTTCTCGGCGATCAGTCGCTCGGTGAGCGCGGCGTCCTCGCCACCGTCCCAGCAATAGAACGCGTCGATGGCCGGATCGTTCTCCACCAACGGCACCGCGCCCGGCGCCACCAGGGCGTGGATCTCCCAGTCGGGCCGGCATCGTCTCAGCCAGGCGAAGGCAGGCAGCGCCAGTACCAGATCCCCCAGGCGATCGCATCGCGCCAGGAGCACCTTCATGATCGACCCGGATCGTCGGGAGCCTTTTCCAGCCGCCAGAGCTTGGCGTACTTGCTCAGCACGTAGAACGACGAACTGAGACAGAGCACGGCGCCGGCCCTGCCGTCGAAGATCCCGCCCTGGAGTAACCACATGCGCCAGAACGCGGCCTGGGCCCGCAGCACCGCACCCGCCGGTCCGCTGCGCCGCCCCTGGGCGTGAGCCTCCTCGGCGGCCGCGGTGGTGTAGCGGTCGAGCTTGGCGATGTACTGCTCCATGCTCTCGTAGGCGTCGTGGAGGAGCAGGCCGTCGAGACGTGCCACCGTCCCGCGAGCCTCGATGGCCTCGTGCACCGGCTTGCCGTCGAAGCCGGCCCGTTCGCGGTCGAACAGGCGCACGATCCAGTCGGGATGCCAGCCGCAATGCCGGATCCACCGACCGAGAAACTGGCTCAGCCGGTTGACGGCGAAGGCCGCCGGCTGCGGTTCATCGGGGAGCGCCATGATCGCAGCGCGAAGCTCGGGGGTCACTCGTTCGTCCGAATCGATGCTCAGGACCCAGCGATTGCGGCAGAGGTCGGCGGCCTTCTGCTTGGTGGGTCCGAAGCCGAGCCACTCGGTTTGCTCGAGACGCACCCCGTGCCGGTCGCACACGGCGGCCGTATCGTCGGTGCTATGTTGGTCGAGCACCACGACCTCGTCGCACCAGTCGAGGGTGCTCAGGCATCGATCCAGCGTGGCGGCGTTCTCGTGGGTGATGATGGCCGCCGAGACCTTCACGCCGCACTCCCGGCCCGGAAGTCCAGCAGGACCTTCCCCACGTTCTGGCGCTGCTGTAGGCGCAGGTGCGCCGCACCGGCTTCCTCGGCCGGGTAGACGCGGTCGATGCGGGGCTCGATGTCGCCGGCGGCCAGCAGCGCGAGAAGTTTCCGCATCCATCCCTCGAGCCGGTCGGTCTCGTCCCACATGCGGCCGAGGTTCACACCGGCGACCGCCTTGTTGTCGTTCATCAGGCGGACCGGATTGAGGCTCAGCCACGGCACCTGCGCCAGGGTCTTGAGGGCGTTCAGGGTGCCGCCGCCGCCCTCGGCCGCGCTGGCGAATCCGTGCAGCACGAGGCGGCCGCCTCGACCGAGAGCGTTGTAGCTCTCCATGATCCAGCGACCGTGGCGCGGCTCGAGGACGATATCGCAACCGCGGCCGCCGCAGGCCGTGCGCACCTGTCCGGCGAACTCGCGCTGCTGGCTATCGAGGACGAGGGTGCAGCCCTGTTCGCGGAGGAAGTCGTGCTTGGCCGGCGAGGCCGTGGCCAGCACCTCGCCGCCGGCCAGCCGCACAAGCTGACTCGCGGCCTGGCCCACACCGCCGGCGGCGGAATGCACCAGCACCCGGTCGCCCGGTTGCACCGGCGCCAGCACGCGCAGCATGATGTATGCGGTGAGGTAATTCACGGGCAGGGCCGCGGCGGCTTCCAGACCCACGCCGTCGGGTAACGGAAACGCCTGACCGGCCGGCACGCAAACCTGCTCCGCGTAGCAGCCGAAGGCGCGCAGCGCGGTGACGGTCTCGCCCACCCGGGTGATGGGCACGTCCTGGCCGACGGCCTCGATGGTTCCGCTCAGTTCGTAACCGGGCGCCGCCGGCAGCTTCGGTCCGTCTGGATAGAGTCCCAGGCGGATCATCACGTCGGCGAAATTCACCCCGGCCAGGGCCGTGCGCACGCGCACTTCGCCGGGTCCCGGTTCGGGAACCATGGTCTCGCGCACGCTGAGGACCTCGGGGCCGCCGCGCCGGGTGATCACGATCTGCCGCATACACACTCCTTGAGGGCTCAAACATACCCGCAGGACCATGGGCTTGCCAAGGACGGTGGTCAGCGGTGGATCCGGTCTATCCGCAGCACTTCTTAAACTTCTTGCCGCTTCCGCAGGGACACGGGTCGTTGCGACCGACCTTGGGCTCTTCGCGCACGAACGGTCGGGCCTGAACGACGTTGCCCTCGGAGAAGTACCACTGGCCATCGACCCGCTCGAAGACCGCGTCCTCATGGTGTCGCTTTTCCTCGCCGCCGTACTCGTAGAGGCAGACGAACTCCACGCGGCCGGTGTCGTCGCCCTCGCCGCCGTCGGTGGTCGAGACGATCTCCAGGCCCAGCCACTCGCTCTCCTCGGCCCATTCGCGCACCGCCTCGGCGTCGTGGTCCTCGCGGCGGTCGGGATGCAGCGAGGTCTCGAGGAATTCGATATCGACCCGGGCGTATGCGGAGTAGCGCGCACGCATGAGGGCTTCGGGCGTGGGCGCCTGGCGCTCGCCGGCGATGATGGGGCCGCAGCATTCATCGAAGACCTGGCTGGAACCGCAGAGACAGGACATGGGGTACCTCGGAAGATCGGGGGGCAGGGCGACGGTCCGCCAAGAATAGGGCCAGGCCGGCGATGCATCAACTGCGAGGCGAGAACCTACAGCCCCAGGCGCTCGCGCTCCGCGGCCACCCGGAAGCCGCGCCGCCGGATCTCCGCCGTCGCGTCGCTGCCTGTTCTCAGTGCCGGGTTGGTATGGTTGAGGTGGATGAAACGGACCTTGGCCTTCTCGGCGTCGGGCAAGTTCTCGAAGCGGTCCATGCTGGTGCGGATGAATGGATGGGGTATGCCCGACATGTCGCGACCCGGCAGCTCGCCGTCGGCGAAGAAGGTGCCGTCCAGGTAGGCCGCATCCACGCCGGCCAGCAAGTCCTCGATGTGGGTGCCGGCGACGTCCCATTCGGTCCAGCTGTCGATGTCCGGAATGTAGAGCACGGTCCGGCTCGGCCCCTCGATCCGGAAGCCCACGACCTCCGAGTACTCCTGTCGGTGCGGCACCACGAACGGCGTCACCTCGAGTCGGTCGTTCAGGCGAACGGGGATGCCATCGGCAAGCGGTTCGAGCGCAATGTTCTCGTAGCGAACCAGCTGATCCCACGGACCGTTGCTCGACAGGTACGACGTCATGCGCGGCATGGCGTACACCGGCACGGCATCGGCGCCCATGGCCTCGTAGCCGAGATGCACGAGCCCGGTGTAGTGACCCATGTGAGCATGCGTGAGGAAGATCCCGGCCAACCCGGGCCTGCCCTCGGCCGGAGCCTCGACGTCCAGCAGGTGGAGTTGCTCGCGGAAATCGGGCGTGGCATCGAAGAGCCAGCGCTGACCGGTGGCCGGATCGACCAGGGCCAGGGACGTAGCCAGATGCTTCGAGGCCGGGTCGTCCCAGCCGGGGTGCGCCTTCGTACCGGCCTGGGGCGACCCGCCGTCCTGTGCAATCCCCAGGACGATGATGTACGGCGTGAGGGTTTCGGCGATGGCCGTAGCCCACAGAGTGAGGATCGCGATGATCAAGCAGGCGGTTCGCATGGTCTCCCCTTTCGGCGCGGGTCGATGATCGTCCGAACCAGGACCGTGCGCCACGTGACGTCGACTGGCGGCGACTCTATGGGATGACCGCTCAGCGGGCAACCGCCTGCCCACTCGCGACGCCATTCACCAATCCCCACGAAACGGCAAACAGGTCACGATTCATCGGCTCATTTGACAATCTGCAACCATCTGTGTCACACTGCCCGCGGATCCGCACCTCCGCGCCCCACCCATACGCGGAAACGCCCCGCATCGAAGCCGGTCCATATCGAATACATCCGCATCGTTCGCCTGAAGTGCGTGCCGCTCGACATCGACGTTGGCCGGCCGCACGTCGCGCCCGCCGGATCCGCAGCGTGCCTCACGGCGACCGGCCGTCGCGCTCGCCACTTGAACTGGAGGGGTCCACCATGCAGAAACGTTCACGCATCATCATCGCCATCGGCGTTCTTCTGATCCTTGGAACCGCCACGGCCCAGGCCGACTGGTTCGACGGGTTCGAGAGCTATCCGGCCGGCGGTGGCATCCACGGCCAGGGCGGCTGGGCAGGCTGGAATGACGATCCGGCCTTCGACGCCATCATCTCCGACCTCCAGGCGTTCACCGGCTCGCAGTCGGTGGCCATTGCCGGCGCCGCGGACATCGTGCAGCCCTTCAGCGGCTACAATTCGGGCGTCTGGTACCTGACCACCTGGATGCTCATCCCCAACGACTTCAGCGGCGAGACCTACTTCCTCGTGCTGAACACCTACGCCCCCAACGGCGCCCAGAACTGGTCGGTCCAGATCCGCTTCACGGGCGGCACCATCACCACCGACACCGCCGGCGGCGAGACCATGCCCTACGTCACCGGCCAGTGGTCTGAGCTGCAGCTGGTCATCGACCTGCAATCGGACCTGCAGACCTTCTATTACAATGGCACCATGCTCTACCAGGCGAGCTGGAGCGAGGGCGTCAGCGGCGGCGGTGCGGTGGAAATCGCATGCGTCGATCTCTACGCCAACAACGCGACCCCGGTGTACTACGACGAGATGTCGCTCGCGCCGGCCACCGTGTCGGTGGAGTCGAAGAGCCTGAGCCAGGTGAAGAACCTGTTCCGGTAACGTACTGTTGAACGAAGATGATGCGAGAGGCCGCCCCGAGGGGCGGCCTCTCGTCGAGTAGAACGACGGATCGGCGCCTACTTGTCCAGCAACAACCGGCCCGAATGGACCGCACCGCCGAGTTGCAAGCGGAAGAGGTACACGCCGCTGGCGACGCGGCCCGCACGGTCGTTCGTGCCGTCCCAGCGATACTGCTGGCTTCCGGCAGCAAGGTCCTGATCGACGAGGGTCCGGACCTTGCGCCCCGCCACGTCGTAGATCACCAGTCGCGCGGGCTGAGCCACGGGGTTGGTGAAGGAGATCGTCGTGCTGGGGTTGAAGGGATTGGGTGCGACGCGCAGCCCCAGCGGCTCGATGCCGAGGCCGGGCGCGGGCTCGCTCGAATTTCCGATCCAGTAACGCGACGGCAGCGTGTAGCGCCAGACGTCGTTGTCCACGTTGAGGTAGTTCACCGGATCGAATGGGTTGAACGTCTCGCGGTCACCGCCGAAGGTCAGGATTGCCGGACCGCCGCCCTCGGGGCCGCGATCGACCACCAGGGCGTCGAGGTCATACTTGATGTCCGCGGGAGACGTGGCGTTCCAGGGTGCGTCGTCCACCTGCTCCCACTCGGCGCCGTCGATGCTGACCCAGACATCCATGGGGTTCGCCGGGGCGAATGGATCGGCAGGGTTCTGGCTCTGCCCGAATCCGCCGAAGAGCACGAGATGCTTGCGGATGACGACGGCCTGGTGCCCTGGCCGCGAGGCCCACTCGGCCTCCGCCGTCATCAGTTCCCAGGTCATGCCGTCCTGGGTCCGCCACACGTCGTTGAAGTAGGGAGGATCGCAGGGAACCGGGAAACAGTTGAATCCGGCCTCGCCGCCGATCATGTAGAGATAGCCGTTGAAGGCCACGGCAATACCGCCGGCCCGCGGCTCCCACGGCGCAGCATCGGTGACCTGGACCCAGGTCTCGCCGTCGGCCGATTTCCAGACGTCGTTGAAGTAGATGCGGGGCGGACCGCCGGGTCCGCCGATGGCGTCGTCGTCATTCACCGATCCGCCGAGCACGTAGATCTCGTCGTTGTACACGGCAGCGCTGAGTCCGGCACGACCTTCCCAGCCGGCTGCGGCGGTGCGCTCGATCCAGTCGACGCCGTCGCTGCTGCTCCAGACGTCGTCGAAGAACTCGGAGACCGCGATCTGGGGCGGACCCGTGGAGTCGGGGTTGTCGATCACCGTGAAATCCTGGCCGCCGATGACGAAGATCTCGTCGTCCTTGACCAGGCTCTGGAAGTACGCGCGGGGCGCCCAGTGGCCCGGCGTCTCGGTGGCAAGGATTTGATCCCAGGTCTGGCCCTGGTCGTCGGTGCGCCAGACGTCGCCGTGGATCACGCTCGCGCCGAAGACCGGCACCTCGGCGGGATCGATGGGGGTCCGGCCGCCGAGCAGGTAGATACGGTCGTCCAGTTCGACCACCTGTAGGCCGGCGCGAGGATCCCAGTCGGCATCCTCGTTCTCGAGTGTCCATTCGTAGCGGGTGAAGTCGGTGGTCTGATCGGTCGCCGTCACCAGGGACGGGATGAAGCACGTAATCGCAAGGCTCGCCGCAACGAGTCGGTACAACATTGTGGATATTCCTTTCCTACGGTGGCATGTAAATCGTTCGCATCGGGCCGGGCTGCACTCAGCATGCACCCTCCTCCGAGTCCAGATACTTTACTATTGCGGTCATGTTTTCGCCACTAGCTACGCGCTAACGATCTGGACGAGAAGGGCCGCCCCATGCCGGGCGGCCCGTCCGGC
>PIVY01000083.1 GCA_003353795.1 bacterium
CCGCCACCGTTGTCTTCTCCGACCACGCCCGGATCACCGCCAAATCCGCCCCAGTTGGTCCACTGGTTCTGGTTGAAGCGGCTCTTGAGGCGGCCGGTGACCTCGATCTTGCTCGAGGGCTTGCTCTGCAGAAGCAGTTCGAACTCGGTGCCCTGGCCGTTGTCGCCGAAGCCCTCGCCCGGGATGGTGGTGAAGTTGTACATGGAGCCGTCGTAACGGCGGTTGCCCCAGAGGAATTTGGTGTAGTTCACACCGGTGAGTTGGAGTTTCTGCCCGTCGGCCGCGATGGCCACACCGGCGAAGATACCGCCCAACATCAGGGCTGCCAGCAGGAGAAGAATGGTGCGTTTCATGCTCGGGACCTCCTGAATCCGATGGTTCGCCGTGTCCCTACGGCTGCACCAGTTTGACCGTGGCCATCCATGCCGTGGTGCCGTCGGGCTCGCATTTGTATTCGGCAAGCTGGGCATGATCGCCAAGAATGTCCATGACGTGGGGATCGCAATCGAAGTCGGTGCCGCCGCCGAAGCGGTGCTGGCCCTCGTACTCGTTGACCTTGCGGGTCAGAAGATCGCCGCCCGCCGGAAAACCCTCGTTGGATTGCACGAGCACCTGATACTTCCACTCGGACGGATCGCCGGTGCCGCCGAGGGTCTCGGCCTTGAACTTGGCGTTGATCGAGGAGCGCTTGCCGCGCACCCGGCCCGGCACGATGATGCTCGACGCCATGGCGCCGGCCTTGGCGTCCACTTCCTGCTGCACGCGGGCCATGGTCTGCGGCGAGAGGACCACGCAGACGTCCCAGGCCGTGGATTCGTCGACGGCCACGTTCAGGCCCGGCGGCGTCTCGGTGAATCCGCCAGGCGCGTTGTCGATGAGCACGAAGATCATCTGCACGGAGAATCCGCCGCCCATGCGCCAGGGGTCTTCCAGCTTGGCACCCATGGTGCAATCGATCTCGGCGTTGTCACCCTTGACCTCGAACTTGAATTTGGTCAGGTCGAACGAACCGGGGGTGTAGACGGCGTCGGTGGGATAGACGTACTCGCCGGGCCCGAAGTCGTCGTTCTTGGGATCGGAAATCTCGACTTTGCCGGCCATCGCGCCGCCGGCCAGCAAGCCGACGGCAGCCATCACCAGCAAACCGCTCTGCAGTCCGCGCATGATCATGCCTCCAGGTTTGGGGTTGCGTATCAGGGAACGAAACACGAGATCCTCCCTCAGCCCTTGACCGCACCCGCGGTCAGGCCGGAGATCAGGAAACGTTGCAGGAAGAGGAACAGGGCCATCACCGGAAGGGCGGCCACGATGGAACCGGCGGCGAAGTAGCCCCACTGCTGCTCGGCGAATCCACCGACGAAGAAGCGCAGGCCCACCGGCGCAGTGTACATGCTCTCCTGGTCCATGATGGTGAGCGCCAGGATGAACTCGTTCCAGGCGGTCATGAAGCTGAAGAGCGCGGTGACGGCCACCGCAGGCTTGGAAAGGGGCAGGATGATCTTCCAGAAGATCACCGCGGGTGAGGCGCCGTCCATGAGGGCCGACTCCTCCAGTTCGCGCGGGATCGTATCGAAGTAGCCCTTGAGCATCCACACGCAGAACGGGATGGCGGTGGTGGAGTAGAGCAGGATCAGGCCCAGGTAATTGCTGCCCAGGTGCAGCCACTGCACGATGATGATGTAGAGCGGCACCAGGGTGAGCGTGCCGGGAAACATCTGCGAGATCAGGAACGACATCATGCCCGCGCGGCGCCCCGGGAAACGGAAGCGACTGAAGGCGTAGCCGGCGGTGGTGGCCAGGAACACGCCCATCACCGTGGTGGCGGCCGCGACCAGGGCGCTGTTCAGGAGCCAGCGACCGAACGGCTGCTGGCTGAAGACGTCGACGAAGTTCTGCACCGAGACCTGCGCCGGCCAGGGAACCACGGCGCGCACACGGTCCAGCACCGAGGGATCCGGCGGCAGATCCACGAACATCAGGGCCTGTTGACCGCTGAACGCCACGGTGAGGACCCAGAGGATGGGATACACGGTCACCAGCACCATGAAGACGAGGAACAGGTGCAGCCAGAAGTGGGGGACCGAGTCGTTACGGTTGCTCATATGCCCTCCGTCGCCTTGGTCACCTTGTTCTGCCAGATGCCGTAGACCATGAGGATCAGGAATATCACCACGGAGTAGGCGGCGGCGTAACTGTAGCGGTACTGCTCGAACGCGATCTTGTAGGCGTCGGTGATCAGGATCTCGGTGGCGCCGGCGGGTTCGCCCTGGGACACCAGGTAGATGATGTTGAACATGTTGAAGGTCCAGACCACCGAGAGGATCACCGCCGGCACCAGCGCCGGCTTGAGCGACGGCAGGGTCACGAAGCGGAAGGCCTGCACCCGCCCGGCGCCGTCGACACGCGCGGCCTCGTAGAGGTCGTTGGGAATGGACTGCAACGCGCCGAGGGCGATCACCATCATGAAGGGGAAGCTGAGCCACCCGTTGGTCATGAGCACGGCGAAGAAGGACGTGTACCAGGCGTCGAACCAGGATATCGGCTCACCGCCTCCGATCTGGATCACCTGGTTGATCACCCCGAATTGCTTGTGGAACATGCCCTTCCAGATGAGGGCCGTGATGTAGTTCGGCACCGCCCACGGCAGGATCAGGATGATGCGGTAGAAGGGCTTGAATCGCAGTTCTTTCACGTTGAGGATCAGCGCCAGGGTCAGACCCAGCGTGGTGCCGATGAAGACGTTGCTCACGGTCCAGAGGATGGTGAAGCCCAGGGTCCAGTAGAAGTTCTGGAAGTTGATGGAGCGCGAGCCGTCTTCGGCGGTGCGGACCACGCCGGTGTCGGCGATGATGCTCACGTAGTTGTCGAATCCGACCCAGAGGTCGTACAGCGGCTGGTTGACGTTGTAGAGGGTCTTGTTGAAGAACGACAGCAACACGCCGTAGAAGAACGGGAAGAACACCAGCAGGATCATACCGATCATGGCCGGCACCACGAAGCCGTAGGCGCTGCGGTGCTTCACCAGCGCGGTGCCGGTGCGGCGAGCCCAGCCGGTGGCCACCCAGTAGTAGAACACCACCGCCAGCAGGCTCAGCACGAAAGCGCCCTGCCGGAAACGCCCGCGATCGCGGTCGAAACCGTCCTCCACGCGACCCACCGCCACCAGTCCCGCGTCGTCGAAAGTGGCGCGGCCGACTCGGAACCGGTCGATATTCCAGCGGGTGACGGCGAGATCGTCGGCGTCCACGTCCGGCCGCCCACGCAGGGCGCTGCTCACGTCCAGAGCATGATCGGCGACGGACTGCTCGCCCACCAACCGCGTGTTGGTGAGGGTGTCCGCACCGAGACTGGCATGGAGATAGAGCGCGACGGCGGTCACCACGAGGCCGGCGGCGAAGCGGGGCCAGCCACCGGGAAGCAGACGCAGCAAGCCCAGCAACAGGAGCGCCGCAGCCAGCACCGGGATCCAGCCCGGCAGGCCGCCGGACGCGTCGGCCGGCAGCACGGCCACGGTGACCGCCTGCACCGAACCGGTCACCTGGTCCTCGTCGAATAGCGGCAATACCACTTCGAGGCGATCGGCGGCGACGGCCCGCAGCAGGACCTCGTCCTTGCGCGCCTTGCCTTCCATCACGTTGGTGGAATGGGCCGCCTCCAGTTCCTTCGCCTGATCGAACCAGCCCTTCTGCTCACGCTTGAGTCGCTGGGGAAAGTCCCCAGCCTCGAGGTCGGCGGCGTGGGTCGACGCCGCCAGCTGCCGCCTGGAAGCATCGATCACCCGCAATTGCTCGAGGTCCGGCAAGGCCGCCGCCAGCGCCACGGTCATGGCCTGGAGATCGCCACCGTCGTCGCGAACGCGGGCCAGCACGTCGGCAGCCGCCGCCGCGGTCACCACGGCGTTCTGCTCGGTGGCCGACCGCGTCATGGTTCGGCGCGCCTCGCCGAGGATCAGGCTCATGAGCCCGATCCCGATCACCAGGGCGGTGATCAGTCCGGCGACGGTACGTCCCACGCTCGCGTCTCGCATGGCGTGCTACTTCCTCAGGCTCTTCACGCGTTCCTCCACGTCCTTCTGGGCCTGATCCAGCGCCGCCTGCGGCGACGAGGCCTTGCGCACGATACTGTTCATGGCAGTGGTGGCCGGCGACCAGACCATGGTCATCTCAGCGAAGTTCGGCATGGGCACGGCATGCTCGACCTGTGCCCGAAATGCACTCAATTGGACGTCGCCGGCAACTTCGGGATCGTCGTACACCCGCAGGTTGGCCGGCGTCTGCCGACCCTCGAGGGCCATCGTCTTGCCCGCCGCCGGACCGGTGAGGTAGAGCACGAAGTCGAAGGCGTGATCCTTGTTCTGGCTCGGCGCCGCGATGTAGGCGCCTTCCACGGTCATCCAGGGCTGCATGGGCGCGCCGCCCGCTTCGTCGACGGTGGGCAATGTGGCCAGGGCGTAGGGAATGGACTCGCTGATCTCGGAGAGGAACCAGGGGCCGGAGAACACGATGGCCGCGTCGCCCTGGTTGAAGAGCATGGTGATGAGACTGCTGCTCGGCTCGGCGGGCATCACCTTGTCCACGTCGAACCACTGCATCATCAGCTCCAGGGACTGCACGTTCTCGAAGCTGTTCAGCACGGGGTCGCGACTGCCCTGGAACACGCCGCCGCCGAAGGCGTTCATCAGCGCGCTGTGGTAATAGAAGTCGCTGTACGAGTAAGCCAGGCCGAACTTTCCGCCGGCCTCGTTGGTGTGCAGCTTGGCCACCTCGATCAGTTCGGTGCTGGTCTGCGGCGGCGACGCCACCATGTCCGTGTTGTAGATCATGGTGACGACCTTGAAGTTCATGGGCAGGCCGTAGGTGTTGCCCTGATACTGCATGGCCTCGAGGGTCGAGGGGATGAAGTCGTCGGTGATCTCCTCGTAGAGATAGAAATCGATGGGCTCCATGGTACGGCCCGCCTCGACCCAGCCGCCGAGGCGGTCCTGGGCGAAGATGAACACGTCGGGCCCCTTCCCCCGCGGCACCGCCGCTGTGATCTTGTCGGCGTAGGCGTCGTACGGCACGGCCAGGGTCTTCACCCTGACATCGTCGACGTGATCCTGATTGAACACCTCGACGACCGACTCGAAGGCAGCCTTCTCCTTGCCGCGATAGGCGTGCCAGACCACCAGTTCGATCTCGGCCATCGCGACCGTCGGCACCAGGACCACGGCCACGGCGAGAGTGGCCAGCCAGAACACGGGCTTCGTCATGGTCGTTCTCCTCGGTTCAGGCGCTGCTCGCTGACAGCGTCGAAGAGTTGCAACTTGTCGAGCTCGAGCTGTAGCTCGATCTCCGTGTCGATCTCGGGTCGGCGATGGGGATCGACCTTGGCCACCACCATATCCTCGCCCAGATGACCGTGGACCAGGACCTCGTGGCCCAGGGTTTCCACCAGTTCGATCTTCAGGCGCAGGGGCGCCGTGGGACCGCTGCCCTCACGAGGCGTGTCCCGCAGATACTCCGGCCGGATGCCCACCTGGACGTCTCTTCCAGCCATGCCCGCGGCCATGTCGCGATTGGCCTCGCCCAGATCCAGTTCGAATCCGTTGCCGGTCACCGAGCCGCCATCGGCACCCACGGCGCCCCGCAGGAAGTTCATGGGCGGCGTCCCGATGAAGCGCGCCACGAAGAGGTTGGCCGGAGTGTCGTAGAGCTCCAGCGGCGTGCCCACCTGCTGCAGGTCGCCGTCGTTTAGGACGGCGATGCGATGCCCCATGGTCATGGCCTCGATCTGATCGTGGGTCACGTACACGGTGGTGGTCTTGAGGCGCCGCTGCAGGCCGGTGATCTCGGCGCGCATCTGCACGCGCAGCTTGGCGTCGAGGTTGGAGAGCGGTTCGTCGAAGAGATACACCGACGGATCCCGCACGATGGCCCGGCCCACCGCCACGCGTTGCCGTTGACCGCCCGAGAGCTGGCGCGGCTTGCGGTCGAGATAGGATTCGATACCCAGGATGCGCGAGGCGTTCGCCACGCGGCGGTCGATCTCCTCACGAGGCATCTTCTTGATCCGCAGACCGAAGTCCATGTTCTCGCGCACCGACATGTGCGGGTACAGCGCGTAGCTCTGGAAGACCATGGCGATGTCGCGATCCTTGGGCGGCACGTCGTTCACCACCCGATCGCCGATGCTGATCTCGCCGGCGGTGATCTCCTCCAGCCCGGCGATCATGCGCAGGGCGGTGGACTTGCCGCAACCGGAGGGCCCGACGAGGACCATGAATTCCTCGTCGCGGATCTCCAGGTTCAGCTCGCGGATCACTTCCACGTCGCCGTAGCATTTTTTGATCTTGTCGAGGACGACCCTTGCCAAGGGACTCTCCCTCTTTCTGCCGCGCCACTCCCATCGAGGAGAGCGCGGCGCCTATTCGCCGGCGGTCGGCGCCAGGATCAGCGTCGATCGCGGCGGAATCGTCAGTTCGACACTGCCGGCAGCCGCCGCGAAACGCGCGCCGCCGAGCAGGTCCGTCGCATCGCCGTTCCAGTTCTCGGGCAGCGTCACCGTCGCCGCGGCCGCCTCCGCGTCGCGATTCAGCGCCACCAGCAACTGGTCGCCGCTCTCGGAATCATGGCGGCGGAAGACGAGATGGTGCTTGCCGAAGTCCAGACCCTCGCGCTCGCCGCGCCACAGGCACGGATGCGCGCGCCGGATGGCGATGAGCTGCTTGTAGAAGCCCCGCAACTCCTCGTCGCGGTCGATGTCTTCGCCCGGCAGCACGCCCAGGCCGCCCCACGGCATGTCGGAGCGGTTCTCCGGCCAGTCGCCGACCCGGCGCCCGACCTCCTCGCCGTAGAAGACGCAGGGAATGCCGCGGGCGGTCATCTGCAAGGCCACGCACAGTCGGAACAACTCGACGTCGCCATCGAGGGTGAGGATGGCGCCGGGTGTGTCGTGGCTCGAGAGATAGTGGGATACGAAGTGGCCCTCGCGCACGTCCTCGCGCATGTCGAGGTAGCGATTGAATGCGATGGGCCGACCGCGACCGAGGGCGAAGCCGATGGAGCTGCCCTGGAACGAGAAATCGATGCCCGCGTCCATCTCGTCGGGCTCGAACCAGGGCTCCATGACCTCGTTGTCGCCGCCCCAGACCTCGCCCAGCAGGAAGAAGTCGTCGCCCAGGCGTTCCCGGGTACGCGCGCGGTGGAGCTGCCAGAAGTCGTGTTCCACATGCTTGACCGTGTCGAGGCGGAAGCCGTCGAGGCCGACGCGGTCGGCCAGCCCCAGATGGGCCTCGAGCAGGTACTCGCGCACCTCGGGATTGTCGGTCTTGAAGTCTGGCAGGCCCGACAGGCAGCTGGTGAGATCGTCGTCGCCGCAGTAGCTACCGAAGCGAAGCCATTCGCGACCCTTCTCCTGGATGTACCGGGACTCGTAGCCGCAGTGGTTGTAGACCACGTCGAGCAGCACCTTCATGCCGCGGGCGTGACACTGCTCTACAAGTTCGGCGAGCTGGTCCTCGGTGCCGAAGCGGGGATCGATGGCGTGGAAGTCGTCGGCCCAGTAGCCGTGGTAGCCCCAATCGAAGAACCCCACGCTGGACACGTACCCCGGCACCTGCTGCTGGACCGGGGTGATCCAGAGCGCGGTGCATCCGAGGTCGGCGATCTCGTCGAGATTGGCGATGAGACCGGTAAGGTCGCCGCCGTGGAAACTGCCGGGGCCGGCGCGGTCCACGTCCTGGTTGTTGTCGGGATCGCCGTCGGCGAATCGGTCGAGGATCACGAAGTAGAGGACGGCGTCGTCCCACGACTGCTGGGGAGCGACCTGCACGGGAGAAGGCGGCCGACCCTGGGCGGGATTGGTCGTCGTGACACTGGCGTCAGTATCGGGACCGCCGGCACAGGAAGCCAGCGAAGCCATGAGCAGCAACAAGGCCACTCGACATGTAACAAATCGCGGAGCGCCCATCTCACTCTCGGTCTTGTGGCGTTGACACGAGATTTCCAACCCGTTGACCTACGGTCAGGTAACGCCCGCAGTATCCCCCGAACCGCATGGGTGGTCAAGCATCGTCCCTCAGGGCCAGACTGGTCAGGACCAGGCCACCGGCAACCGACAATCGCCAGGTCAGGATCTCCGCCCCGAGCGCCACCGACAGCACGGTGGCCACCACGGGTTGCAGGAAGACGAAGAGCGCCACCCGCGACGCCTGGGTGTGCTTGAGCGCCCACAGGTTGAGGAAATAGGTCGCCACGGTGGCCCCCACGATCACGTAGGCCATGCTGGCCCAGACTCCCGGCTCCAGCGCACCCAGAGGCGCCCGGAGCAGATCGTCGCCTCCGTAGATCAGGATACCGAGGGTCCCGAAGAGGAAGACCGCCGTGGTGGCGCCGAGAGGATCGTGGCGGCGCATGACCCGTCCGCTCAGCGCCACGTAGAAGCCGTAGCTGGCGGCGTTGGCCAGGGTGAGCAGGTCGCCCAATAGATAACGGGAATCGAGGCGGAATCGGTCGATCTCCAGGAGGATCAGCACACCGATCATGCCGGTGACCAGGCCGGTGAGCTTGCGGCGGGTGAGGCGCTCCTGCCTCATGGCGATGGCCGCCGCCAGGGCGAAGAGCGGGATCTGGCTGCAGATCAGGGCCGAGTGGGCCGGCGTGGTGCGGCTGAGGCCCTCGAGAAAGAGGATCTGATTGAAGGTCACGCCGAGGAGAGCGCAGCCGGCCAGGTAGGCCAGATCGCGGCCGCGGGGCAGGTGGCTGCGGCGCAGTCCCGCCAGGACCGCCAGGATCACGAGGGCCGACAGCGATCGCAGCGCCGCCCAGGCGGCGGGGTCGAGCGCCGATACCACGACCTTGCTCAGCAGGTAATTGACCCCGAAGAGCAGCTGGACGGTGATCAGGGCGGTGCGGATGCGGGTTGCGCTGGTCTCGTTCACGCTTGATCGAGAATTCGCCGGACACGGTCCGTCAGGGCGCCGGCCACGAAGGGTTTCTGCAGCAACTCGAAGCCGGTGTCGAGCACGAAATCGGTGTGTTCGCCATCGGGACCGTAGCCGCTGGTGAAGAGGAACCGCAGGTCCGGGAAACGGTCGCGCACCTGATCATGGACGTCGCGGCCGCCGAGGCCCGGCATGATCACGTCCAGCAGAGCCAGGTCCACGTCGGCACCGTGCTCCTGCAGGTGCGCGAGGGCCGACGCGCCGTCGGCGACCACGACCACGTCGTAGCCCGCCTGCACGAGGACATTGCGCACGAGTTCACGGACCTCGTCGTTGTCTTCGGCCACGAGAATGGTCTCGCCGCTGTCGGCCGTAGGTGCGGGCTCCTCGTCGCCGACGCTCGCCGCCGGCCGGTCCACCAGCGGCAGGTAGATCTTGAAGGTCGTTCCGTGGCCCGGCTCGCTGGAGAGGTGGATCAGGCCATCGTGCTGGCGCACGACGCCATACACCGTGGACAGCCCCAACCCGGTTCCCTTGCCCGGCGGCTTGGTCGTGAAGAACGGCTCCCAGATGCGGTCGATGGTGGCCTGGTCCATGCCCGAACCCGAATCGGTGACCGACAGCATCACGTACCGGCCCGGTCGGGCCCAGGCGTGAAGCCGGCAATCGTCGCTGTCGAAGCGGACGTTCTCGGTCTCGATGGTCAAGACCCCGCCCCCGGGCATGGCGTCGCGACTGTTGATCCAGAGATTCACCAGGACCTGCTCGAGCTGACCGTGGTCCGCGGTCACGGCGCCCAGCTGGCGCCCCGGCGTCCAGTCGATCCGGATGCTCTCGCCCACGATGCGCCCGGCGATCTCGAGCAGACCCTCGACCACCTCGTTGAGTTCCACGATCTCCGGCTCGAGCACTTGCCGGCGACTGAAGGCCAGGAGCTGCCCAACCAGCCGGGCCGCCCGACCGCCCGCCGATCCGATCTCCGAGACGAAGTGACGCGCCGGATGGCTCTCGTCCAGGTCGCCGAGGGCCATTTCAGCGTAGCCGTTGATGACCTGCAATAGGTTGTTGAAGTCGTGAGCCACGCCGCCGGCCAGCTGGCCCACCGCCTCCATGTTCCGGGCCTGGCGGAGCTGTTCCTCGAGTTGGCGCCGTTCCGTGACGTCGATGGAGGTACCCATGAAGACGCGACGCCCCTCGGCGTCCTCGGTGGCCCGGGCGATCATCCAGACCTCGAACGTGGAGCCGTCCTTCCGCATCGCCGTATACTCGACGGAGATCTCGCCGTGCTCGCGAATGGCGGCGATGATCCTCTGCCCCTCGGCGGGATCGGCCACGTGGGTCACCGCTTCGCGTCCCACCACCTCGTCGACGCTCGCGTAGCCCCACATGTTCAGGGCCGCCTTGTTGGCGTAGAGGAACCGGCCCTGCGCATCCACGATCTCGAATCCGCTGAGGGCGGTCTCGATGGCGTCGATACGCAGCCTCAACTCGGCCTCCATGCGGTCGCGGTCGGCCTCGGCGCGCTTGCGCGAGTCGATGTCCATGGTCACGCCACGCAGGCTCTCGGGTTCGCCGTCGGCGTCGAACTGGAAGCGCCCGGCGGTGCCGAGCCAGTGGTGACCGCCGTCGGGCCACACGGCGCGATACTCCGCGACGAGCATCGCGTCCTCGCTCCGGGCCCGGTCCAGTTCGGCCTGGACGTCCGGGCGGTCGTCGGGATGGATGCGATCGAGGACGTCGCCGCTTGTGCCGTCGAAATCGTCGAGCGTGGTGCCGTAGAGCTCGGCCTGCCGCTCGCTCCAGCGCACCGTGCCGCCTTTCATGTACCAGACGAAGGTCCCCAGGCGGGCGCCGTCGAGAGCCAGGGAGAGGCGGCGTTCCGAATCGCGCAGTGCACGCTCGTGGGCCTTGCGATCGGTGATGTCGTGGAGAACGCAGTGAGTGCGCAAGAACTGGCCGTCGTCATCACGCTGGATGCGCCCGTCCACGGTGACGGTCACCAGATTCCCGTCGCGGCGCTGGAGTACGAACTCGGCGTCCTCGAGGGTGCCCGTGGCCTTGAAGTTGGGGAATCGTTCCTGCAGCAGCACCAGCTGGGATTCCTCGAGGAACTCGCCAATGTGGCGGCCCAGCACCTCCGGGCGGTCGCCGCAGCCGAGCAGACGCAACCAGGCCTCGTTCACATCGAGGATTCGACCTTCGTCGTCGAGGGACTGATAGGCCGTGGGAGCCTGCTCGAAGAGCGCACGAAAATAGCGTTCACTGGCGGCAACCGTCTCCCTGGATCTGGCGAGCTGAGCAACACCCCGGCGGACGAGCCAGAAGATCAGCGCAGCGGTGCCCAGGACGAAGAACAACCCCTTCCACTGTTGCATACGGGCGGTGACCAGCGGATCGCCCGTCAACCAGCCGACAGCCCGGTCCGACAGCAGGATCCAGACGACGCTGGCCAGTGCATAGATGACAGCGATTTTCAGGGCGGTATATCGGATGGCCCCCTCCTTATTCCCCTGCCAACGCGGAACTTGCAGCCCGAACCTACCACATGTGCGCCGCGGGTGGCAACCGCCTGCCGGGCCGGTCGCCACGCGCTAAAAGGGCGAAATCACTCTTCATATTCAATGAAGAATGCTGTACTCTCCGGACGCACCCACAATCCAACACGAGGCCGGTCGGGAGGATCGCCATGCGCTATCGGGACGTCCACGAGCTCTCCGTCTCCAATCCCCGGTTCTTCTGGCGTCAGAAGATGGACCTCATCGACTGGATGAAGGAGCCCAGCAAGGTCCTCGAGCAGGACGAGAACGGCTTCTTCCGCTGGTTTCCCGGCGGCGTGCTGAACACCTGTCATCTCGCGCTCGACCACCACGTCGACCACGGCCGGGGTCGCCAGGTAGCCCTCTACTACGACTCGGCGGCCGCCCACACCCGACGCCGCTATACCTACCGCGAACTGCGCGACGAGGTCGCGCTCTTCGCCGGCGTGCTATCCGGACTGGGCGTGGAGAAGGGTGACCGCGTGGTCATCTACATGCCCATGGTGCCCGAGGCCGTGATCTCCATGCTGGCCTGCGCGCGGCTGGGCGCGGTGCACTCGGTGGTCTTCGGCGGCTTCGCTCCCCACGAACTGGCCGTCCGCGTGGACGACGCCAAACCCAAGGTTCTGATCACCGCCAGCTGCGGCATCGAGTTCGAACGGGTCATCGAGTACAAGCCGCTGGTGGACGCCGCCCTCGAGGAGACCAAACACCCGCCACAGCACGTGATCGTGTTCCCGCGGCCCCAGGCCACGGCCGAGATGAAGG
Source organism: bacterium (assembly GCA_003353795.1). Taxonomy (GTDB): domain Bacteria; phylum Krumholzibacteriota; class Krumholzibacteriia; order LZORAL124-64-63; family LZORAL124-64-63; genus Glo-17. The sequence goes on from PIVY01000083.1 coordinate 12,229, forward strand.
ACGGACGCGACCTGGACTGGCACGAACTCATGCACTCGGCCGAACCCGCCGACTGCGTGCCCGTGGCCTCCACCGACCCCCTCTATATCCTCTATACCTCCGGCACGACGGGAAAGCCCAAGGGCGTCGTGCGCGACAACGGCGGACACGCGGTGGCGCTCAAGTACTCCATGAAGGCCGTGTACAACACCAACCCCGGCGAGGTGTTCTGGGCCGCGTCGGACGTGGGCTGGGTGGTGGGCCACTCCTACATCGTGTACGGCCCGCTGCTCCACGGCTGCACCACGGTCCTCTTCGAGGGCAAGCCGGTGCGCACGCCCGACGCCGGCGCCTTCTGGCGCGTGATCCAGGACTACGGCGTGTCGGCGTTCTTCACCGCGCCCACCGCCTTCCGCGCCATCAAGAAGGAGGACCCCGACGCCCACCTCCGCCGTCAGTACGACATCTCCACCTTGCGCACCCTCTACCTGGCCGGCGAACGCCTCGACCCACCCACGTACGAATGGCTCAGCCAGGTGCTCGACGTGCCCATCGTCGACCACTGGTGGCAGACCGAATCCGGCTGGCCCATGGTGGCCAACCCCATGGGCCTCGAGCCCCACAAGGTGAAGACCGGTTCGGCCACGTTCCCGGTTCCCGGCTACCAGGTGGATGTCCTCGACGACGAGGGCAGACCGGTGAAACGCGGCGAAACAGGCAATATCGTGGTGAAGCTCCCCTTGCCTCCGGGCTGCCTGCCAACCCTCTGGAACAACGACGACGGATTCCGCGAAAGCTATCTCAAGACCTACCAGGGCTACTATCACACCGCCGACGGCGGCTACATCGACGAGGACGGCTATGTCTTCATCATGGGTCGCACCGACGACGTGATCAACGTGGCGGGCCATCGCCTTTCCACCGGCGAGATGGAGGAGCTCATCGGCAGCCACGCCGCCGTGGCCGAATGCGCCGTGGTGGGCATCGACGACCAGCTCAAGGGGCAACTCCCGGTGGGACTGGTGGTGCTCAAGGACGGGGTCGCCCAGGAACCAGCACACGTGGAGGCCGAGCTGGTCCAGCTCATCCGGGCGGAGATCGGCGCAGTGGCCGCGTTCAAGAAGGCCATCGTGGTGGGACGGCTGCCCAAGACGCGGTCGGGCAAGATCCTGCGCAAGACCATTCGTCGACTGGCAGTGGAGGAGCAGATCGTCACACCGCCCACCATCGATGATCCGGCGATCATTGCCGAGATCCGCACAGCACTACGGCAACACCGAGTGGGACAATACGCGAATCTGCCACTGGATACGGACGACGCCGACGGGATCTGATGGCCCCAGGAACGCCCCGAATGGCAGGACGCCGCGGCGCTTATCTCAGCCCAAGCCGCGATCTCGGCAAAATGGATCCAATTTCACTTGTTGACAGATACCAGGAATCTGTAATAATCCGCAGGCCCGTAAGGATAGAAAATAGAAAGTATTAGAATTTCCGAGCATTCTCACCCCCATTCTATGGAGGTCAAGATGAGCAAGGCAAGCGAATACTGGATGGCAAACATCAAGTTGGTCGCTTTGTGTATCGCCATCTGGTTCGTCGTGTCGTTCGTGTTCGGCATCTTCCTGGTCGATCAGCTCAACACCGTCCGGATCGGCGGCTATCAGCTGGGCTTCTGGTTCGCCCAGCAGGGATCGATCTACACGTTCGTGGCGCTGATCTTCTTCTACGCCTACCGGATGAACATCCTCGACCGGAAGCACGGCGTCCACGAGGACTGAGCCGACACGAAAGGAGCCAGACTATGGATCTCAAGATGATGACTTTCCTCGTCGTCGGCGCAACGTTCGCACTCTACATCTTCATTGCCATCCGGGCCCGTGCGGCCAGTACTTCCGAGTTCTACGTGGCCGGCAAGGGCATCCATCCGGTGCTCAACGGCATGGCCACCGGCGCCGACTGGATGTCCGCCGCCTCCTTCATCTCCATGGCCGGCCTCATCGCCTTCAAGGGCTATGACGCCTCGGTCTACCTCATGGGCTGGACCGGCGGCTACGTGCTGCTGGCCATGCTCCTGGCCCCGTATCTGCGGAAGTACGGCAAATTCACGGTGCCCGAGTTCATCGGCGACCGCTTCTATTCCAAGGCCGCCCGCGGCGTGGCCATCCTCTGCCTCATCGTGGCCTCGCTCACCTACGTGATCGGCCAGATGAAGGGCGTTGGCGTGGCCTTCTCGCGCTTCCTCGAGGTCCCGTTCGACACCGGCGTCTACGTCGGCATGACCATCGTGTTCATCTACGCCGTGCTCGGCGGCATGAAGGGCATCACCTACACGCAGATCGCCCAGTACTGTGTGCTGATCTTCGCCTATACCGTGCCTGCGGTGTTCATCTCGCTGCAGCTCACGGGCAACCCCATTCCGCAGCTGGGCCTCGGCAGCACCATGTCCGGCACGGACGGGGTGTACCTCCTCGACAAGCTCGACCTGATCTGCACGGACCTGGGATTCAAGGCCTACACCGCGCAGAAGGGGTCGACCCTCGATCTGTTCCTCCTGACCATGTCGCTGATGATCGGCACCGCGGGACTGCCCCACGTGATCACCCGCTTCTTCACCGTGCCCAAGGTGCGCGACGCGCGTTCCTCGGCCGGCTGGGCGCTGGTCTTCATCGCCATCCTCTACACCACGGCCCCCGCCGTGGGCGCCATGGCTCGTCTGAACCTCATGGACACCATCCAGATCGGCGAAGTCGGCGCGCCCGACGGCAACCTGGTCTACGACGACGCCCCTGCCTGGTTCAGCAACTGGGAGAAGACCGGTCTGCTGGCCTTCGAGGACAAGAACTCGGACGGCCGCATCCAGTACTACGGTCCCGGACTCGACGACAAGGCCGCCGGCTTCGGCTGGCAGGGCAACGAGATGGTCAAGGTGGACCGCGACATCATGGTGCTCGCCAACCCGGAGATCGCCAAGCTGCCCAACTGGGTCATCGCCCTGGTGGCCGCCGGCGGTATCGCGGCGGCGTTGTCCACGGCGGCAGGTCTCCTGCTCGCCATCTCTTCGTCCATTTCCCACGACCTCCTCAAGGGCATCCTGATGCCTGACATCACCGAGAAGACCGAGCTTCTGGCCAGCCGGATTGCCATGGGCGGCGCCATCGTCGTGGCAGGTCTCCTCGGGCTCAATCCACCAGGCTTCGCAGCCCAGGTCGTGGCGCTAGCCTTCGGCCTCGCCGCGTCGTCCATCTTCCCGGCCCTGATGATGGGTATCTTCAACCGCCGCATGAACCAGCAGGGCGCCATCGCCGGCATGCTCGCCGGCCTCTTCAGCACCCTGATCTACATCTTCTGGTTCAAGGGCTGGTTCTTCATTCAGGGTACCAACATGGCCCCCGACAACGCGGCACACTGGTTCCTGGGCATCTCGCCCGGATCGTTCGGTGCTGTGGGTGCCGTGATCAACTTCGCGGTGGCCTACGGGGTGTCCAAGGTGACCCCGCCGCCTCCGGAAGAGATCCAGGCGCTGGTGGAGAACATCCGCGTGCCTTCGGGCACAGGTGGGGCGAGCGTCGGGTAACAGTCTCGACAGCCCGACTGTTTCATGAGAACGGCGCGCTTCCTTCGGGAAGCGCGCCGTCGACTTGATGGCAAGGACGCCTAGCCCAGCGTATCGGTCCGATACCGCCGCGTCACCGCCCCCTGCATCTCCCGGATCGCCCCGAACGCATCCTTGAGATGCCGGTGCTCCAGCGACGACAGTTCGCCGAGCCGGATGTGATTCTCCGGCTCGCGCCCGTCGGCCACCGCGGCGAGTTGCTCGCGTAGGCGCAGTTGCAGGAGGAACCGATAGGTCTCGATGAGCGTCGAGCTGAGGTCGCCGCTGACGACACCGGCCTCCGCGGCCGCCTCCAGCCGCTCCCGCGTGGGCCGCGCCCGCGTTCCCGCCTCCAGGCCGTACACCCGGGCCGCCGCCACCACCGAGGCGATGCCGCGCTTCTTCACGTCCACCTTGCCGTCCTCGGTGCGTATGCGCTGGAACAGTCCCAGGGGTGGCTTGAAGCGCAGCGAGACCCGCGCCATGTGGGCCATGAATAGGTCGTTGTCCGCAGCCGAGGCCACCAGATCGGCCAGCGGCTCGGTGTCGAGGCTGCCGGCCACGTTGCGGAAGTCGAAGAAGATGGACGACACCATGAGATTGTCGGGAGTGGGGACACGGATCCAGCCGTCGATGATCCCGTGCCACTCGGCCAGCGACCGATTCCAGTTGGTGGCCATGCAGCCGCCCGGACAGGGCGGGAAACCCGCGGTGACCAGGTTGTCGACCACGCGTTCGGCCAGTTTCGGGAAGTAGGCCGCAGCCTCCGGCGAATCCTCGGCGAAGGCGAGCGCATTGTCTTGATCGGTGAGCAACGCCTGCTCCATGCGCCCCTCAGACCCGAACACCAGCCAGGCGTAGGGACACGGAGGCGGCCCGAGTTCCTGCTCGGCGAGGCGACAGAGTCTACGGATCAGAGCGTCGTTGAGGCTGGCGAACACCTTACCGATCTGGCCTACCTTGAGTCCGCCATGGAAGAGTCGCTCCACCATGGCCGCGGCATCGGCGCTGTAAGACGCCAGCATCGCCGGGTCGTCGAGGTGTTCGAGCCGCCGCGCCAGATAGAGGGGACTGCTGGTCTGGTGCCGCAGCAGGTCGGTGGCCGAAATGATCCCCACCACGCCGTCGTCACCGGTCACCGGCAGGTGGTGGATGCTTTCCTCGAGCATGAAGAGCAGGGCGCCGTGGACGGGCGTGTCGGCGGGCATGGTCCGCAGCGGTCGGGTCATCACCCGCTTGACGGGGATGTCGGGGCCATGGCCCTCGGCCAGCACCTTCACCTGGAAATCGTGGGCGGTGACGATGCCGCGCGGATCGCTGGTCACCAGGACCACGTCGGTGTGGGCGTCGCGCATGAGGCGGGCGGCATCGGCAACGGTCGCCTCCGGCCCCACCGACAGCGGCGGCCGCGTCACCAGGGCGCCCAGGGTGGTCGTGAGTTCACCCGAGAGCGGCGTCGTGCCGCGGCCGGTCAGCCGCTGGAGTCGCTCGCCCAGACTCGCCAGGAAGAACTCGCCGAAGGCGGCATTCTGCAGCAACTCGCGGAACACCAGGGCCGGCACGGCGTGCACGTCCACGGGGCCGCTGGCGATCACGTCAAAGGCCGGTTCCGCGCGGTTGATGATGGAGGGATAGCCGAAGCAGTCGCCCTCCTCGAGAATCTGCAGCTCCTCGTCGTCCCGCACGAGCCGTACCTCGCCCGACGCCACGAGGAACAGCGATTCGCTCATGGCGCCACCCTGGATGAGCACGCGAGAGCCGTCGGCGAACGACTGGTCGCGCGCCGACGTTTCCACGCGGTGGCGCTCGGCCTCGGTGAGCAGCGTGAACGGATGGTGCTGGCTCAGGAACTCGCGGATCCTCATGGTCATGGCGCCGACTCCTCGGGCTCGGCAGGCGCCAGGATACGCCCCAGGATGAGGCCGCCGAGGCCGCCATAGATGACCCCCGAAACGGCGCCGATGGCCATCGGAACAGGCGCGGCGCCGGGCCCGAACGCCACCAGCAGCGGACCCGATACGGCACCCACGACGCCCAGCACCACGGCCGACTGCAGGAGTCCGGTCACCCGCGCCGCGCTGAAGCCTCCCACGGCCCAGAGCAAGGCCGCCCACGGCCAGAGGGGTACCAGCACCCGCGTCATCTCTATCTGGGGACCGATCCGCCCCATCTGCAGGACCACGGGTAGCACGCTGATGGTGAAGCTGAGGCCGGCGCAGCCACCGAGCAGCATGGCGAGCAGGTAGCGAACGTGAGGATTGCGGACCATGGACCCATCCCGGTTTGGTGCCTCGAAAGTCCCGCCGAACCTGCGGACTCTAGCATCGATAGGCATCCGGTAAAAGAGAGGAGCCAACTCCTTCCTTGGATGGAAACCGTCCCGCCTCTATGATCATCGAGCGCACGGTCATACCGGCCGCGCCGCTTGCGAGGAATCCCGCCACCGTGCGCGACCCGGCCTACCAGCTCATCAAACGGTCCCTGGCCTGGGCCGCGGCCTGCGCCGCGCTCGGCGCCCTGGTCATGCTGCCGGACATCGTGACCCGCCGGCCCGTCAACATCCTGGCCCTGCTCGTGGGTGGCGGCACGTTCGGCGCGGCGATCATCCTCTTCCTGCGCTCGTGGTGGGCGGCCGAGGCCCTGGGTAAGGGCGTCGAGAGCATCCGCACTGCGGTGCTCAACGTGGTGGCCGACCGCGAGGCCGCACTGCCGAAGGAACTGCCGGGCGAGACGCCCCCCGAGATCGAGGCCATGCTCGGCTCGCTCGCCCTCTACCAGGACCAGGTCACCCGTGAGCGCCACGGGCCCGATCGTCGCCTGGTCGCGGTGCTCGGTTCGCTGGCCAGCGGCGTCGTCGTGCTGACCGACCAGGGTCAGGTGAGCCTGCTCAACGGCACGGCCCGCGCTCTCCTGGGTGCCCAGCGAGCCCGCGTGGGCACCTCCCTGTTCGCTGCGCTCAGCCGCGACACGGTTCTCGCAGCGTTGACCCGGGCCCGCAAGGCCGACGGCCCGGTGGAAGCGCTGTTCGAGCGCCTGGACGGCGTATCGCTGCAGGGTCGTGTGTCCGCGTTGCCCGACGACGAGGGCGCTGTCATCATCTTCCCGCCCATGGAGCTGGACCGCCATCGCCCCGGCGTGGAGTTCGACCTCGAACTGCACGACGTGCCGCCGGCCCGCATGGCCCTGGCGCGCGACCTGCGCCTCGACGACCTGCCCGCGGTGACGGTCGACACCGAGACCACCGGCCTCGACGTGCGCACCGACAGCGTCGTATCGGTGGGCGCGGTCTGCTCCCACGGCACCCGCCTCTTCCGCAACCGCATGCTCGACGACCTCGTGAATCCCGGCCGCCCTATTCCCCCCGACTCCACCAAGATCCACGGTATCACCGACCAGATGGTGCGCGGCGCCCGCGGCTTTCCCGAGGTCTGGGCCGACCTGCAGCGTCTGGCCCGCAACCGGGTCATCATCGGCCACAACATCTCCTTCGACCTGACGATCCTCCGCACCGAGTGCCGTCGCCACGAGCAGCCGTGGGAAGACCTCGTCTTCATCGACACCCTGCGCCTGGCGTCGCGCCTCAACCCCGCCCTCGACCGCCACGACCTCAACACCCTGGCCGAGCTCTACCAGATCGACATCCACGGCCGGCACACCGCCCTGGGCGACGCATTGGTCACCGCGGAGCTTTTCTTCCGGATGTTGCCGCGCCTGCAGCAGCAGGGGTTCGCCACCCTCGGCGACCTGCTCACATTTCACGGTCAGGGCTGCGCCGACATCATCGCCGGGCAGAAGGAACGGGACTGGATCACCGAGCAGCCGGAGAGCCTGGTCTGACCCCCCCAATTGAAGATTCCTTGTCGCCGATTGCAGAAAATGGTATGAATTTGTCTCTTATACTCGACCGTCCGCTCCGCTCGTTGCCCGAGGAGGATCGATCCCATGGCCGATAGCCCCCGTGAAATCTACCCCCCCAATCCCGACATCGCTGCCCGCTCCCATATCGGCTCCATGGAGGAGTACGAGCGCCTTTACCGCCTTTCGCTGGACGACCCGGACACGTTCTGGTCCAAGGAAGCCGAGAACATCTCGTGGTTCCATCCCTGGCGGCAGGTCTTCGACAGCGACTACGAGAACGTGGATTTCGCCTGGTTCACGGGCGGTCGCCTTAACGCCTGCTACAACTGCGTCGACCGGCACCTCAACGACCGCGGCGACCAGGACGCCATCGTCTGGGTCAAGGACGAGCCCGGCGAGTACGAGCGCATCACCTACCGCCAGCTCAAGCACGAGGTGGCCCGCGTGGCCAACGTGCTCAAGGCCCACGGCGTCCGTAAGGGTGACCGGGTCTGCATCTACATGCCGATGATCCCCGAACTGGCCTACGCCATGCTGGCCTGTGCGCGGCTGGGCGCCATCCACAGCATCGTCTTCGGCGGCTTCTCCTCGGAGGCCATCCGCGACCGCATCCTCGACGCCGGTTGCAAGATCGTCATCACCGCCAACGAGGGTCTGCGCGGCGGCAAGGTGCTCAAGCTCAAGAAGACCGTGGACCGCGCCGTCGACGGCCTCGACCTGGTGGAGACCGTGCTGGTGGCCCGGCGCACCGACGCCGACACCGAGATGCGCGCCGGCCGCGACTTCTGGCTCGACGAGGAGTGCATGAAGCAGCGCTCCACGTGCAGCGTCGAATGGATGGGCGCCGAGGATCCCCTCTTTGTCCTCTACACCTCGGGCTCCACGGGTCAGCCCAAGGGCGTCATGCACACCACGGGCGGCTACATGGTCTACGCCCAGATGACCCACCGCCTGGTCTTCGACTACCACCCCGGCGACGTCTACTTCTGCGCCGCGGACATCGGCTGGATCACCGGTCACACCTACATCATCTACGGACCGCTAGCGAACGGCGCCACGACGGTGATGTTCGAGTCGATTCCCACCTACCCCAACGCCGGCCGCTACTGGGAGATAGTCGACGACCTCAAGGTCAACATCTTCTACACCGCCCCCACGGCGATCCGCGCCATCGCGCGTGAGGGAGACCAGCATCTCGAGCAGAGCACCCGCGACAGCCTGCGCATCCTCGGCACCGTGGGCGAGCCCATCAACCCAGACACCTGGCGCTGGTACTACGACAAGGTCGGCAAGGGCAATTGCGCCATCGTCGATACCTGGTGGCAGACCGAGACGGGCGGCATCATGATCACGCCGCTGCCCGGGATCACGCCCATGAAACCGGGGTCGGCCACGCTGCCGTTCTTCGGCATGAAGCCGCTCCTGATGGACGAGGAAG
>PIVY01000397.1 GCA_003353795.1 bacterium
AAGGGACCACAGCCGTGACGCCCTCCGATCGCCTCGCTCACTGTGAGGTGATGGATTCTCTTGGCCTGATCACCCTGGCCGTCGGCCTGGAAAACCGCTTCCGTGTCAAGCTTTCCGAGCAGGACGCCCCCGACCTCGAATCCTTCGGCGACGTGATCGACCTGGTGAACCGCCGGCGCGCGGAGGCCGACCGGTGAGAGCTTCCCTGCAGCCCGACACCGCACCTGCCACCCTCCACACGGCCCTGGCCTTCGCCGCACGCGGCGACGACGGGCTGACTTTTGTCCGAGACCTGCAGGATGAGACCTATTTTAGCTGGCAGGTCATCGAGGAGAAGGCCGGCCGCTGCGCCGCCGGTCTGCGGCAGGCGGGCATCACCCCGGGCCAGCGCGTGGCCCTGATCCTGCCCACCGGCCCCGACTTCCCCATCGCATTCTTCGGCAGTGTGCTCGCCGGCGCAGTACCGGTACCCCTGTATCCCCCGGTCCGTCTGGGCCGTCTCGATGAGTTCCACGGCGCCACCGCCGCCTTGCTCACCGCCGCCGGCGCCCGCATGATCGTAACGACGCGCCGTATCCGCAGCCTGCTGGGCGAGACCGTCGCCCGTGCCCGGCCACCCCTCGGCTGTCGGATCGTGGACGATCTGGACCGCGATCCTGTCGACCCGCTGTCGACCCCGACCCCAGAAGATCTGGCCTTGATCCAGTTCTCTTCCGGGACAACGCGGGCGCCGCGCCCGGTCGCCTTGACCCACGCGGCGATCATCGCCCAGTGCGAAGCCATGCGGCCCCTGCTGCACGGCGAGGATGGGGCCGCGCAACGGGGCGTTTCCTGGTTGCCGCTCTACCACGACATGGGTTTGATCGGCTCGCTCCTGGGCGCGGTAACCTATCCGGGACCGCTCACCTTGATACCTCCGGAGCGCTTCCTCGCGAACCCCGCCCTGTGGCTGCAGACCATTGCACGTCAGCGGGCCACGATCTCGCCCGCACCTCCGTTCGGATTCGCCCTGTGCACCCGCCGTATCCGTGATGAAGAGATGGCAGGCTGCGACCTGTCTTCCTGGCGCCTGGCCATCTGCGGCGCCGAGCCGATCGCGCCGGGGGTGCTCGAACGCTTTTCCGAACGCTTTGCCCCCTGGGGTTTCCGCGCGCGGGCCTTCGCTCCGGCCTACGGTTTGGCCGAAGCCTCCCTGG
>PIVY01000398.1 GCA_003353795.1 bacterium
CCTCTCATGGCGTGAAGAAGAGCTCGAATACCTGCGCGTGGCGCTCGACATCAAGGGAACCGGGCTGCTCTAGGGACTCTGGCACAGCGCCGAGCGGCCTCTTTATCGGGTCGGTGAGGCCTCTTCGCGAGGTCGGTCGAGAACGACTAGAACACGTCCCGGTGCAAGCTCGCAAACACAGTCCGGCCAGAAGCAGGCCGTGAACACGACTCAGACAGGAGAAGAACGATGCGCCTCAATGCGATCGTAGCGGGCGTCGGCATGACGCCCTTTGGCAAGCACATGGATTCAGGCCTCAAGGCCATCGGCGCCGAGGCGGTCACGGCCGCGCTCGCCGACGCGGGCATCGGGCAAGACGACCTCGAGGGCGCCTGGGTGGGCAATGCCGCGGCGGGGCTGGTGACTGGACAGGAGTGCATCCGCGGTCAGGTGATCCTGCGCTCGCTGGGGCTGGGAAAGATCCCGGTGGTGAACGTGGAGAATGCATGCGCCAGCGCCTCGACGGCATTCAACCAGGCCGCTGCCATGGTGACGGCGGGGATGTACGACATCGTACTCGCCCTGGGCGTCGAGAAGCTCTATCACGCCGACAAGAAGAAGTCGTTCGCGGCCTTCAGTGGCGCGGTCGACGTGGAGGCCATGGCGGCCATCATGAAGGGGCTTCAGCAGAACGCGGCCCAGGGCGGTGCAAAATCGGCCTCGTCTGGCGCGGGTGAGAAGCGCTCGATGTTCATGGACATCTACGCGGCGATGGCTCGGGGTCACATGGCGCAGTACGGCACCACGGCCGAACAATTCGCCATGGTGTCGGCCAAGAACTCCTTCCACGGCAGCATGAATGCGCGGGCACAGTTCCGTGAAGCCATGACGGTGGAGGAGGTGCTGGCGGCGCCGATGATCGCAGAGCCGCTCACGCGGCCCATGTGCTCTCCGATCGGCGACGGCGCCGCAGCAGTGGTTCTGGTCAGCGAGAAGAAGGCTCGCGAGATGGGCATTCAGAAGCCGGTGAAGGTCGTCTCCAGTGTCCTCATGAGCGGGTGGGATCACGGCCTCGATGAATTGGGTTCGGCCGACACCGCCGCCAACGCCGCCTACGAAGAGGCGGGCGTCGGGCCCGAGGACCTCAGCGTCGTCGAGTGCCACGACGCGTCGGCGCCTGCCGAGGTGTTGGCGACCGAGTCGCTCGGACTCTGCC
>PIVY01000399.1 GCA_003353795.1 bacterium
ACGGTCGCCGTGTCAAAGCCGGCTGGGTTCTCGGCAGTCAGGGTGACCGTGTAGTTGCCCCCGGATGCGTAGCTGTGCGTGGGATCGCGTTCGTCGCTCGTGTGGCCGTCTCCGAAGTCCCAGTACCAGTCGATCGGATAGTCGGTCGACGCGTCGGTGAGCTCGACATCCTGGCCCGCCACCAGCGTGGCCGTTGAGATGTCGAAGGCGGCGACGGGCGCCGTGGCGTAGGCCTCGATCAGGTCGCCGGCGATCAGCTCCACGTCGTCGAAGCCCGCGTAGTCCAGCTCGTAGCGGTAGGCGCGAAAGACGGCGTTGGTCCCCACCGCAGGCGGCTCGTCACCCTGCTCGACCGGACTGCCGCCGATCATGGGGTTCCGGTATTCCCAGACGACGTCGCCGCCCTCGGTGACCTCGAGGAAGGTCCCGCTCAGCCCCTCACAGATGAGGGTGTTCCCGTTGGACAGCCGCTGGGCGCCCGAGATGATGGGCGAAAAGAGTGTGTCGTCCGTGTAGCTCCACGTCGGTGCGCTGGGCCCGTAGGCGGCGCCCGCGAACAGCCTGTAGTCGCCGTTCTCGTCCACCGGCGGTTTCCACTCGTCGACTGACGAGGTGAGCCCCTCTCCGAAGTTGTCGAAGACCATGATGTTGCCCGCGCCGGGAAGGCCATCCTCGATCCACTGCGCGTCGTGCTGTCCCGAGAGCTGCTGGTCGCCGGACCCACCGCGTCCGTAGGCCTGCGGGTTGCCCCAGCGGTACAGCAGGTCGCCGCCCCTGCCGCTGTTGCCGCCCGTGTGCCCGGCCGCCTCGGCGGTGGTCGTGCTGTGATCGATCACCCAGACCTCGCTGTAGCCGTTCGCGCTCACGAGGATCTGGTCGAAGTCTGAGTCGTAGTCGACGGAGTTCAAATGGATCCAGTCCGCCGCGTCCCTTCCGAAGTTGAGGTCGATGAGCTCCGGATGATCGGCGACCACACCGTAGTTGGCCTTGCTGGGATCGTAGTCCTGCACGAGGTGATCCCAGGCGTGCCACTCCCACACGATCGTGCCGGAGCTCGCTCCGCTCGGCTGGACCTCGACGATGTGCTCGGGCCAGAGCTCGCCGTCGCGCAGCGCCGACGGATCACGGCCCGCCGCGATCGCCTGGGCCTCAGGGCGCACCTCCCAAGCGATCAGCAGTCCGTTGCCATTGGTC
>PIVY01000400.1 GCA_003353795.1 bacterium
CGAGATCGGGTATCCTTGGGAGGTGAGGGCGATCACCACCTACGACTTTGCGGACCGGCCCGAGACGCTCGTGGCCGAGGGGTTGGGAGGTGCGTTGACGGAGCCGCTGGTCACCGCGGCGAGTTACAAGCCCGCCGGCCCCCTGACCACGCTCAGCCTGGGCAACGGCCTCACCGAGAACCGTGCCTTCGACACTCGCTACCAGCCGGCAGCGATCACTGTCGCCGGAGGCACGACCCTCCTCGACTGGCAGTACGCGACCGATGGCGTCGGCGACGTCGACACCATCACCGACGCTCTCGACGCCGCCAACAATCGCGTCTACGGCTACCAGAACGTCCAATACTTCCTCACCCAGGGCGACGGCCCTAGGGGTGATTTGGCGTGGACCTACGACTTCATCGGTAACCGCCTCACCGAGAACCGTGACCAGCAACCCGTAGACGACTCTTACAGCTACCTGCCCAACGGTGCCGGCGGCAACACGGCGCAGCTCGACCAGATCCTGCTCGGCGCCGGCGGCACCCGTCAGTTCACCTACGACGCGGCAGGCAATCAGACGCAGGTCATGAACGGCGCCAACGTCATCGATTTCGGTTACGACGACGCCAGCCGCTTGGCGACGCTCGGCCGGCCGTCGGCATCAGCTGAGACGGCGTTTCGCTACGACGGGCGCAGCTTCCTGCGGTCCTCGGTCGGCCGGGTGCCGGACGCCATCGGCGAGGGGCTGTTCTGCGACGGATTCGAGACTGGAGACACCTCGGTGTGGTCGTCGGGAGGCGCCGGTCCCGGCGGTTGCCGGCAGGAGGGCATCACTCGGCCGGCCTATAGTTCCGAAGGCGCCCTACAGTTTCTCGACCGCGCGTCCAACGTCGGCATGTCCGCTGCGGACTGCTACGTCTTCTACTTCGGCACGCGGCCGGTGGCGTCGATGGAGCTTGCCGGCGGCTCAGCGACGTTTCAGTACCTGAGCGTCGATCATCTCGGCACGCCGGTCTTGGCGACGGATGAGGTGGGTTCGTTGGTTTGGAGCGGTGGGTTCGAACCGTTCGGAGAGGACTACAGCGGCGCGGAGGCGTCGGGTGTGTTCTTGCGGTTTCCTGGTCAGTGGTCGGATAGCGTTTGGCAAGAAATCGCACCAGGTTCAACGCTGCATCAAAATGTACACCGCTGGTACTCAACAACTTCTGGGA
>PIVY01000084.1 GCA_003353795.1 bacterium
GCACCCCAGATGGTGATGCCGGCGGTGTCGATGCGTCGCTGGAAGTCCTCCCAGCCGAAGTCCGGATTGTTGATGAGCTTCTGCACCTGCCGGTCGAGGAACTTGGCAACCTCGGGCCGGGCGTAGATGCGACCGAATCCCAGGAGCGGATTGCTGCCCATGTCGGGACTCTCGCCGCCCTTGGGCATGAGGCCCTCGCCCAGGCACACCATCACCGCGTGGTTCTCGGGCAGGGTCCGGGTCAGGTACCAGAGGCCCTCGCTCAACATGTAAGCCGAGATGGCGTCGGCGTCCTTCTTGACCCGGTTGATCTCCTTCTTGTCCTTGCCCTGCGCCTCGCCGAAGCGCCCGAAGAGGCGGGTGCCCAGCGCCGCCACGGCCGTGGCCATGATGAACAGGCGCTCCAGGCTTCCGCCCACGAAGGTGATCTCGTTGGCGAACTCCTGGTGGTTCTTGCCGTCGAGCCAGGAGACCTCGACATCCTCGAGCCAGAGATGAAAGCGACCCAGGATAGGACGGGTGTCGAACGCCCACTGGGCGATCCGATTGCGATTCTCCATGGCTTTGGGCGTGGGCATGGAAGGGACCTCCGGCGGGTCGCGATCAACGGTGAAAGGGGTGCAAGTGCCGCAAAAAGGTAACACGCTGACGGGATTTGCCAAAATCCCATTCGCCGAACCGTGCTAGTTCTTGGCCCACTGATAGACGGTGCCGTCGGGCAGGGTCATGGTCAGGTTGAATCCGTCGGAGTAGAGACTGATGACCACGCCCGTTCCTGCCGGATAGAAATTCGAGGTGAGTACCGTTCCGGTGAAGATCGCGCCATTCTGGATCGTACCCTCGTACACGGTGAAGTAGTTCACGCCACCCGCCTGCATGGACGACTCGACGTGGAAATAGCCGGGCGGATTCTCGGTGACGGTCATCTCGCCGGTGACCTGCGGCGGCACGTACGAGCCCACGCCGGGCTCGGAGTACCCCGTGAGGGTGAAGTATTCGACGCTGGCGACACCGCCCTGCGGCTGGCCGGCGCCCCAGTCGGGCGTGGCCATCATGGTGCCCAGACCCAGATCGTCGAGGGATTCGTCGAGGTACTCGAGGTCGTCGTTCGACATCCTGGCGCCGTCGACCGACGCGTCGAGCATGCCCTGCTCCAGCATCCGGACGTCAGTGACGCTGAACTCGGCGTCGGCCTCCATGGCCGCGTGCATGTCGGCATACCATTCGTCGTACCAGGTGCTCCTGTACTCGCCGTTCTCGCGGGCCTCCCAGTATTCGTCGGCCAGTTCCTCGACGTCGCCGCCGATGGCCACCGTGGGTTCGCCGGGCGCGGCGGGGCTGGACCGTCGCTCGAGGCAACTGGTGTCGAGCCAGTTCTCGATGGTGGTCAGCACCTCGTTCACGGGAATGGCCGCAGCCAGGCTGGCGCCCTGGGTGCCCTGCTTGACGCGAACGTTGATGCCGATCAGATCGCCGTCGGCATTGACCAGCGGTCCGCCCGAGTAGCCCTTGCCCACCGGCGCGCCGTACTCCAGGAACTCGCCCTTCTTGCTGAGGTCGCCCTTGCGGAAGACCCACTCGGTCTGCAGATCCACGGGGTGTCCGGTCGTGGCGATGTCGGCGCCCACGGCAACCTGGCGCGAGTCACCGATGGTGATGGGACGCGGGCCCTCGCCGGCCATCTTCACCTTGATCAGGGCCAGGTCCTTGGTCTGAGCCCACTGGTACTCGAAACGGCCGTCGGTGTTCTTGATGGCCGGCCAGCGGTTCTGGAAGAACGACACGGTGAGGTCGAGTCCGCGGGCCCGCTTGCCCGGCTCGGACTCCAGCACGTGCTTGGCGGTCAGGATGTAGGCGTGCCCGTCCTTCACGCAGACCACCACGCCCGACCCGGTCTCGCCCGCGCCCCCGCGATGCGAGGCCTTCAACAGCACGGTGGCCTCGTTCACCAGGTCGGCGTCCATGGCGGCCAGGGCAGCGCCAGCCGCGACGGTCGTCAGGATCACCAGGGCGAGGAGCCGTTTCATTTGCGGAGCCTTCCGAAGAGGTTGAGTGCCGCGATGGTGGTGGCCACGATCCAGACCAGGACGGAGAAGGCCAGCGACACCGCCTTGTGGGTGTAGAGCCAGGCCAGGGTGCTCGGCAGCGACTCGTGCATCATGCCGATGGTGGGACCGTAGCGCAGGCTCTGCGGCTCGCCCCAGACCACCAGTTCGAGGCGGTCGCCGTCCACCCGCGCCGAGCGCACGGTGAGCGGCTCGTCGGCCTCGATGTCCAGGTAGGCCTCGGCCTCCAGCTCCAGGGGTTCCCTCTCGCCGCCGGGAAATCGGATCCGGCCTCCGGCCAGCCAGCTGCGGCCTTGCTTGCCTTCCAGACGATAGGTCAGCACATCTCGCACCTGCAGGCCGGGGTTCAGCACCGCCAGTCCGCGCGCTTCTTCCTCGCGTTGCAGGACGAGGAGTCGTTCGCCGGCGGACACCACCAGTTCCGGATCGTCGAGAACGAGGTCGGTGTGCGCCAGCTCCTTCACGGAGCCATCGCTGAGATCGATGGCGTGTACGCGGGTGCCACCGGTGCGTTCGCGCGTGGGCAGCTTCACCGTGACCCGGCTGGGGAAGGTGCCGCCGATCACCTGGACCGCGGGAATCGCGCCCACCGACACGCTGGCCTGACCGCCCCGGGTGGGAAAACGCGACGTCGACGGCACGCCCTGCAACTCGCCGTCGAGATCCTGACCGGACTGCACGATGCTGCGCCAGGCTATGTCCTTGGCGGCCGAGAACTCCAGGGTCAGCGCGCCGCGGCGGCCGAGCCGGGGAATGTGCACCACGGCGTCCTCGCGCAGGAAGAGTTCGAGACCGAACGGATCTCCGGACAGGCGCAGGGATGCATCGCGAGCGCCGGGCACGATGGCTGCGTCGCCGGGATGGCGGGCCACGCGCAGCGAGGCCTCGGTGAAGTCGGAGAAAGTCACCCGACCGAATCGCAGGCCGCCCGCCAGGAGCGGCACGTCGGTGGCCGGCGGCGCCGGCCCCAGCACGTGGATTTCGACCTCGCGCAGTTCCAGGGTCAACTCGGCCACGGTGGATCGCGGGCGCACGATCAGAGCCAGCAGCGCCAGGCAGGTGATCACGACCACCGCCGCCAGCGCCCCGAAGAGGCGCAGTCCGCTCAACGGCCGCTCACTCACCGGAACTCCCGTGGTAGAACGGCACCTCGCGCACGAATTCCTCGTCGCGGTCGGTCAGCACGAGGTAGCCCTCGAGGCGCAGGAACAGCGGCCCCGGCGGCACGACTGCGCCGGACTGGTCGCGACCATTCCAGAAGATGCTCGCCATGCCCGAGGCGTCGCGCTCGATGGTGGTGCGCCAGACATCGGCAGGCCCGGCATCGGTAAGGCGTACCACCCGGCAGGTGGCGTCCAGGCCGCCGCGCACGTGGAAGTCGAAGCGGTAGCGTTCCTCGGCCGACGCCGCGTCACCCAGGGAGAGCACGCCGGGCAGATAGGTCCCCTTGGCCGGGTCGCGGATCAACACGCTGAGATCGGCCGGTTGCAGCGAGAGCTCGTCGATGACCTCGCCGCGATTCCAGGCGAAGGACTGCCAGCCCCGATCCCAGCGTTTCTGGTGCGGCACCATCCAGTAGTTCTTGCGGTAATGCCGGACGCTGATCTCGAGGTCGCGGGCCTTGTCGACCCAGAAGGCCAGGGTGACCTTGCCCGACTGGTTGACGATGGGGGCGGCCACCTCGCGGCGCAGGCCCACCAACTCGATCTGGCTGCCGGAGATGTTCTGCTCGACGATCACGCCCTCGAGGCGGTCGTTGCGATCGCGGTACGTGATGTCGCGCGCCATCAGGGGTGTGGCGCACACGATCACGGCCGCTACAGCCAGCAGCATTCTCATCTCGCCAATCCAGGATTTCGTGGGTGATGTCACCATGATCATGACCTCGCACAACTCCACTGCCGGTCCATCGCACCGCCCCCCGGCCCGGAAGCACATACAAGCACGCAAAGAGACGAAATGACAACGGTTTTTGTCAGAATTGGAGCAACCGGAAATGGGGCAGCACGGCACCCGTGGGCACCGTCCCAGGGGGAAGATCAGGATCGGAGATCGTCCCAGATCTCCTTCATGGTGTGGTGCACCACCTGCTTGCGATCGCGATACGTGGTGTGCAGCAGTTCGTGCGACTTGTGCCCGTTGGGCTCGCCCAGGAACTCGTCGTAGATCATGGTGATGAGCGGGTTGTTGTGCGACTGGCGGATCTCGCAGCGCTCGTCGATCTCGTAGATGGCCTGCTGCCGCTCGTGCCAGAAAGTCTGGAAGCTCTTCTTGATCCGCGGCTGGCCGCCGCCGCCCATGCAGCCGCCGGGGCAGCCCATGATCTCCACGAACGCCCAGTCGGCCTCGCCCGAGTCGATCTTCTCCATCACCTGCTTGGCCGCCTTGAGGCCGTGGGCCACGGCCACCTTGATCCTGCCCATGTCGCCCAGATCGACCGTGGCCTCGCGCATGTTCTCGTAGCCGCGGATGGGCTCGTAGATCACGCCCTGCAGTTCCTCGCCCGTGACCACGTAGTGCACGGTGCGGATGGCCGCCTCCATGACGCCGCCGGTGGTGCCGAAGATCTCGGCCGCGCCGGAGTAGCCGCCCATCCAGGCGTTGTCGAACTTCGACGCCGGAAGGTCGGGCAGCCACACGCCCTCGCGCTTGAGTACTCGGGCGCACTCGCGGGTGGTCAGCACCACGTCCACGTCGGGCACGCCGTCGCGAATCATCTCGGGCCGCTGGGCCTCTTCCTTCTTGGCGGTGCAGGGCATGATGGAGATCACGCGCATCTTGGCCGGGTCCACGCCCAGCTTGTCGGCGAGGAAGGTCTTGGCGATAGCGCCGAAGCACTGCTGCGGGCTCTTGGTGGTGGACACGTTGTCCAGGTACTCGGGGTAGTTCTTCTCCACGTAGTTGACCCAGCCCGGAGAGCAGCTGGTCAGCATGGGCAGGGTGCCGCCGTTCTGGATGCGGCCCAGCAGCTCGGTGCCCTCCTCCATGATCACGAGGTCGGCGGTGAAATTGGTGTCGAGCACCACGTCGGCGCCCAGTTGCTTGAGCGCGGTGATGAGCTTGCCCTCGACGTTGCTGCCGGCGGGCATGTAGAACTCCTCGCCCAGGGCGATGCGCGTGGCCGGCGCCATCTGGACCACGGTGAAGACGTCGGGGTCGTAGAAGTAGTCGATGACCTGCTCGGTGTCGTCCACCTCGGCCAACGCGCCCACCGGACAGACGAGGGTGCACTGGCCGCAGCTGACGCACTCGCTGGTGCCCAGGGCCAGGCTGTCGCGCACGCCGATCTCCGCATCGAGGCCCTTGTCCGCGAGCACCAGCACGTCGGTGCCCTGCACGTCGCGGCACACGTGCACGCAACGGTGGCAGCGGATGCACTTGGTCATGTCCCGCACCACCGACACGCTGCTGCGGTCGACGGTGCGCTGCTTGAAGTAGGCCCGCTTACCGAAGCGTGACCGCTGCAGCCCTACGAACTGGGCGGCGTCCTGCAGTTCGCACTTGCCGTGGCGCACGCAGGTGGCGCAGTCCTGGTCGTGGTCGCCCAGCAGCAGCTCCACCTGCAGACGTTGCTGCTCGCGCACGTCCCTGGCCCGCGTCAGCACCTGCATACCCTCTTCCATGGGCGTGTCGCAACTGGTGACGATGACCGGTTCGGCGCCCTCGTGGCGGATCTCCACCAGGCACACACGGCAGGTGCCGGGCGCGTGACCGGCGTCGGCCAGTTCGCAGAGCGTGGGGATGAACTGACCGTGGCGGCGCGCCACGGCGAGGATGGATTCCTCGGCCTCGAACTCGACCGGCTTGTTGTTGATGAAGCCCTGCATGGTACGTTCGCTCCTACTTCTCGGTCACCACGGAGTAGACCCGGTAGCACCGCATGCAGCGTTCGGCTTCCTGGTAGGCCTCCTCCACGCTGATGGGCTTCTCCACTTCCTCGAAGATCTTGGTGCGCACCTCGGGGTCGAGCTCCTGGACCTTCACGCGGTAGATGTGTTTGACCGGCCTGTCCACGTACTCCGGATTCATCTTGCGGATCGACCGGAGCAGCTGGCTCATGCGGTCGCCCGGGTCGAATTTCACCCGGCCGTAGGTGAGGTAGTCGTCGATGGACCGCGCCGCGCGCTCGCCCTGGGCCATGGCCTGGATCAGGGTGGCCGGCCCGGTCACCGCGTCGCCGCCGGCGAAGACGCCGGGATGGTTGGTGGCCAGGGTGGTCTCGTCGGCGGCGATGAGGCCCCAGCGGTCCAGCTCGATGCCGTCCTCGGGGGCGATGAAGGAATGGTCCACCGCCTGGCCGATGGCCGGGATCACGAAGTCGCACTCGAGGCGGAACTCGGAACCCTCCTTGGGCCTGACGCTGCGCCGGCCGCTGGCGTCGGGCTCGCCCTCTTCCATCTCCACCAGCTCGATGGCCTTGACCTTGCCGTCCTCGGTCACCAGGCCGGTGGGATGGGTCAGGTAGTGGAAGTGGATTCCCTCGGCCTCGGCGGCCTCGATCTCTTCCATGTCCGCAGGCATGGCGTCGCGGGTGCGTCGGTAGATCAGGTGCACGTCCTTGACACCCATGCGCAAGGCCGAGCGCACGCAGTCCATGGCCACGTTGCCGCCGCCGACGACGACCATCTTCTCGCCCAGCTCCATGGGCAGACCGGTGTTGATGTGGTAATGGTTGATGAAGAGCAGGAACTTCACGCCCGTGACGTAGCCCTGCACCGAGCCCTCCTCGCCGGGTATGCCCATGCCCTTGCCCTTGTGCGCCCCCACGCCAAGGAAGATGGCCTTGAAGCCGCGCTCGCGCAGATCCGCCATGGTGAAGTGCTGGCCCAGGCGCTGGTTGTAGTGGATCCGGCCGCCCAGCGCCTCGATGATCGACACTTCCTTGCGCAGCACCGCTTCCTTGGGCAGGCGGTATTCGGGAATGCCCACGGCCGCCATCCCACCCGGCTCGGTCATGGCCTCGAAGACTTCCACCGTATAGCCCTTGAGCAGCAGGTGGTACGCGGCCGAGATGCCCGCCGGACCGGCGCCGATGATGGCGACCTTCAGCGCCTCGGGCTGTTTCTTCTCGATGAGCTCGGGGGTGAACCAATGGTCGGTGACGTATTTCTCGCGGTCGGCCACGAAACGCTTGAGCACCTTGATGCCCACGGCCTCGTCCACCTGGGTGCGCCGGCAGGCCATCTCGCAGAAGCGCACGCACACGCGGCCGCAGGTGGCGGCCATGGGGTACTTCTGCAGCACGACGCCGACGGAGTGGGTGAACTTGCCGTCCTTGACGTAGTCGATGTACTTCGGCACATCCACCTTGATGGGGCATTCCTCGATGCACGGCGCGGTGACGTAGGTGGTGCAGCTCTGGCGGCCCCGGTGTCCCTCGCCCTCGACTTCCCGTTCCAGTTCGTCGCGGAAGTGACGCAGCATGGCCAGCAGGCCTACCGCCGCCGTCTGGCCGAGACCGCAGAGGCTCGTGCCCGACATCTGCTCGGAGATGGTCTCGATCTCGTCGAGGGCGTCACTGGTGGACGTGCCCTGCAGCAGTGTCGTCAGCCGGTCCTCGAGGATGCGGGTCCCCATGCGACAGGGGGTGCACTTACCGCACGACTCGCTGGTGGCGCGCTTGGCGTAGCACAACGCCACGTCCAGCAACGTCACGCCGCGGGCGAAGACGAAGAAGCCCTTGCCGCCCATGAACGCCTTGATGGGGTTGCCGGGGTCGAATTCGTCGAACTCGGCGAACTCGGGCGAGTCCTCGATCTCGAACAGCTGCTTGTCGCGGTTGTCGATGACCCGTCCGTCCCAGACTCCGAAGATCACCTTGGCCATGTCACGACTCCTCGGCAGGACACGTGTGGGTGTCATCCAGTAACTGTTCGAGCCGCGGCCCGATCGCGTCCCGGAAACAGGCCTCCGCGTCCTCGTACCGCGTGTGGAAGGACTCGTCCTCGACCCGGATGGTCACGCCGTCGGCACCGGAGCACTGTCCGCAGCAGAAGCTGCCCTTGAGGGTGACCCGCTCTTCGAGCCCCGTGGTCGCCAGCAGATCCTGGAAGCAGCGAACCACCATTTCCGAGCCGCTGAGGTGGCAGTGGTCGCCTACGCAAACGATCAGATCCAACGTTCTCGCCTCCATCGGTCCCCCGTGTCCTGGACGTTCGCAGCACATGTTGTTAAATTCCTAACATCTGTCGGTCGGATGCAAAGGAAACATCCCGACATCAGGAACGCAAAGAGATTTTTTGAATGGCGCCTATTCCAGCTTTATAGAGGTTCAGGGACGTTTTCAGGCCCGAACTCGAGCCGGGCATCCACCGAGCACAGTCGGTCCAGCGAGGTCTCACCGGGGGCCATTCACGGCCAACCATCATCCTGGTGTCGGGTTTCCTGGAATCGATTCTTGCCACACGGAGCACGCAACGGCAATTTTAGGCACCTTACATTAAGTTTGACCCTGCAATAACGTACGTTTGTTAATCATTCTACATTTTCAGCGGCCAAACTCGAAACCCATCGGCTCAGCGCTCAGGCTTGCAAGTTCCTCACGGTGGAGTAACCTGCACCCACCATCCGCCTCGTCGCAGACCTCCCGCAAGGACGGACCACCGTGGCCGCAAGCGATCTCGTGGACCTGCTGCACCGCTACTTCCCATTCGGATTCCAGACGTCGCGCGACAGCTGGGATCGCTTCGGCGTCCGATCGCTGCTCGCCCACGCCGAGCCGTTCTCCGACGAGAACCTGCGGTACACGGTCCGCCGACTGGTGGAGAGCTACAACCAGCGCCCGCCCAGCCAGAGCGGTCCCGCCACGCCGGTCTACGCCGAGCAGGTGATCTGCCTGGGCATTCTCAACGACGCCCTGCGATACGTGCTGCTCCACTACGCCCTGCGCCAGAGTCCGGGCGTGCTCGGGGAAGGCTTCGCCTGGGTGCGCGGACGTGTGGGCGAGGACCGCGTCGACCGTCTCCCGGCCACCTTCGCGCGACTTTTCCCCCCGCGGCCCATGCTCGTCGACCAGCAGGATCTCGATTCCTGGCTGGCCGACGGAGAACCGGAGCTGTCGGTGGCCGATCGGGTCACCACCGAGGCCATCCTCCTCTACCTGATGATGCGGAACCCGGCGACCCGACCCTTCCGCGAGCTGTTCGACGACGGCGAATTGCAGCGCCAGGCCAGCTACGTTCCGTTCGTGGTGAGCCTGGAAGAGTTTCTCGACAGCAAGGATCCCTCGAGCCTGACCGGCCAGACCATCTTTCACACCTTGCGCGCTCCCATGCTCGCCAGCCCCGACGACCTCGCCGGCCAGCTCGCCTTCGTGCGCGAACACTGGGCCGGCCTGCTGCCCGAGGTCATGCTGGCCCGCCTCGACCTGGCCCGTGACATCCTCGACGAGATGTCCCTGGCCCGGGCGCCCGAGTACGGTCCGCCGCCGGTGCTCGAATTCGAAGGAGGCGACGACTGGCTGCTGTCCGAGCCGGCCGCCTTCAGCCGCGACGCCGACTGGATGAGCAACGTGGTCCTGCTGGCCAAGAGCACCTACGTGTGGCTCGACCAGCTCTCGCGGATGTACGGTCGGGAGATCGCCACCCTGGCGCACATTCCCGACGAGGAACTCGACCGTCTCGCCCGCTGGGGCTTCACCGGTCTCTGGCTCATCGGCCTCTGGGAACGGTCGACCGCCTCGCGCAAGATCAAGCAGTTCGCCGGCAATCCCGACGCCGTGGCCTCGGCCTACAGCCTGCACGACTACACCATCGCCGCGGACCTCGGTGGCGAGGAGGCCTACCGCGACCTGCGCGAGCGCGCCTGGCAGCGCGGCATCCGTCTGGCCAGCGACATGGTGCCCAACCACATGGGCATCGACAGCCGCTGGGTCATCGAGCATCCGCAGTGGTTCCTGCAGGCCGACCGCCCACCTTACCCCAACTACAGCTACACCGGCGGCGACCTCTGCGACCAGCCCGACGTGGAGATCCGGGTCGAGGAAGGCTACTGGACCCGCACCGACGCCGCCGTGGTGTTCGAGCGTCGCGACGCCGGCAGCGGCGACACGCGCTACATCTATCACGGCAACGACGGTACCAGCATGCCGTGGAACGACACCGCGCAGCTCGACTTCACCAATCCCGAGGTCCGCGAGGCGGTCATCCAGACCATCCTGCACGTGGCGCGGCAGTTTCCGATCATCCGCTTCGACGCCGCCATGACCCTGGCCAAGAAGCACTTCCAGCGGCTCTGGTTCCCCGCGCCCGGCGATGCCGGCGCCATCCCGTCGCGCGCCGAGTACGGCATGTCCCGCGAGCAATTCCACCAGGCCGTGCCGGTGGAGTTCTGGCGCGAGGTGGTCGACCGGGTGGCGGCCGAGGTGCCCGACACGCTGCTGCTGGCCGAGGCGTTCTGGCTCATGGAGGGCTACTTCGTGCGCACCCTGGGCATGCACCGGGTCTACAACAGCGCCTTCATGAACATGCTCAAGATGGAAGAGAATCAGAAGTACCGGCAGACGCTCAAGAACGTGCTCGAGTTCAGCCCGGCGATCCTGCAGCGCTTCGTGAACTTCATGAACAACCCGGACGAGCGCACGGCCGTCGAACAGTTCGGCAAGGGCGACAAGTACTACGGCGTCTCGATCCTTCTGGTGTCGTTGCCCGGCTTGCCCATGGTCGGCCACGGCCAGGTGGAGGGATTCGCCGAGAAGTACGGCATGGAGTACAAGCGAGCCTACTGGGACGAGCCCGTGGACGAGGACATGGTTCGTCGCCACGAGCGCGAGGTCTTCCCGGTCATGCGCCGGCGCGCTCTGTTCTCCGGCGCCGAGAATTTCGCCCTCTTCGATCTCGTCACCGGCGACGGTCGCGTGGACGAGAACGTGTTCGCCTACACCAACCGGCACCACGACGAGCGCGGTCTCATCCTCTACAACAATGCGTACCAGAATACAGAGGGCCGCGTGCACACCAGCAGCGCGATCAACGTGGCGGACGCCGACAGTGACCCCTACCTGGTCCGCCGCAGCCTCGTCGAGGCCCTGGCGCTGGACGCCTCGCCCGGAGTCTTCTACACGTTCCGCGACTTCACCACCGGCCTGGAGTATCTCCGCCGCGGCGAGGATCTGGCCCGTGACGGTTTCTGGACCGAGCTGCGCGGCTACCAGTACCAGACCTTGCTCGACTGGCGCGAACTCCGCGATCACGACGGCCGCTGGACCGCGCTGCACGATCGCCTCGGCGGTCGGCCGGTGCCGTCCATCCGGCGGGCCCGTCGCGAACTGGACCTGGAGCCGTTGCTCGCCGAGTTGACCACCGCCAACGCCAGCACCGCCTGGACTTCCCTTGCCGACGGCGACGTCGAGGCTCTCACCGCGATCTGGGCCGACCTGCTCATCACCGCGACATCTCTCGCCGGCGGCGACGTCGAACGTCCCCGGGTCACCAGCGCCGTCATCGCTGCCGACCTGGAGGGCCTGACGGCCTCCGCCACGACAGCCCTGGACGACGCCGAAGCGGAAGAAACCCTCGCCACGCCTGCTTCGGCGACGAACGCGCCCACGTCCACCGAAGGTCTCGCCGCCGGCTACCTCACCTGGCAGCATCGCCGGCTCGCCGCTGCCGTCGGCGCTCCGATCCCGACCGAGCCCGGTGCCGAGGACCGGCCTTCGTCCGGCGACAGGTATCGTATCGACAGCGACGACCTGGCAATCTTCCAGACGCGAATCGGCGAAGGCCTCGCCCAGGTGCTCCCCGCCGGATCGGATCCGGAATCTCTCCTCGCAGCCGCAGAGGTCCTTTCCAGGCACGACGATCTGCTGGATGCCCGCCGACGCGAAGCCCTCAGGCGACTCTTCGCGGATCGGTCGGCGCGCAGCTTCCTCGATGCCAATTGCCACGACGGAGTCTGGTATTTCAACAAGGAACGCTTCGAACTCCTGCTCGACAGCGCCAGGACCGCGCTGCCGGCTCTGGGCCGGATTTCGACGGCAAACGCGAACCGTTCCGCGGAAGAACTGGCGACACTGGCGGCCGTGTCGGGATATCGGCAGCAGATCATGCTGGATCGGCTCGATCCGCCAGAGAGAGCTTCCATCCACACCTGATATTGTGTATCCTGATCGGGTGACCACGTATCTCACACCGGCTTCCCGACGATCCCGGCTGGTGTACGTGGCATTGCTGGCGCTCTTGACCGGCGTGCTCGCCACCAGCGTGATCGCGGTTCCCTCCGAGTTCGTCGTAGACCCGGACGGCGGAGCTACGTTCTCGACACTTTCGGGCGCCGTGGCCGCCGCTCCCCCCGGCTCCATCATCCGCATCCGACCGGGCGTCTATACCGAGACCGTGGTCATCGACAAGGACCTCGTCCTCCTGGGCACGGGCAGTGAACAGGGCGTCGTGATCGACGGAGAACGCCGCCGCCCCCTGGTCCGTATCGAGTCGGCGGTCAGTTGCCGGTTCGAGAACCTGACCCTGCGCAACGGCGTCGGGGATTCCGGCGCGGCGGTCTTCCTGAGTGGCGGCGCCGTGGTCGACTTCATCAACTGCTCGTTCCACGACAACCTGGCGCGCCACGACGGCGGCGCGGTACTCGTGCGCGACGCCGGTACCTGGGCGGAGTTCATCGGCTGCCACTTCCAGCGCAACCGCGCGCTGCACGACGCCGGCGCGGTGTGTGCGGTGGATGGCGCCGAGGTCACCCTGCGCGCCTGCACGTTCTACGCCAACGCCACCGACGGCCTCTGCGGCGGCGTGGCCAACTTCTCCCGCGCGCCTCTCGCGGTAGAAGACTGCCTCTTCATCGAGAACCAGGGATTCGAATGCGGCGCCGTGAGAGTGTACGACTCGCCGGCCCGCGTGGTCGGCAACACGTTCTTCCAGAACGCGTCCATCGACGGTGCCTCGGTGTTCGTGCACGACACGGCCATCGACCAGGGTGTGGAGATTACCAACAACATCTTCGCCGGCGACCTCGAGGGCGCCGGCCTGCGCATTCCCGACGGTGCCTGGCGGGGTTGCAATGTCTACTCCGACAACCTGGCCGGCCCCATGCTCGGCAGCCTTCCGGCCGACGACGAGATGCTGGCCGACCCGGGCTTCTGCGACTTCCGCAGCCTCGACCTCACGCTCTGCCGCACCTCGCCCGCCTCGGGCCGCACCTCCCAGTGCGGCCGTATCGGCGCCCTCGACGTGGGGTGCCTGGAAAGCCTGGCGGCCTCGGCCTCCGATCGACCGCTGCCCCGCCGCCGGGTCCACTGACCACCCGAGGACACACTCTCATGCTCGTGAACGACGACCAGCCGTCCAGCGCGGACGACGATTCTCGGCGCATCGAACAGGAGATCCGCAGTCGGCGGAGCGCCGATCTGGCCTCCGTTCTCGCCGGCCAGGACGGCGGCGGACACCTCAAGGGCGCCAGCCCGACCCCCGTCCTCCAGCGTGCCATGATCGAGATCCAGCAGTGGCTCGCCGCGTCACTTTATGACGGCGAGGGCGCATTGCGCGCGGTGATCCTGCGTCGCCTGGAACTCGAAGCTGAGCGACTCGAATCCGGTCTGGGCGACCCTGCTGCCACGGTCGGCGCCTGGCTCGACCGCGTCCTACCCCGACCGACGGTCGTGGCCGAACTGGTGCGCCAGGCGGACATGGAATGGGGTCGTCTCTACGGCGAGCGTCCCCACTTCGATCGACCGGGCCAGGCTCCGCATCCGGACGATCCCTACACCGTGGCCGGTGTCACCGCGTCGCTCACCGACCTGCGCCGCCGCTGTCCAGACTGAGTTCCCGCGCCAGATCGGTCACCGAGTCCACCAGCACGGTGGGCTGCGCCGCGACCAGGCGCTGCCTCGCCACCAGCCCCCAGCTCACCGCCACCGACGGCATGCCCAGTCCGCGGGCTGCCAGCACGTCATTGGGACTGTCGCCCACCATGACGGTCGTGTCCGGTCGGTGGTCGGCTCCGGCGAGGCAGGCGCGCAGGTGTTCCGGATCGGGTTTGCGCGCCCCCGTGTCGTCGCCCGCCACGACCCGGGTGAACCGATCGGCAATCCCCAGGCCAGACAGGATCGCCAGGGTGAAGCGGCGCGGTTTGTTGGTGGCAACCATGAGTTCGCGATCGCCGAGACCGGCGAGCAGATCGGTGATGCCGGGGTAGAGCGCGGTGCGATCCAGCAGGTGTTCGTGGTAGTACCCGGCGAAGTCGGCGAGACCTCTGGCGAGTTGCTCGTCCGACACCGGCAGCCTTCGCTCCCCGGTCTCCAGATCATGGGCCAGCACCCGTTGCATCAGGCACTGCACTCCGTCACCGACGTAGCTCCTGGCCACGGCGTCGGAAATGGGCGCGAGCCGGGCGGCAAGGCGGGCCTGATTGGCCGCCGCGGCGATGTCCGCACCGGAGTCGACAAGGGTCCCGTCGAGGTCGAAGAGGATCAGACGAGGCGCGGCGATACGGTGGTCGTTCATGAGTGCTCCGTGTGACCACGACAATCCCGGGCTTGCACCACGGGACCGGCGGGTCATAATGGTGGGAGACAGGAGGTCGACGCATGCCCGAAAAGAAGGAACGAGCCGACGGCGCGGCAAGGGGAACCGCGCGTCGCAGGGCTCGATTCGCCGTCAAGTCCGACGGTGGACGCATATCCCGACCGTTGCTGGTGGCCATGATCGTGATCCTGGCCGGCGGCGCGTATCTCTTCTGGCCCCGCGGCGGCGGCGCGCCCACCGGAATCGGCGAGCAACTCACCGTGGTGACGGCCGACAGCACGGCGACCGCGGCCCCCCGGTCGGGCAGCGTGACGATCCAGGAAGAGCAGCAGGCCATCGTGCCCGAGACGCCAAGCGGCGGCTCGACCGAGACCGTGCGCAATCCCGAGCCCGTGGAACCCGAGCCGACCGTGACCGATCCGAAGCCCCAGGCCAAGAGCCAACCCGCGGCCGAGGCTCCCGAGAAACCACGGATCACGCCCCGGCCGTCAGGGTCCTGGGCCGTGCAGATCGGAGCCTTCCAGACCGAGGACAACGCCAAGAATCTGGTGAGTTCCATGGCCGAAAAGGGGGTCACCGCCCAGGTGCGCGCGGCGGGAACGTCATCGGGAGCCATCGTCTATCGCGTGTGGATCGGGTGGTTCTCCAGCCGCCAGGAGGCGCTGGACTACGGCAAGCAGGAGCGCCGCATCATCGGGGATTCGTACCCGGTTCACCGTTGAGGTGCCGGAAGGCCGGCGCAGGACATTCCGAGTCCGTCAGTCTTCTTCCGCCACCTCGGTCAGCGCGTCCGACTCTGCCTGTTCGCCGCATTTGACCTTGAAGCTCAGCGCCATGATGCCCACCGTGAGCCGCTCGTGACGCACCGACACGTGGTCGGGCACCTTCAGCTCGGTGGGGGCGAAGTTCAGCAATCCACGCACGCCGGCGGCGACCAGGCGATTGGCCACGTCCTGCGCGGTCCCCGTCGGCACGGTGATCACGCCGATCTTGATGCCCTCGTTGCGGCAGACCGGTTCCAGTTCGTCGAGGTCGCGGATGGGTTGCCCGCGGATCTCCAGGCCCTGCAGCTTGGGATTCACGTCGAAGATGCCGCGGATCGGGAATCCCTGGACCTCGAGCCCCTGGTAGTTGGCCAGGGCCTGGCCGAGGTGCCCGGCCCCCACGATGGCCGTGGGCACCGGCGTATCGACGCCGATGATCTGCTCGAGGGCAGTGACCAGCTTCTCCACACGATAAGGACGCCCTGGCCGGCTGAATCCGCCGAAGTAATGGAAATCGTGGCGTAGCTGGCTGGCCTTGATGTCGAGCGATTCCGCGAGTTGCCGGGACGAAACGTCTTCCACACCGATGCCCTGCAACAGCTTGAGCTTCTCCAGATACAGAGGCAACCTCTGGATCGTCGCCTCCGGCACATCGCAGGTGCGCACCGACCGTTCGCCTTTTTCGCCCCGCTTCATCCTGCCTCCAACGCTGGAGCGATTGTTCGCCCATTAACAACTTCGGCTCTGATGTTTCAAGTTCTGTGAACTGCTGAACAGGTTACCAATGTCGCGAATGTTTTGCAACTGCCAATCCGGTTTCGACCGGCTGCTTTTTAGTGGATCCTGGTGCCGCGAATCCTATATTTGTGCCGGTTCGAGAACGGTTTACGCGATCGACGCGCCCCTTCAGCCCCGGTGGTGTCCATGAGCCCCCGCAATGCCCTGACCGAGCCCTGGCTCCTCAACCCGCTGCCCCTGTTCGGCGAGCTCGATGCTGAGGGCTACGCCGATCTCGGGATGATCTCCGGCCTCGAGGTTCACCAGCAGCTCCTGACCGGTCGCAAGCTGTTCTGCCGCTGCCCCGCCGGGCGCTACAGCACCGAGCACCAGGCCGAGGTCCTGCGCCACATGCGCCCCACCCTCTCGGAGATGGGTGAGTACGACGGCACGGCCCTCATGGAGTTCAAGACCCGCAAGGACATCATCTACCTGCTCAACAATGAGACGGTATGCACCTACGAGATGGACGACGCGCCGCCGTTCGAGATCGACGACCAGGCCCTCGATCGGAGCTTCGCCGTGGCGCGCCTGCTCGGCTGCAACGTGGTGAGCGAGGTCCACATCACCCGTAAGCAGTACCTCGACGGCTCCATCCCCACGGGCTTCCAGCGCACCGCCATCGTGGGCACCGACGGCGAGATCCCCTACAAGGATCGCAAGATCCGCATCCGCCAGATCTCCATCGAGGAAGACAGTTGCCGCGAGGTCAGCGATCGTGGCCACCTACGCACCTACCGCACCGACCGCCTCGGCATGCCGCTCATCGAAACGGTCACAGACCCCGACATGGTGACGCCCTGGGAAGTGGCCGAGGTGGGTCAGATCATCCGCTGGCTCGCGCGCGTCTCGGGCCTGGTGCGCACCGGCTCGGGGGCCGGCCGCCAGGACGTCAATGTTTCGGTCACCGGCGGCACCCGCGTGGAGATCAAGGGCGTCCCGAGCTTGCGCGACATTCCCCGCCTCGTTCACAACGAGGCCCTGCGGCAGACCAGCCTCGTGGCCATTCAGCGTGAGCTCGCCAGACGCAGCGTCACCGCCGAAGGGATCGAGGAGAAGTTCGTGGACGTCACGCCCAACGTGCGCGGCACCGAGTTCCGCAACGTGCGCAAGGCCATCGACAAGGGCGCCACGGTGCTGGCCGTGCCGCTGCCTGGGTTCGAGGGCCTGCCCAGCGTCCAGACCCAGACCCGCACCACGTTCCTCAAGGAGTTCTCCGACCGCATCCGCGTCATCGCCTGCATCGACGATCTGCCGAACCTGGCCTGCTCCACCCAGGACGCCCCCACCTTCTCGGGCGGCGAGTGGGACAAGATCACCAAGGCCTGCGGCGTGGAGCCCACGGTGCCGGTGATGGTGGTCTGGGGCCGTCAGCAGGACGTGGAGACCGCCGGCCGCGAGATCATCCTGCGCGCACGCGACGCCGTGCTCGGTGTGCCCGGCGAGACCCGCCAGGCCCTCGACGACGGCACCAACGGCTTCGAGCGCATCCTGCCCGGCGCCGACCGCATGTACCCCGACACCGACCTGCCGCCCATCCCCATCGGTGACCAGCGCCTCGAGGCCATCTTCGACGGCTTGCCCCAGCGGCCCTGGGAACGCCAGGCGGCGCTGGAGGAACTGGGCGTGGGCCGAGACCTGGCCGAACGCCTGAGTCGCCACCCGGCGCACGACCTCTTCCACCAACTCCACCAGCCCGGCGGCTCCCTCGCACCAACGACCCTGGCCAGCCTGCTCCTGGACCGGAGTTGCCCGCGACCGCCCAGCCTCAAGGTGGCGGCCGACTGGTGGCAGGCCGTGGTCCGCCGGCTGCAGAGCGGCGAGTTGCTGCCCGAAGGGATCTACCACGCGGAAGAAGAGCCGCTCGCCCCGCTGGACGAGAGCGAGGCCCGCGGCGCCTTCGACGCCGCCCTGAACACCGTTCCCGAAGGCCCGCGCGAGGGCCACGCCGGCGAGGATTTCGTCATGGGCCACGTGATGGCCGGACTACGCGGACGCGTGGCCGGCCGCACGGTCCGCACCTGGGTCAAGGAGGCGCTGGCGTGAGCACGCAGAACGACTACCCCGGCTACCGCTCCCCCACCCTCGACGTGCTCCAGCGCGAGGACGCCAAGGTCTGGAGCGAGGTCACCCTGCACACCGACCGCGGCGATTTCTCGGGCCTGATCCTGCCCCGCAGCGAGACGGCCGACGCCGATCACATCGTGCTGAAGCTGGACACCGGCTACAACATCGGCGTCCGCGCCGACACCGTGGAAAAGATCGCCATCCACGGTCGCAAGGTGGCCAACTACAAGATCCCCGAGAAGGAATTCCCCTACGACCCGAAGAAGCCCCGGGTGAAGCTGTTCGGCACCGGCGGCACCATCGCCTCGCGGCTCGACTACCGCACCGGCGCGGTGATCCCAGCCTTCTCGCCGGGCGAGCTCTACGGCTCGGTGCCCGAACTGGCCGACGTCTGCAACATGGAGACCGAGAAGATCTACGGCGTGTTCTCCGAGAACATGGGACCCGACCAGTGGATCGGCACCGCCGAGGCCATCGCCGCGGAGATCGACAAGGGCGTGACCGGCATCATGGTCGGCCACGGCACCGACACCATGCACCACACGGCAGCCGCCCTCACGTTCATGCTACAGGACCTGCCGGTGCCCGTGGTGATGGTGGGCAGCCAGCGTTCCAGCGACCGCCCCAGCAGCGACGCGGCCATCAACCTCATCAACGCCGCCCGCACCGCGGCCACCAGCGACATCGCCGAGGTCATGGTCTGCATGTTCGGGCCCACCAGCGACCAGTACGGCCTGCTGCACCGCGGCACCCGGGTCCGCAAGATGCACTCGTCGTACCGTTCCACCTTCCGCACCCTGAGCGACATCCCGCTGGCCCGCGTGGACGAGCACGGCGTCAAACCCTTTCGCGAGGACTACAATCGTCGCCGCGACGACAACAAGGTCACGTTGAAGGCCTGCTTCGACGACCGCGTCTCGCTGGTCTACTACTACCCCGCCATGAAGCCCGACATCATCGACTCGCTGGTGGACAACGGGTACAAGGGCATCGTCATCGCGGGCACCGGCCTGGGCCACGTGAACAAGCCCCTCTACCCCGCCCTCGACCGCGCCCGCGATGCCGGCGTCCACGTCTACATGACCGTCCAGACCCTCTGGGGCTACGTGCAGATGTACGTGTACGAGACCGGTCGCGAGATCATGGAACTGGGTGTGGTGCCGGCCGCGAACATGACCCCCGAGGTGGCCTACGTGAAGCTGGGCTGGACCCTGGGTCAGACCCAGGACCGCGCCGAGGTCGAGAGGATCATGCTCGACCCGATCTGCGGCGAGACCACCCTCCGCGAGCCTCACAACGGCTACCTGGTGATGCAGGGCGGACTGCCCGAGGTGGACGCATTCATCTCGGAACACTGGAAGTAGCACGAACGTTCAACCGGCTCGCCCACGACACCGGAGGTCGATCTCTTTGAGTCGCATTCTCGCGTTCCTTTTGCTCGTCGCCGTGGCCGCCGTGCCGGTGGCCTGCCACAAGCAGCCCGCAGAGCCCCAGCCCCATGGCGTGGACGTGATCACGGCCGATGCCCTGCTGGAAGATCTGAACGTACTCGCGGGCCCCGAGTTCTCGGGCCGCCTCTCGGGCAGTCCCGGCTACGAGGCCGCCGCGCGCTGGTCCGCCCACCGCTTCGACCGTCTGGGCCTCGAGCCCGGCGGCGACGACGACACCTTCCTGCAGCGCCTGCCCATCGAGTGCAACATCATCGAGGGCACTCCCAGCCTGCAGGTCACCGACCCGGCCGGCGTCTCCGTCGACGCGGTTCTTGGCACCGATTTCACCTGCCGTGGCTTCACCGGCTCCGGCACGGTGGACGCACCGGTGGTCTTCGCGGGCTACGGTCTCAGTGCGCCCGAGCGCGGCTACGACGACTACGCCGATCTCGACGTGGCGGGCAAGGTGGTCCTGGTGTTCAAGCCCAACCCGGGCTGGGAACCCGACAGCCTGGGCTGGGACTGGGTCGAGAGCACGCCCCGCGCCAAGGCCGCCACCGCACGCGATCACGGCGCCGTGGCCATGCTCTGGTTCGATCCGCCTCGACCCGACGCCACCGGTCCGCACCGTGGCCCCATTGCCAGCGTGCTGCACGGTCCCGGCGAACACGTGGGTGACGTGCCGCAGCTGGAGCTCGACGCCGCCCTGGCCGACCGACTCCTCGGTGGCGCCGGCGCCGGCGCCGAGTTGCGCGCGGCCATCGATTCCCTCCAGGCGCCTCGGTCACACGCCCTCGACAGCCGCGTCGCCATCGACGTGGCCGCAACCTACGACCCCTCCCGCGAGACCTGCAACGTGGTGGCGGTGCTGCCGGGATCGGACCCGCAGCTGGCCGGCGAAGCCCTGGTGATCGGCGGACATCTCGACCACGTGGGTCGCCAGTCGCCCGACGTCTACTTTCCCGGCGCCAACGACAACGCCAGCGGGGCGGCGGCGGTCCTGCGTCTGGCCGAAGCGTTCCGCACCATGGAGCAACCGCCGCGACGCAGCGTCGTGTTCGTGCTCTTCGCCGGCGAGGAGTCGGGGCTGGTGGGCGCCCGATTCCATGCCGAGCAACCGTTGTTCGCACCCGAGCAGACCACGGCCATGTTCAACCTCGACTGCGTGGCCCACGGCGATTCGGTGCGCGTCGGCGGCGGCAAGTCGGCGCCCGAGCTGTGGAATCTGGCTCGCGCCATCGACGCCGAGCACGCCAACGTCACCGTGGCCGCCACCTGGAATGGCGGCGGAGCCGACGCCACCCCATTCTTCGAGAAGGGGATCCGCA
>PIVY01000257.1 GCA_003353795.1 bacterium
CGGCACCGTGGCCGCCGCCATGGAGGGCTGCGTTCAGGGTCTGCCCGCCGCCGCCATGAGCCTGGCCGACTGGCGCCCCAGCGACTTCGGCGCGGCCGCCGCGTTCCTGCGCCGCATGCTCCCGGAGATCATCGCCCGACCGCTGTCCGCCGGCACCATGTGGAACATCAACGTACCCGACGGACCCGAGGCGTCCCTGCGCGGCATCCGCATCACCCGCCAGGGCTCGCGCCACTACTACGACGTGGTCAACGAGATGGTCGACCCGCGCGGCAAGCCCCTGGTGTGGATCGCCGGCAAGGGCCCCCAGTGGCACGACGTGGAGGATAGCGACTACACCGCCGTGCGCGACGGCTACGCCAGCATGACCCCGCTGAAGACCGACCTCACCGACCTTGCCGCCTGGCGCGACCTGGCCCACATGGGCCGCGACGATCTACCCGGCGACCCGACCAACGACGACGCCGGCAGCATCTTCGTGCGCGGCGGCAAGAACCCTCAGGGCCTCACCTTCGAGGGCCCCACCCGCGGCGCCGACCAGCCCCCGTTGCGACAGGACGAAGAATCGTGAGCGGCGAAGCCGTCGACAGCCGCGGCATGGCCGTCGCCCGACGCCGCATGGTCCAGGAGCAACTCAGCCGCGCCGGCATCACCGACCGCGCCGTGCTGAAGGCCATGGAGATCGTGCCGCGCCACCTGTTCGTGCCCCGCCTGGTGCGCCACCGTGCGTACGAGCCCTGCGCCCTGCCCATCGGATTCGGTCAGACCATCAGCAAGCCATTCACGGTAGGCCTCATGACCGCGCTGCTCGAGTTGCAAGGCAGCGAGCGGGTGCTCGAGGTGGGGACCGGCAGCGGCTATCAGGCCGCCATCCTCGGCCGCCTCTGTACTGAGGTGGTCTCGGTGGAGCGCGTGGTGCCGCTGGCCCAGCGCGCCGCCGCACAGCTCGCCGAGCTGGGATCGACCAACGTGGAAGTGCTGCCCGGCGACGCCAGCTTCGGCCTCGAGGAGCGCGGCCCCTGGGACACCATCGTGGTCACCGCCTGCGCGCCCGGTCTTCCCGAGGGCATGGCCCGCCAGCTTCGTGACGGTGGCATGCTGCTCATTCCCATCGACCACGCCGGCGAGCAGGTTCTCTACCGCTACCGGCGCCACGGTGGCGAGCTGGAGGTGGAGCAGTCGGTGGCCTGCCAGTTCGTTCCCCTGCTGCAGGGCCTGGAGGATCAGAACAGTGCGTGAAGCCGTCCAGGAATGGGCAGCGACCCATCTGCCGCCCCACTACGCCATCCTGATCTGCTCCATGCTGCCCATCCTGGAGCTGCGCGGCGGCATTCCGCTCGGGCATTACCTGCTGGGATCGAGCCAGTGGGCGGCCATCTATTTCTGGGCCGCGCTGGGCAACTTCCTGCCCGTGATTCCGATCCTCAAGCTCCTCGGCCCGGCCGAGCGCCTGCTGCGCCGATGGAGCCTGTTCGACCGTTTCTTCACCTGGCTCTTCGCCCGCACCGAGCGGCGTGCCGGCGTGATCCGCAAGTACGGCAGCCTCGGCCTGATCCTGTTCGTGGCGATTCCCGCGCCCATGACCGGTGCCTGGACCGGCGCTGCGGCCGCCTATCTGATGAAGCTGCCGCTCAAGTACAGCGTCGCCTGCATCATCGTCGGAATCCTCATCGCCGGCGGGGTGATGACCCTGGCCTCCATGGGCGTGATCGCCCTCTGGCACTGATGCGGCATTGACGCGGCCGCATCCGATGACTACCTTGAGCCGTCTTCAGGTCGGGGCGTGGCGCAGTCCGGTAGCGCGCCTGCTTCGGGAGCAGGAGGCCGGGAGTTCGAGTCTCCCCGCCCCGACCATCAGTTCTCCAGGATTCCCATGCACCTACGAC
Organism: bacterium; assembly: GCA_003353795.1. Classification (GTDB taxonomy): domain Bacteria; phylum Krumholzibacteriota; class Krumholzibacteriia; order LZORAL124-64-63; family LZORAL124-64-63; genus Glo-17. Next base: position 1,887 of record PIVY01000257.1, read on the forward strand.
GCCTCGCCGCAGCTGCGCTCCTGACCGTTCTGGGTCTGGCTGCGTCCTCGTCGCATGCTGCCTCCGATCCGGCCTGGTACCAGGTCCGCCCCGGCGACAATCTCACCCTCATCGCCCGCGCCTTCGGCACCTCGGTCGACCGCCTCCGGCGGGTCAACGGCCTCACCGACGACACCATCCAGCCCGGCCAGCGCATCGAGATCACCGAACCCCTCACCGGCGCCGGCTCACCGCAATGGCGACCGCCTTACCAAGGTCGCGCGCCCGTGGTGTCGGAGTTCGGCCCCTACGAGCAGGACCGCATCATCCTGCCGCGCACCGGCGTGGCCGTGGCCAGTTCCGTGGGCAGCGAGGTGATGGTTCCCGCAACCGGCGTCGTGCGTTTTCTGGCGCCCATGGAGGACCTCGGCGTCGTGGCCATCATCGAGCACGCCCAGGGCTATCACACGGTGCTGCGTCCTCTCGATCTGTCGAGCGTCCCGTGGCAGCCCGGCCAGTGCGTCCTCGGCGGCGACCTCTTCGGCCACGTCGCCGCACCTCCCGACGGTCCGCTCGAACCGTATCTCCACCTCGAACTCCGCCGCGACAGCAAGGCGATCCCACCCGATCGCCTGATCCGCTGACCCGATTCGAAAGGACGACCATGGATCTCAAGCAGGTCATCGTCGACATTCCCGACTTCCCCAAGCCGGGCATCCTCTTTCGCGACATCACTCCGGTCATGGAGAATCCCGACGCCTACGCCGCCGCGCTGTCCGGCCTCCGCGACCTTCTGTCCGACATGGAGTTCGACAGCCTCGCGGCCATCGAGAGCCGCGGCTTCGTGCTGGGCGGTCCGCTGGCCCGCGACCTCGGCAAGGCCATGGTGCTGGTGCGCAAGGCCGGCAAGCTGCCGCGCGAGACCGTGGGGGAGAGCTACGAGCTCGAGTACGGTACGGCCGAGGTGGAGGTCCACCTCGACAGCGTGACCGCGGGGCAGAAGATCGTGGTGATTGACGACCTGCTCGCCACCGGCGGTACCGCCGCGGCGGCCGGCCGGCTGGTGCGCAAATGCGGCGCCGAGGTGGTGGCGTACCTGTTCATGGTGGAGCTGGAGGGTCTGGAGGGACGTTCGCAGCTCGGCGATGCGCCGGTGTTTTCGCTTGTGAAGTATGCGTGAGCCGGACTAGATTAGGCGCCCGCTGACGTTTTTAGGTGCCCCCGTAGCTCAGCTGGATAGAGCACCAGATTCCTAATCTGGGGGCCGTGGGTTCGAGTCCCGCCGGGGGCACCATAATAACAACGACTTACGGAGTTTCTGGGATTTCAGTATCGGGCCCGGTACTGCATCAGCGTCACATATTCAGTAAAAGTATTCCGCGTACATTCCACCAAAGTTTGTGCTGAATCCGGCCCGAGGTTTCTACCCTCCAGGCTGTCTCACGAGCCGGGTAGGGTTAGTTGTAACGAGTCGGCCGCACCGGGCGCTGAGAACAAGGGCGGCGGAGGAGACTACAGACACAGGCCCGTCCCGCGCTGTTGTGGTGCTTGATGCAGAGAGAGTGCAGAACACAGCGCCAGGAACAACGCTCGCTAGACGGGTGGTGTGGTGCCGACTCGGGTCCACGTCGATTCTACGCACTCGTGCTACTCCTGCGTCCCCTCCCATCATCCGCGGCGCTTTCTGTTTTGAAGACGTGCCGAACGGGGGGGGACCCCCGGACTGGAAAGAGCATGCAGGCGATGGGACTCCAGTCCGCTCTCCAGATCTTCAGCATTTCCTTAAAGGGGTTTTGTCGAAATCCAGTGCCCAGTGGATACGGTTTATGCAGACCGCCGCCCGAGGTTGTAGGGAAGGTTGTGGAAACGTGAACCGGATCCGTGGCAAACTCAGCGGGACGCTCGGCCGTCTCGCCTGGCCGGGTGGCCGCCATTATCTCAAGGGGGAGACCATGCGGATCCTTATTCTCGCCGCCCTGGTCGCGGTCATCGCCAGCCCCGTCCTTGCCGTCCCTGACCGCCCACCGTTCTGCGGAGGAATTCGGCGGCAACTGCATCGAGATCGAGTACGGTGGCCAGAGACTGCTTCTTGATGCGGGGAGCCCGCTCGATGGTCCAGCAGACTCGATTGATGAAATACTGCCGACGTTGGATCTGACACGACCAGTCGTCGGGGTCGTAATTTCCCATCCACATCAGGACCACTTTGGACTTCTGAGCGGCTTGCCGGGATCATGGCCCGTATGTTGTGGTGTGGGGCACCAACGGAGTTGCTCGTACGGCTCACTGGAGCCCTCACGGGGCGCTCTGTAAAGCAGGTCTTCCACACCTACACCAGTGGCGTGACCTTCGGGGGCGGCAGGTGGCGTCGGGGATGTATCTGTACCGGACGCAGACCGGGACTCATTGGGCCCCCCCGGGAGGCCCCTGTATTTTGAAATCGATTTCTGTTAGGATCTACCCGGGAGTGTGGTGGTCGCGATACGTGGGCGACCGGTGCCCGCCGCCGCACCGAATCTCCGGGGGGAGGTCCTACCATGTTCGCCCGCGCCTGCCTGGTTCTTGCCTTGCTGTCTCTTGCGGTTGCCTCCGACACGATTGCCGATTCCTGGACGGTCCGTCTCGAAGGGGACGGTGATTTCATCGCGATCCAGCCGGCGCTGGATGCGGCGGCGGTTGGAGATACGGTGGTCGTGGCCGACGGGATCTATACCGGCGAAGGGAACCGGGATCTCACGTTCGGCGGCAAGGATCTCGTGGTAATGTCGGAGAGTGATGACCCGGCGAGTTGCGTGATCGATTGCGAGGCCGGGCCTGGGGATGAGCACCGGGGGTTCATCTTCGAGGGGCAGGAGACGCGGGCTGCGGTGTTGCGCGGGCTGACCGTGCGCGGCGGCTGGGTGTCCGGATACGGTGGTGGGATTCTCTGCCAG
>PIVY01000085.1 GCA_003353795.1 bacterium
AACAGTCACAACAAGTTCGCCTTCCTGCCGGAGAACCACACCGACTTCGCCATCTCGTTCCTGGGCGAGGAGCTGGGACTCATCGGCACCGCCATCGTGGTGGCTGCATTGCTGGTGCTGGTGTGGCGTTGCCTGGTCATCGCCGAGCGGGCGCCGGGACGGTTCGGCCAGTTGCTGACCGTGGGGTTGGGCGGCATGCTCTTCATCTATGGCGCGGCCAACATCGCCATGGTCACCGGCGTGATCCCGGTCATGGGAGTACCCTTGCCCTACGTGAGCTACGGGGGATCGGCCCTCGTCACCAACCTCGCCGCCGTGGGCCTGATCCTGAACGTGGATCGCCAGGGCCGACAGCGCCGTCGACCGGCTCCCCGGCGTACCGTCGTTTGACCAACGAACCCAATGCCGCTAGGATTGCCGGAACCTGGAGCGCAGGGAGGCGCCATGTTCCGCAACACACGTCACATCCATCTGGTCGCCATCGGCGGCGTCGGCATGAGCGGCATCGCCGAGGTTCTCCTGAGCTTCGGCTTCTCCGTCAGCGGTAGCGATCTGCGCCCGTCGCCGACCACCGAGCGACTCGAGGCCCTCGGGGCCATCGTCCACGCGGGGCACGCCGCCGATCAGGTGGCGGGGGCCGACGTGGTGGTGCGTTCGTCGGCGGTGACCGAGGCCAACGTCGAGGTCCGCGAGGCCCGCAGGCGGCGCATTCCGGTGATCCGCCGGGCCGAGATGCTGGCCGAGCTCATGCGCCTCAAGGAGGGGATCGCCGTGGCGGGATCCCACGGCAAGACCACCACCACGAGTCTCGCGGCGGCGGTGCTGGATGCCGGTGGCCTGGATCCCACGGTGATCGTGGGCGGCAAGGTCCTGGCGGTGGGGTCGGGCGCGATTCTCGGCGGCGGCGAGTACCTGCTGGCCGAGGCCGACGAGAGCGATGGTAGTTTCCTGCACCTCATACCCACCATCGCCGTGGTCACCAACATCGACCACGAGCACATCGACCACTATCCCGACATGGACAGCCTGCGCGCGGCCTTCCTGGAGTTCCTGGGGAGGGTCCCGTTCTACGGCACGGCGATCCTCTGTGCCGATGATCCGGAACTCCGTGAACTGGCTCCCCACCTCGACCGCCGCATCGTGACCTACGGACTGTCACGGGAAGCCGAGGTGCGGGCCGACGAGGACACCCTTCGAGTGGACCACACCGGGCAGACCGCCGAGGTGTACTTCGGCGATGAGCCCATGGGGCGTCTGCGCCTGACCCAGGCCGGGCGTCACAACCTGCGAAACGCACTGGCGGCGCTGGCGGTGGGCCGCGAACTGGAGGTGCCATTCGCCACGGCCAGCAGCGCCCTGGCCGGATTCGCCGGCGTTGGGCGGCGCTGCGAGTCCCACGGCGAGCACGACGGCGTGCTGGTGCTCGACGACTACGGACACCACCCCACCGAGGTGGCGGCCACCATGGAGGTGGCCCGGGCCCAGGATCGCCGGGTCGTGGTGCTGTTCCAGCCTCATCGATTCTCCCGCACGCGACACTTCGCCCGCGAGTTCGCCGACGCTCTCTCCGGTGCTGACAGTGTCGGCCTCTTGCCCGTCTATGCGGCGAGCGAGGAGGATCCCGGTGACTCGGGCAGCGAACTCATCGCCGCCGAGTTGCACCAGCGGTCCGGTCGCGAGGCGGTGCTGTTGCCGGGGCCGGAAGGACTGCCGGCATGGCTGGACGAGCAAGCGGCGTCCGGCGACCTGCTCGTGACCCTGGGCGCCGGTGACATCGGTCGCCTTGTCCCGGGAATCTGCGACCACCTCGATGGGAGGACCGCTTCGTGAGAGTTCCACGGCTCGCCATCGGTTCCTATCGCGGCGACCGCGGACGCGATCTGGCGGCGCCCCGGCGCAGCCCGCGATCGCGACGCCAGGTGACGTTGCGCGTGGTGGTGGCCGGGCTGCTGGTGACCGTGCTCGCCGGCGGCGGCTACTGGCTTCTCAACGCCTCCCTGTTCGAGATCGCCAGGGTGGAGTCGGGACCCTACCGATACAGCGACGAACCGGACGTGGAATCGGCGTTCTCACGGATCCTGGGCCGGAACATCTGGACCCTGACGCGGGGGCACGCGGTGGCTGCGTGCGAGGACCTGCCGTGGGTCCGCGAGGTCCACCTCAGGCGTCGTCTGCCCGACGTGGTGGTGGTCGAGTTCATCGAGTGGCAACCGCTGCTGGCGGTGGCGACGTCCGGCGCGGACGGGACGCACATGCTCGTGGCCGACGGTCGCGTGCTGGGCGCGCCGGCGCATCTGGACATTCCCGGCCTGCCGTTGCTCGTGGGGTGCGAACCGGTTGCGGGATCCGATCAGCGGCAACGACTCGCCGACCATGACCTGGCCCCCTTGCTCGCACTGGTGGAGGCCATGCAGGATACGGGTCTCGAGACTGCGTGCCCGGTGGACTTCGTGCGCCGCACCGATGACGGGTTCATTCTCGAACTGCAGGGGCGTGCCGGCTCGCTCCGGGTCGGTCGGCAGGATTTCTCGCGCCGACTTCGCCGCTACTTGCTGACCCGGGAGCAGATCCCCGACGGTGCGGCCGTGGACCTTCGCTTCGAGGATCGCATCACCATCGAGACGCCGGAACCCGAACGCACCTGAGGGACGAGAGGAAAGGAACGCCGTCATGACCGACACCAGCCTCATCGTGGCCTGCGATTTCGGAACCACGGCGTTCCGTGCGCTGGTGGCCGAGATCCGCCCTGACGGCAAGCCGTACGTTCTGGCGGGCGCCGTGGAACCCGCCGAGGGCTTTCAGGACGGCGATTTCGTCGACGTCAAGGCCGGCAGCCTCGGCATCGCCCGCACCATTCGCAAGCTCCAGGACCTGGCCGACGTGGACATCTCGGGCTTCGGATTCAACATCGCCGGATCCCATCTCCGCTCCGTGCTGGCCACCGGTCAGATCCCGGTGGGTCCGGGAGTGCGCGAGATCACCGACCAGGACGTGGACGAGGTCATGACCATGGCCCGGTCACTCACCATTCCGTTCAATCATCGCATCCTCACGGTCAACCCCGTGGACTTCTCGGTGGACCGGGTCGCCGGGATCCATGATCCGCGTGGCCGGCAAGGCAGCCGCCTCGAGGTGAAGGCGCATCTGATCACGGGGTCGTGCTCGGTGATCCGCAACGTGGAGAACGCCATCGAGAAGGCGGGATACGCACCGGCGGGACACGCCGTGGACGCACTGGCGGCCGCCACCTGCTTGATGACTCCGGCGGAGCGGGAGCAGGGCGTGCTGTTCGTCGACGTGGGCGGCACGGTGACCCACTGGGCCGCTCTGGCCGACGGTCGCTTGCTGGGCATCGGGTCGACGCCCTGGGGGGGCGATCATCTCACCGCCGACCTGGCCAGCGGACTGCGCATCGCGCCGGAGGCGGCCGAGGCCGTGAAGTGTGATCGCGGAGTCGTGTTGCGAAGCCTGGTGGAAGAGGTCGACGTGAACGTCCTCTTCGATCAGGAAGACCCGGAAGAAACACCTGGCCTGGTGGCGGCCATTCTCGAGCCGCGGCTGGAGGAGATCCTGTCCCTGGTCAAGGACTCTTTGGGACCCGATCTGCCTCTCTCGCGACTCGGATCGGGCATCGTGCTCTCCGGCGGCGGGAGTCGGTGTCGGGGCTCGCGGGAACTGTGCGAAGAGGTCTTCGGACTGCCGGTGAAGACGCGCTACCTGCCCGACGGCATTCAGGGCGTCGAGAACCTGCCGGCCGGTCAGTGGGCCACGGCTCTGGGCCTGGCGGCTTGGGGCGGCGGCAACGAGGAGACCGAGGTCGGGAGCGAGCCCGACGGCCAGGGGGCCGGGGGCGGTTTGCGCGGGCGCCTCCGGAGGATGCTCGGGCGCCGCGGACGGGCCTGACGTCGGCGACGACGCAGTTTTATCCTTGGCGTCTTCGTCACCTTGTGTTAATAAATATGACAGAGGACATGGATTGTCCTCGAGTTTCAGTTCCGACGCCCGGCTTCGCGGATGCGGCCATTGGCCCGGAATCCATCTCTGGTATCGGAACCCATCTCATGGAGGAGGCGGGTGCCATGAATATCCATTTTGCTCCTGACAGCGCCAAGGAACGGCGCGTGAACATCAAGGTCGTCGGCGTCGGTGGCGCCGGTGGCAACGCCGTCAATCGTATGATCGAAGCCGGCCTCTCGGAGGTCGATTTTTTTGCCGTCAACACCGACGGCCAAGCCCTCGATACATCGCGAGCCCATCAGACCCTCATCATCGGCAGTCAGCTCACCCGTGGCCTCGGGGCCGGCGGCGATCCCTCCGTGGGACGTGCGGCGGCCGAGGAGGACCGGGAACTGCTGGCCGCACTGGTCGAGGATGCAGACATGGTCTTCGTCACTGCCGGCATGGGTGGCGGGACCGGCACCGGTGCGGCGCCCGTGGTGGCGGAGGAGGCCCGCAAGAGCGGTGCCCTCACCGTGGCCGTGGTCTCCCGTCCGTTCATGTTCGAGGGATTCCGGCGAGCCGAGCAGGCCGAACAAGGGCTTGAAGCGTTGCGCGACCAGGTGGACGCTCTGCTGGTCATTCCCAACGAACGTCTCATGGAGATCGATCTTTGCGACGGCGGCATGACCGAGGTCTTCCGCGTGGCGGACAACGTGCTCTACGAGGCAACGCGCGGCATCAGCGACATCATCGCCCAGCACGCCGTGGTGAACCTCGACTTCGCCGACGTGCGCACCGTGATGCAGGACTCCGGCGCCGCGATCATGGGCACCGGCCGAGCCAGCGGTGAGAATCGGGCGGCCATGGCGTCCGAGTCCGCGATCCGGTCGCCGCTCCTGGAGGACGTGGACATCGTCGGCTCCCGTGCGGTGCTGGTCTACATCACCGCCAAGGCCGTCGACCGCGACGACCTCCGCGGCGCCATGGGCAACATTCAACAGGCCGCCGGACCCGATGCCCATATCTTCTTCGGATTCACCAACGACGAATCCATGGAGGACGATATCCAGGTGACGGTGATCGCCACCGGTTTCCCGGCCGGCCAGGTTCGCGAACCGGCGCAGCCGTCGTTCACTCCGACGGCTGTGGTCCCCGAGCCCGAACCGGTCGTGGTCGTCGAGCCGGATCCGGAGCCTGTATTCGAGCCCGAGCCGGAACCCGTCGTCGAGGCGGCGCCCGAGCCCGAGCCGCAACCGGAACGTCAGGTCGAACCCGGCGCGGATCTGGCGGTGCTCGCGGCAGCAGCGGGCGGACAGGCCCGCGAGGCGGCGGTCGCCGTGCCGTCGCCCGAGAGCGAGACTGCGCGGGAACCGTCGGAGACGAGCCGGCGTTTCCTGGATCCCCTGGGAGCGGTGAAGCTCTCCGGCGAGGAACAACCCGCCAGTCCCACCCAGGCCAGCCAGCGTTTCCGCAGTTCCGTACTGGGAGACGACAAGCTCCGGCCCGCGTGGGAGAGGAAGTACGTGGACTGAGATGACCTTCGGCCGTAGGCACTGAGTTGGCTTTCTTTCGTAAGCTCTTCGGCGGTCGTGGCGCCGATGCCTACGCTCAGGGTATCGCGCTCTTCGAGGACGGCCGGGCGGCGGAGTCACTGGAACTCCTCCGCCCGGTCTTTCGCCAGGATCCCGGCTCGCCCCGCGGATCGCTGGCGGGTTTCTATCTGCGTCAGGCCCTCGTGTCCGAAGGGCGTCGACTGCTCGGTCTCGGTGACGCTGCCGCTGCGGCTCCACTCTTCACCGAAGCCGCCCAGCACTGGCCCGACTTTCCCGATCTGCAATTCTTCGCCGGTACGGCCAATGGTCTGGCCGGCGCCTGGGACGAGGCGCTCGGCGCCGCGCATCGGGCCCTGCGACGCAACGCCGATTACTGTGAGGCCCGCCTGCTGGAAGCGTGCGCATTGCAGGCGGCCGGACGTCCCCGCGAAGCCCGCGACAGCCTCGACCGCCTGATCGAGAGCGGTCGCCGGGTGGACCATCAGTTGATGCGGGAACTCGGGCCATCCCTGGACGCGACGACCGAGTTGCCGGACGATCTCGTGAATCACCTGCGCCGCGCCGCCCTCGGCGACGACGCCAAGCAGCGGCTGGCCGACGCCGTGGCGCTCTGCCAGGCCGGTCAACTGGACGAGGGGCTGGCCGAGTTCGACAGCCTGGGCGAACAGTTCCCCCGGTATCCGGACGTTCACGCCAAGCACGCCGCGGCGCTCTATCAGGCTGGCCGGACGGACCTGGCCCTCGCGCGGGCCGAGTCGGCGCTGGACATCAACCCGCGCTACCGCACCGCCGTCAGCCTCAAGGGACTGATCCTGGCAGAAGAGGGCGAGGTCGCCGCGGCACGGGCCTACCTTGCCGACAGCGTCCCCCGCCTCGAGGGCACAGCGGGCCGCCATGAGGAACTCTTCCTCGCCTATCTCGAGGCGGTTCTCGCGTTGCTCACCGGTCAGTACGATCTCTGCCGTCGCGGTCTCGAGAACTGGAACGACCTGCCCCGGCAGTTCGCCCGCGCCGAGTTGTTGCTCGCGGCGTGTGACCACCTCGCAGGGCAGCCCGATGCAGCGTTCAAACGACTGGACGCCCTTTGCGAGGTCTGGTCGGCGGACAGCGAACTGGCGTTCCTGCGGGTTGCGATGCTCCTGGAGCAGCGGCAGTGGTCGGCTGCCGACGCATGGCTCGCCCGTTGGCCGGGTGGTCCGTCGCCTCGCGACGAACGACCGCTGCTGTTGCGGTGCCGGCTTGAACTGGCGCGGGGCCGCGAGCCTGCCGGCTACGAGAGACCGCTGGCGACGGTGGACGCCGGCGGCGACGAGAGCCTCGTCGATGCCGCGGCGTGGCGTCAGGTCGGCGCAGCGGCACGCATGCTCGCCGGCGCGCCGGAAGAAGCGTGGACATTGCTGCAGGAACTCCTTGACGATGGCCTCACCGACGAGGAAACCGGGCGGCTGGTCCTCGCCGCGGCCGCGAGTACGGGCCGCCGCCCGCCGGCCGACCTGGCCGGTCGCATCGGTTCATCGGATAGCTGGGCCACCGAGCTCTGCCGACAATTGCGCTCGGCCGACAGTGGCGCCGAGGCCGAGCAACTGGTCCTGCGGCGACAGAGACTGCGGCCTGACCACCTGGTCTGGACGTGGCTATCCGCCACGTTCTGGCTGGGACCGGTGCGGCGCTGGCTGGCCTGAGCGGGCCCGGCACCCTAACGTTGATCCACGTGCCTGAATGACGACCCGCCTGCTTCGGCCCGGAGGAGACTCAGCCCGTGACCATTCGACCGATCCTGCTCGTCACATTGATGCTGGCCGCTGCCAGTGCCGGCGGTCAGCCCGTTGCCGAAGATCCCTGCGCGGAGGGGCAGCAGTACTTCCAGGCGCACAACTACCTGGCGGCCGAGCCACTCTTGCAGGAATGCCTGGCCCGCGGAGAGACCGCGTCGGTCCTCCTGCCGCTGACCATGATCACCGTGATCCAGGGGCGGGCCGAGGAAGCGGCCGGCTACGGGGAGCGGCTGGTGGCCCTGATTCCCGACGACGCCAACGCCCGGTTCTGGTATGGCCGGGCCCTGGTGAACATGGGCAACATCGACGGGGCCCTGGCCCAGTGGGAGATCGGCCTGGCCATGGATGTGTCCCACGTCGGGATCCTGGAGGGAATGTCGCGCGTGAGCATGCAGCGCGGCGAAACGGCCAAGGCGTACAATCTGCTCTCGCAATTGCGCCTGCAGGGTGTGGACGATGCGTGGATCCACCGCATGCTCTCGGAACTCGCCTATCACAATGGCCTGTGGCACCAATCGGCGTTCCACTTCATGGACGTGGTTCGGCGCGAGGGTGAGTCGGAGGCCAACCTCCTCGAACTGGGTGAACTCATCATCCGGGCCGGTCAGCCCGAGGAAGCCGTGGATGTGTTCCAGCGCGCCGTGATCGTCTCGCCCAGCAGCGCCACGTATGGGGGCCTGGGAGCGGCGTGGTTCGCCATGGACCAGGTGGACTCCGCGGTGGTGGCCCTGCGCATGGCCGTCGAGATGGATCCCGAGAACGCGCGCAGTCGTTTCAACCTGGCCAACGTCCTGGAGATCCTGGACCGCACCGAGGAGGCTGACGAGCATTTCGCGGCCTACGTGGAACTGGTGCCGCAGGATCCCCTCGGGCAATTCAACTATGGCGTCCACCTCGAGCGGCAGGGCGATATGGAACGCGGGCTGGCTCGGGTCGAGGAAGCCGTACGGTTGGATCCGAACTACCTGGAAGCCCACGTGGTGCTGGCGCAGATGTACGAGGCGGCCGGCCGCACCGAGGACGCGCTGAGAGTCCTCGATTCCCTGGGACAGCTGGATCCCGAAGCCACCGCCCAGCTCGAGCAATGGCGGCGGCGGCTCCTGGGAAGTGAGGAGGAGGCCAGCGTGGCGCTGGCGGCCGGCAAGGTCCATATCATGCACATCATCACCGAGGACCCCGAAGCGACGCGACTGGTGCAGGAAGGTATCGCTGCGGGAGATGACTTCGGCGGCCTGGCCACGCAGTACTCCACCGGCGCCACCGCCGTGCGCGGCGGCGATATCGGCTGGGTGGATCCGGCGCAGATGGTCGGCGAATTGCGGACGGCCATCGAGAGTCTCGAACCCGGCGCAACGAGCCCTCCCGTGGTGACGGGAGGGCAAACTCACTTCTTCAAGCGGATCCGGTAGTGGCGGGGGACGAGAGGCTCAGACGACCTTCTTGACGTCGCCCGTGCGCAGGCAGCGGGTACACACGTAACCGCGCTGGATCTTACCGTTCTGCTCGTACTTGATCTTCTGCAGATTGGGCATCCAGCGGTGCCGGGTCAGGTTGTGAGCATGGCTCACCCGGTTGCCGTACTGGGGTCCCTTGTCGCAGATCGAGCACTTCCTGCTCATGACGTCCTCCGTTGGCCGTTGCCCATCCGTTGGCCGAAATTTCGCTGATGGCCTCTTCAAGGCGGGCGTTGAATTCCAAGGCCACGCAATATACCATCCGCAACATCAATCAGCAAGGCGATTTCCGCGGTTTCCCGCCACCCGTGCACCGAAAGACCATGGCTGCCAAGACCCTCACTCCCGATCGTCCAGTCCAGTTCCTGAAGACCGTAGGGCCGGTACGAGCCGCGGCTCTGCGGCGGCTTGGCGTCGAGACCGCCATGGATCTGATCCGTCATCTGCCGCGCAATCACCTCGATCGTACCCGGATCGTACCCATCGGCCGATTGCGCCCCGGAGACGACGCAACGGTAGTCGGTGAGGTCCTCACCAGTGGGGAAATGCGCACCCGGCGTGGGGGCAGCCTCCAGACCGTTTCGGTGTCCGACGAATCCGGCGTAATCTTCTGCGTCTGGTTCAACCAGCGCTACATCTTGAAGCAGTTCCGTAGCGGCGATCGGGTCATGTTCAGCGGCATGGTGCAGAGCCACGGCGGTCGGCGGCAACTGGCGCATCCGGATTTCGAGGTCCTCACCGCGGACACCGACCATCTGCACACCGGCCGCCTGGTGCCGGTGTATCCGCTGACGGCGGGTATCGGCCAGCACTGGTTGCGGAAGCTGATCCACGCGACGCTGGCCGAGCTGGGGCCGTCGTTGAATGATCCCCTGCCTGTGAAACTTCGGCGGCGGCGACAGCTGGTGGGGCTCGCCGAAGCGCTGCAGGGCATGCACTACCCTGCCGATCATGCCGAGTTGGACCGGGCCAGGCGTCGGCTGATCTACCAGGAGCTGCTGGAGATCCAGCTCGTGATGGCCTTGCGCCGCGGCTTGCGCGGGCGGCGATCGGGGGTGGCCCTGGCCAAGCCCGGGGATCTCACCCGGCGGCTCGTGGACGGGCTTCCCTTCAGCCTGACCGGAGCTCAGCGGCGCGTCCTGGCCGAGATGCTGGCCGACCTGCGCTCGGGGCAGGCCATGCATCGGCTCCTGCAGGGGGACGTGGGGTCGGGCAAGACCCTGGTCGCGCTCATCGGCTGTCTCTTCGCCATCGAACAGGGCTACCAGGCACTGCTCATGGCCCCCACGGAGGTCCTGGCCCTGCAACACGGCCGGACCCTGCGACGGTACGCCGAACCACTCGGCGTGACCGTGGAGTCGCTCACCGGCGCCACCGGCTCCGGGGAACGAAAACGCATTCTGGCGGCGGCTGGAGCCGGCGAGGTCGACCTGCTGGTGGGAACCCATGCCGTGATCCAGGACAGCGTGCGATTGCCACGACTAGCCGTGGCCGTGGTCGACGAGCAGCACCGTTTCGGTGTGCGCCAGCGTGGCCGGAGCGCCCGCAACGAGGACGATCTGCCCGTGCATCTTCTGGTGATGAGCGCCACGCCCATACCTCGCAGCCTGGCCCTGACGCTCTACAGCGACCTGGATCTCTCGATCATCGACGAATTGCCGGCCGGCCGCGAGCCGGTCGAGACCCGGCTGGTGTCCAGTCGCAAGGAAGACGCCGTGTATATCGAGTGCCGGCGTCTGGCGGAGGACGGTCAGCAGGGTTTCGTGGTGTTCCCCGTGGTGGAGGAATCAGAGAAGCTCGACATCAAGGCGGCCACGGTCGAGGCCGCCCATCTTGCGCAGGGCGTGTTCAGCGACCTGCGGGTGGGGCTGGTGCATGGTCGGCTCAAGGCGCGACAGAAGCAGGCGGTGATGGAAGCCTTCGCGGGTGGCGAGATCGACATCCTGGTGGCCACGACGGTTGTGGAAGTCGGCGTGGACGTACCGGGCGCGACCTGGATGGTCATCCACTCGCCGGAGCGATTCGGACTGGCGCAGCTGCACCAACTCCGGGGCCGCATCGGCCGGGGCGGCGGCCGCGCGTGGTGCCACCTGCTGGCGTCCGATCAGATGAGCGAAGAATCCCGGCATCGCCTGCGGTATTTCGCGGCGAACACCGACGGGTTCCGGCTGGCGGAGGAGGATCTGCGACTCCGTGGTCCGGGAGATCTCTGGGGCGTTCGCCAGCATGGCGTACCCGGCTTCCAGCTGGCCAACCCGTTGCGGGACGGCGACCTGGCGGCCGAGGCCGCGGAGGATGTCCAGGCGCTCGTGGCGTCAGATCCCGAACTGTCGTCGGCCGCCTGGCGGCCCATGCGGCGGAGCCTCTCCGAGACGTATGGAAAGGTTGTCCCGTTGGCTTCCGGTTGAGGGGACGCTCCGGCGCTAAAGCGACGGCGTCACGCGTCGATGATGGATGAAAGGATTTGGACCCTCAGCGACCTGGGCCGCGAGCCGGACCCGAGGAGGAACTCGGACATGATCACCACCTGTACCGGCTGCCAAGCGCGTTACCGTCTCGACGCCGACAAGGTGCCACAGCGCAAGATTCGTGTGCGCTGCCCCGATTGCGGGGACGTCTTCGAACTCGACGGATCGGTGCGGGAAGCCCCGGCCCCCATGGCCGCTGGCGCCGCGATCGACCGGACGCCCACGCCGGTGCCCGAACCTGCGCCCGCACCAGCAGGCTCCCTAGATCTGGATCTCGAGCCCGCCGCGGACGTACTCGTTCCCGAACCCACGCCGGCTGCCGACGGCAATCTCGTCGGCGAACTGACGCTCGAGCCGGCCAGCCCGGCCGCCGGCCCGGCCGCTAGCCTGGACAGCGATGCTGCCGCGTCCGCCAAACCGGCGTCCGGTGGCGTGGCCGTGGCCGACGCGCCCAAGCAGGGGCGCCGCCGCCGTCGCGACAAGTCCGAGATGCTGGCCCGGGCCCTGGTCTCGGATATCCTGGTCTACAATCGGGAAGCCCGCGACAAGGCTCTGGCTGCCGGCAACCTGCTGGAGGCCCTGGGGCCGGAGATCAAGAAATCCTGGGAACTCTACAAGGAGAAGGTGGGGGCCGAGTCTGCGACGGGTACCTCCCACTTCAAGGATGCGCTCAACGAGATTCTTGCCGAGGGGCAGGACATCTTCTAGTTCGCCTCCGGAATCGACGTGAAAAGCGCCCCCGTGATGCGGGGGCGCTTTGACGATTCCTGGGTCGACGGTGGCAGGTCCCTGACCGCCGGGTCAAGCTTCCGGCCACTTGTCCTGAGTGATCTCACCGAGGATGTCGTCGATCTGCTGGCGCACCCGAACGTTCTGGTCGGGCTCGAACAGGGCCTTCTTGACGCGACCCTGGTCGTCCTTCTTCACGTAGCGCAGGCTCTGCAGATCCTCCATCGCCATGAGGATGTCCTTGCTGACGCGGACCTCGAGCGGATTGCCATCCTGGTTGCAGGTAGGGTTGTGGTAAGGGTGCATACCGTTGCCCCAACCGTGCACCACCATGGAGCAGAGCAGCGCCCGGAAGGTATTCTGCCCCTGGACGGTCTCCAGGTCGAACTTGCTGGTGACCCTCTCCATGACGCTGTCAATGACCGCCGAAAGGCGTGATTCCAGCTTCTCGTCCACTTCCACCTGAAGCAGCCGGGCAAACATGGTTCGCAGGATCTGGTCGGTGTTGGTCTTGGTGGTCATGCGTTCACTCCTGAGGCGCGTCCGGGTTGGCGACCCCCGTCCCTGGGGGCGCATTACAGTTCGCTCGCGGTCACCAATGCAATTTGCTTGCCTCTTTGGCGGGTCGT
Organism: bacterium; assembly: GCA_003353795.1. Classification (GTDB taxonomy): domain Bacteria; phylum Krumholzibacteriota; class Krumholzibacteriia; order LZORAL124-64-63; family LZORAL124-64-63; genus Glo-17. The sequence continues at coordinate 12,548 of PIVY01000085.1, forward strand.
AGCCAGCGATCTTCAACGGCTTGTCGTGACGGGACTTGTTGTTCCCCGATGTGGCATGCGGGTTGCAACAGGGGACCAGAACACGTGAACCTTGCTGCCGGGAGGCGGACCTTGCCGACCACCATGGCCATCGCCACGAAAACGTGCCGACTTCTCTACTACGGTCCCGCTGGGAGCGGGAAACGAGAGAATCTGGCCCAGATCCAGGCTTCGCTGCCGCCGGAACACCGGCTGGCCGTGGCCACCAGCGATCCCTCACGCGAGATCGCCTTCATGCTGCGCAACGGCAATCAGGGCGACTGGCAGATCTTCGTGCAGGCCCTAGATGCCGGCAACGAGGACAGAGTTGCCGACGGCACATTGCCCTGCGATGGGATCGTCTTCGTTTGCGATTCGCGATCGGGAAGCCTCGATACCGGATTGAGCGCCATGGAAGGCCTCAAGACTTATCTCGATCAGTTCCGGATGGACATCATGTCCATGCCCATGGTGTTGCAGTACAACCAGCGCAGCGGTGAGAACATCCTGCCCGTGGATCGGCTCGAGAGCCTGCTCAACCCCTGGGGACTGCTCTCGTTCCCCTCCGCGTCCGCGCGGGGCGAAGGGGTGCGGGAGACGCTCAAGGCCGTGCTGAGCCTCACCATCAGCCACATTCTACAACGCGACCAGGAAACGACGACGGCCGGAGAGGGAGGTCTTGCCATCGACTCCAATCCCCCCGTTCCGGGTACGACCCACCCTGTCGGCGTCGACCCGACGCCCGCGGCGACACCCGCACCGCCGCCGCCGCCGCCGATGAACCACGACACGAGTGGTAACCAGGCCGCTCTGGTGATTCCGGTTCAGGTGCCTCGCAGCGCTCTCGGTCCCGACGGGACCGGACGGATCATCGTTGAAGTCCAGGTCGTCGACGGCTGAATGTTCCGGCCGTTGACCGTCCTCCCGCACGCGTCTACACTGCCTCCATGAACGCGCCCGAATACGCAACTCCTGCCGGTGATCACGAGGCCTCGGCCGCCGAAGTCTTCGCGCGCGGTCGACTGGCCGAATCCGACGGCGATCTCGAGGGTGCCCGGGCGCTCTATCGCGACGCCATCTCCCGCCAATCCGATCACCCCGACTGGTACTACCGGATCGGATGCGTCTGTCTCAAGGCGTCTCGCTTCGAGGAAGCGCGGGAATGGTTCCAGGCCGGTCTTCAATTGAGGCCCGGCGATGCCAAGACCCTCACCAATCTCGGGGCGGCCCTCGATCGCCTGGGTCGGCGGGAAGAGGCCATGGCGGTGTACCAGCGTGCCGCCTTCCTGGAGGACGCACCGGCTGCCGCGTTCCACAACCTCGGAGCGCTCTATGCGGAAGCCGAGCGTACCGAAGAGGCCATTCGTGCCTTCAGTGAAGCGGTGCGCAAGTCGCCGGACCCCGATGGATTCTGCAGCCTCGGCATGGTCCTGCTCTCCACCGGCGATCTGGTTCGGGCGCTCGACAACTTCGAGCAGTCCGTGGCCTGCGATCGCGGCTTCACCCGCGGTCATTACTATGCTGCGGTCTGCCTGCTCAAGCGTGGCCGGTACGCTGAGGCCCTGTCGCGATTCGACCTGGCTCTGGGGCAGGAACCGGCCCTGATCCGTGCCCACTACCATCGCGGCGTCTGCCTGCACAAGCTGGAGCGATTCAAGGCGGCGCTGGCGGCGCTGACGCAGGCCGAGGCCGCCTTTCCTGAGGACGGCCGCATCCATTTCCAGCTGGCGCTCACGTGCGACGCGCTCGGGTTGGCCGCCGACGCCCGTCGGCATTATCATCTGGCGCGAATCCTGCGAGACGACCGCCGCGAAGGCGATCTGACTCCCTGATCGCGGAGGCGCGTTTCCATGCTGGACATCTTGCTCCTGGCCGTCGTCCAGGGGCTCACCGAATTTCTGCCGGTCAGCAGTTCCGGACACCTGGTTCTCCTGCAGCACCTGCTCGGAAGCCGCGAAGGGGATCTCTTCCTCGACGTGATCCTGCACGTGGGTACCCTCGGTTCCGTGGTGCTGGTCTATCGTCGCGAGGTCGGCCGGCTCCTGCGCTGCGACCGCCCCGCGCTGACCTACGTCCTGGCGCTGGCCGTGGGCACCTTGCCGGCGGTGGCCGTGGGATTGTTGTTCAAGGACGCCATCGAATCGGCGTTCGCATCGCCGGCGTTCGCAGCTGTGGGTCTGCTGGTGACCGGAGGGTTCCTGCTCTCGACCCGGGCGGCGCGAGCCGGCGAGGACCTGCCGGAACCCTGGTCCCCGCGCGCCGTGCCCCTGAAGAAGGCGCTGCTCATCGGCTGCGCCCAGGCGCTGGCGATCTGCCCCGGCATCAGCCGGTCCGGCGCAACCATCACCACGTCGCTGTGGATGGGCCTGGGACGCGCCGAGGCGGCCCGATTCAGCTTCCTGCTCTCGGTGCCAGCCATCGGCGGCGCGCTCGTCCTGCACCTGCTGAGCGGCGATCTGGACACCCGCACCGGGCCGCTGGGACTCGCGCTCGGAGCCCTGGTGGCCATGGCTGTCGGACTGCTGGCCATCCGCTGGACGGCCCTGGCCGTGGTCCGGCAACATTTCTGGAAGTTCGCGTTCTACGTGATCGCGGTGGGGCTGGCCACGCTGGTGGTGCTGTGGTTGGCGCCGGAATCCGCGGTCACGCCAACTGGGCCTGCCGGGTGAGCACGCTCTTCACGGTGACCTCGACCCGTTCGGCCTCGAACGGCTTGATGACGAAGTCGCCGGCCCCGGCTCGCACGGCGGCAAGGACCTCGTCCTTCTGTCCCATGGCCGAGATCATGACCACTCTGGCCCCAGGATCGGCAGCCAGGATCTCACGGCAGGCGCTGACGCCGTCGAGATCCGGCATGGTGATGTCGAGCATCACGAGGTCCGGCTTGAATTCGTGATAGCCGGCCACGGCCTCACGGCCGTTGGCGGCCTCGGCCACGACCGTCATTCCCATGTCTTCCAGGATGTCCTTCAGCATCAACCGCATGAACTGGGCGTCGTCGGCGATGATGACCGTCTGCTGCATGCTTGCCTCCGCCGGGCCACTCGGAGCGGCTCTGCTTTCGCGGTAAACGGCTGGCGCGGGCGCCGCGTCTGTTGTATGACAGAGATCGACCCATGGCGGCGGCTCTTTAGAAACGTCTGGAATTCCGTGACCAGGGAGGCTCAACATGTTGACTCACAAGATTTTCCTGGCCTCGGCCCTCATCGGCGCCTGCCTAGGCGGCGTCGCGACGGGCGCCGAGCCGGTGGCGACGGAGCCCACCGACCGCACGACCCTCGAATTGACGGTCTACAACCAGGATCTGGCCCTGATCCGGGAGGTTCGGGCGGTGCAGCTTCCGGGCGGCGAATTCGATCTGGAGTTCCGCGGGGTGCCGTCGCGCATTCGACCGGCGAGCCTCCTGGTCGAGGCCGGCGGCAACACGGGCCTGGTGGTTCTCGAGCAGAATTTCGAGTTCGACCTCATGTCCCGCGACAAGATCCTGGAGAAGTACGTGGGCGAGGAGATCTCCTGGATCCAGGAGGACGGCGAACGCGTCACCGGGCGTCTGCTGGGCATGGCGGCCGGTCCGGTCTACGAGGTGGACGGCGAGGTGGTCTTCGAGGTGCCGGGGCGCATTTCCCTGCCGCAGCTGCCCGAGAACTTGCGCGCTCGTCCGACCCTGGTTTGGCGCGCGGAAACCGACCGTAGCGGCGACGCGGACCTGGACGTGAGCTACCTCAGCGGCGGTCTCTCCTGGAACGCCGATTACGTGCTGCAACTGGCGCCGGACAATCGCCAGGCTGACCTCAAGGGCTGGGTCACCGTGGAGAATCGTAGCGGCTCCGGCTTCACGGATGCCACGCTGCAACTGGTGGCCGGCGACATCAACCAGGTGGCTCCCGGACAGCCGCGCCCGGAGATCATGTACGCCGCCGCAGACGCCATGAAGAGCCGCGAACGCTACACGGTGCAGGAAGAGACCCTCTACGACTATCATCTCTACACCGTGCCCTGGTCCACCAACCTGCCGGACAACAGCAGCAAGCAGGTCTCGCTGCTCGACGCCGCCGAGATCGCCGTGCAGCGCCACTACACCGTGCGCGGCGGCTCCCACTACTTCCGGGGCGGCGCGGCCGAGGACAAGCAGGACGTCTGGATCCGATACACCTTCGACAATCGCCAGGCCGGGGGGTTGGGCATGCCCTTGCCCGCCGGTATCGTGCGAGTTTATGGCCAGTCCCAGGCCGGCAAGCGGCAACTCCTCGGCGAGGACCGCATCGGCCACACGCCCAAGGACGAAGAGGTCGACCTCACCGTGGGCAAGGCCTTCGACATCGTGGCCGAGCGGCTCAGGACCGACTACCAACGCGTGTCGGACCGCGTCCATCGCACGTCCTGGCAGGTGACCCTGCGCAATCACAAGGACGAGGACGTGACTGTGGAAGTCATCGAGCAGGTGGGGGGTGACTGGGAGATCATCCAGAGCTCGCTGAAGCACGAGAAGCTTTCGGCTCAGGCGATCCGGTTCGAGGTGCCCGTCCCCAAGAACGGCGAGACCGTTCTCAGCTACGACGTTCAGGTGACTTACTGATCCGTCGAGGAGCCGAGCGATCGGGAGCGCTGGCGGAGCCGACTGTCGCCGGGCCGGAGTTCGAGTGCCCGGGAGTAGGCTCGGCCGGCGCCGTCCCGGTCGCCGCGCTGGCGGCGGACCTCGGCCAGGTTGGCCCAGCCTTCGAAGTTGTCGGGATCCCTCCGGACGGCTTGCTTCAGAGCCGCCTCCGCTTCCTCGATCCGACCCAGCTGGAAAAGGCAGTTGCCGGCGTTGACCAGGGGAGGAGCGGCCCTGCGATTGATCCGGGCGGCCTGTTCGAAGAGGCTCAGGGACCCGCGCAGTTCTCCTCGCGCGAGGAGCAGGTTGCCGAGGTTGTGCAGCACCGTCGGATGGTCCGGGCATCGCTCCTTCGCGGCCAGGAGAACCTCCTCGGCAGCGATTTCCTGACCGGCCAGGACCAGCAGCGACGCCCAGGCGGCCAGCCGATCGGCGAGGCGGACGTCGCGACCGGCGGGAGTGGCGGCCACCTCCCGAGCGAGATCGGCGCCGGCTCGGGTGAGGACCTCGATATCGGCGGGGTCATCGGGCGCGCGTGGTCGCAAGAGGGCACCGGCAGGATCGACGTCGACGAGTGCCCACTGCGGGTCGGTCAAGAGAGTCTGCAGCAGCGGATGGGAGGCGAGATTGCGATGGGCCAAGCACACGGCTTCTGCACGCCACTGCTCCAGACGTTGGAGCGACGACGGCCCGCCGCGCTTGAGATCCGCATAGGCGTTCCAGGCCGCCGCCGGGTACGCTTCGGTCCGACCGTCAATGGAGACGGGGCCGGCGCCGGCGGCCAGCAGCGTCGAGGCCGCATCGACGGTATTGGCGACACGCAGCGGCCCGGCATCCGCGAGAAGGCGGGCCTGTTCGGCGGGGTAGATGGCCGGCGTCAGGCCGCCGCCCCAACGGCGCGCCACACCCTCGCGCAGATAGAACACGTCGCTGGACAGCGAGAACATCCAGGTGACCACCAGGATCCAGGTCAACGCCGGCAGCGAATAGCGCGCCGTGCCGGCGCCGACGGCGAACAGGCGACGGGGTAGCTTGCCGGCGAGTCGTTGCCAGGGTGTCTCGACGTTGATGACCGGGTCGCCGTGGAGGAGGATGAAGGTGACAGCGTAAAACCCCAGATTTCGCTGGCCTTGCCAAGCCGCCACCGCCGCGACGATCCAGAGGACGAGGCGTAGGCGCGACACGCCACCCCAGTTGAAGACCGTCCAGGCCAGGCCCCAGATCAACGATGCCTGGAATACGAGCAGCGTCAGCGCCAGACTACCGCGCGTCTCCAGGAGCGGCACGAGTTCGCTGATGGTGTGCTGAAGGTCGACACCGCTGCCGAACTGGCCCAGGGCTCGAATCGGGAGCAGAAGTCCCGCCACGCCGGCGGGGGTCATCGCGCCTGCCACCAGCGCCAGGCCGGCGCCGCCCAGGACCATGCGCCACCGCGCGCCACGGGTTCGAGACGTCCGTCCCAGCAAACCGGCCAGCAGCCATATCAGGGGAGCCAGCGCGGCGAATCCGTGGCATTGATACCACGCCAAGGTGAGCAGGAGAACCTGACCGGCCGCATGTCGCGGATCCACGAGTTCCCGCCACCAGGGAGACGTACCCTGCTGTCGAAGGGCCGCCTCGACCCGTTCGAGCACGAGGATAAGAAGCAGGAAACTCACCAGTTCGGGGCGCATGGTCAGCCTGGTCCAGAGCATGGCGAGGGCCATGAGGACCGCCGGACCCATCAAGGCCGGACTGGTCCGGCGCAGGTGACGCGCGATCAGGGCCATCAACGTCGCCGTCAATAGCAGGCGGATCCATTGCCAACCGGCGGCCCGACCGCCGAGATCATGGCCCCCAGCGATCTTGCCGGCCGTGGCGAGCGCTATCTGGAATCCCCACTCGTGGTTGGCCCAGGGGTGGTCGGGGGCGCTGAACGAGAAGTGGTTCGTGGTCGGGATGCCGGCGCCGGACAGGATGTCCCGGCCGAGTCGGTCGTGGAGCGGAGCGTCGAGGTCTCCGGTGGAATGCCAGGCGAGCGCCGTTCCCAGCAGAACCAGCGACAGGGCGGTCAACCACCAGACGATCGGCAGTGTCGGAAATGCGCGGCGCTGCATGCGCGGGCTCGAATCAGACATGGAAGGAAACATAGCGGACGGCCCCGAGCCCACCAAGAGGGAATCGGCGCCGGGAGAATGTACGGCGTCCGAACAATAACGCAAATCGTCGTTGAATATCCGGATGACACAAAGGACACGCCTTCGAGCCAGGATTGACATTATGTCAATACTGGATCTCCTACCTCCACCATGCGGTTTTGGCGCGGTTCTTTAACTCGTTGTGTAATAGAGATATATGGAGCCCATTTTTAGCGTGCCCTGCAGGAACTTCCTGGTACGGATATTGTTAATAGGCGAGTAAACATTCCCGTACCCCACTTAATTCGTCGGGGATCTTAGAAAACGGTGAGGTAATTCATGGCATACGCTCGTAAGAAGATGAACAAGAAGCCCAGCGACCGGATGACCGGCGGCGCCGCTCAGCTCATGAGCAACCTGGATCTGTATTTCCAGGAGGTCAAGGCGTACGACCTGCTCACCCGTGAGGAAGAGTGCGAACTCGCTCGTGGCATTCATCAGGACGATCAGGAGGCGCTGCATCGCCTGGTCAAGGCCAACCTGCGTTTCGTGGTATCCATCGCTAAGGAATACGCGCACTACGGCGTTCCTCTCGAGGATCTGATCAACGAGGGTAACCTGGGCCTCCTGAAGGCTGCGCAGCGCTTCGACGAGACGCGTGGCTACAAGTTCATCAGCTATGCCGTGTGGTGGATCCGGCAGTCGATCCTGGCCGCGCTGGCCAACCACAGCAAGATCGTGCGCATGCCCCTGAACCGGGCCCGCGTGCTGAACCAGATCAAGAAGGTCTCCGGAGAGTTGCAGCAGAAGCTGCGCCGCAAGCCCGAGGCCGAAGAGATCGCCAAGGTGCTCGGTCTGTCCGTGGACGAGGTGAGGGACACCCTGCCGCTGATGCAGGACAACTTCTTCCTCGACGACTACGTGGGCAACGACGAGGACAGCACCTACATGGACTTCCTCGAGGACACCACCAGCGAGGGCCCCGATGCCCACGTGATGGAGGACGACCTCAACAAGTCCATCGGACGCATGCTGGGTGACCTCAAGGCGCGCGAGGCCAAGGTGCTTCGCATGTACTACGGCCTGGGGACCGATCGGGAGATGACGCTCGAGGAGATCGGCCAGGTCATGGGTCTGACCCGCGAGCGCATCCGCCAGATCAAGGAAGAGGCGTTCGAGAAGATTCGCGCGAGCAAGACGTTCCGCTACATGCACGACTACGCGGAGATGCAGCAACGCACCCTGTAAACATCGATTCTCCGGAGCAGCGCGAGAGAGGCCCCGCCGGCAACGGCGGGGCCTTGTTACGTTCAGACGTGCCTAGGAGAATGTTGACCGCCCCGGCTCTCACCGCTGAATGCTTGACTCCACCTACGCCGCCAACCTCAACTCATGCCGCCGGTTAACCGCCAACGCCCGCGTCTCCACCCGCCGCCAGTAGTACCTCTCCCAGGTCGCCGACATCTCTACCCGCGAAACGAACAACCGCCGCGCCTGCACATCCTCCTCCGTCAACGCCTGATCCAGCAGCCCGATCTGCATCGCCGGCGT
>PIVY01000401.1 GCA_003353795.1 bacterium
GATCCCGAGGACCACGACGGCTTCCAGGACGAGGACGGCGTGCCCGATCCCGACAATGACGGCGACGGCATCATCGATGGCGAAGACGGCTGCCCGGACGAGGCCGAGGACATCGACGGATTCGAGGACGAGGACGGCTGCCCCGACCTGGACAATGACGGTGACGGCGTGCCCGACACCGAGGACCAGTGCGACGGCACCCCCGCCGGCGTCCCGGTCGACGCCGTAGGCTGCCCCATCGTCGCCGAGATCACCACCGCCCTGGTGCTCGAGGGCGTGACCTTCCAGTCGGGCGGCGCCGACCTCACCGACGAATCGCTGGACCGCCTCGACCAGGTCGCCGCCAGCCTGAAGGCCTGGCCCGAGGTGACCATCGAAGTCGGCGGCCACACCGACAGCAGTGGCTCGGCCGAGTTGAATCGCAACCTGTCTCGCAAGCGCGCCGAGAGCGTCCGGACGTACCTGATCTCGCAGGGGGTCGCATCGGCCCGGGTCTCGGCCGTCGGCTACGGCGAGGATTTCCCCATCGCCAACAATGGGACGGCCGAGGGACGCGCGGCCAACCGCCGCGTCGAGATCCAGCGGACCGACCGGTAGGATCAACTGCCGGTGGCCGCCTCGTTGCGTCGGAGTAACGAGGCCGCCCCGAACAACAGCGCCACCAGGCCCATCGCCGCGGCCGCCGCTGCGTACATGCCGCCCGACCCCAGCCGCGCGATCAGCGGCTGCGACACCAGTGGCGACGAGAACTGCCCCAGGAAAATCGCGGTCGTCAATCCACCCACGACTCGACCGCGCACGGCCTCCGGCGCCAGGGTCCCCGCCCACACGCTGAGGTTGGGAAACAGCAACCCCGTGCCCAGACCGCAGACCACCATGCCGACCACGACCATGCCGTAGCTCCCGGCGGCGGCGATCACGGCGAACCCAGCCCCCATCAGCACGAACAGGATCAGGAACACGCCGTCCACGCTCAGCCGGGTGCGGATCCGCCCGTAGCGGAGCGACATCATCGCGCTGGTCAGGTTGAGGGCGGCCATGGCCAGCCCGATCCTGGTCGCGCTCACCGGCTGGATTCGCTCGAGATGGAACGGCAGCTCGACCGGCAACGTGTAGAAGGCTCCGGACGCGAGGTAGGCCAGGACGTAGAGCAAGGCGACCGACCGCAGCGGCAGGCGCT
>PIVY01000402.1 GCA_003353795.1 bacterium
GATGAGGCCGCGGTTAGCGCGCCGGCGGCCAGGACCGTCACGGTGGTGATCACCCACCGATTCTGCGCCGCCTCGGACAGGATCATTTTGAACCCAGAGGACTCACCGCCGATGCCGGCCACACCGAAGGCGATCGATCCGATGGAGAAAATTCCACAGGCCATGCCACCGACCGCCATGCCGCCGACCGCCAGCCCGCCCAGTCCTGCAAGCAGGCCGGGCACGACACCGCCGATGCCGATCAGCCCCAAGCCGAGGCCGCCCACGCTGATGCCTCCGAAGGCGAATCCGCCGATGGCGACGGCCCCGATGGCGATGTCGCCGATGGCAATGATACCACTGGCCGTGCTCATCTTCTTGCCTTCGGGATCGCGGCTCGAGCAGATGTGGACCAGCGGCAGGCCGAACAGGGTGCGCTTGGATTTGTATTCGAAGCCGCGCTGCTTTTGAGGAGGTGGCGGGGCGGCGGGTGCGACGGATGCGGCGTTCGCCGCCTGGCCCATGCTACCGGCGATCTCGCCGCCCGCAGCCACAGTGATCACATCGGGCCGCAGGTTGCCGGCCTGCTGGTAGCGCATTTGAGGTTCCTTCTCCAGCGTCCGCAGCACGACGTCGTCCAGCCGCACGTCGATCTGAACTTTTTGTGAAGGCGCCGCGAAGCGACCCACCGGCAGCTCGCCGGTCAACAACTCGTAGAACACGACGCCGAGGGCGAAGATGTCCGCTCTGTGGTCCACCGACTCGGGGTGCTCGATCTGCTCGGGCGCCATGTAGTGCGGTGTGCCCATGACCTGCTCGGGAAGCGTCAACCGCAGGCCGGCCTCGTTGTCGATCAGCTTGGCCAGCCCAAAGTCGGCTATCTTCACCGTACCGTCGCGCCTTACGAGAATGTTCTCCGGCTTGATGTCGCGGTGCACGACGCCGTGGTCGTGGGCGTACTGAAGCGCGGCGCAGATGTGGGGCACCATGGCCAACGTCTCGGCGGGCGAGAGCCCTCCGGTCTCGATTGTCTGTCGCAGGCTGACGCCATCGACCAGTTCCATGACCAGGTAGTACAGTCCATCGCGGTGGCCGAAATCATAGACGCGCACAATGTTCGGATGGTCGAGCTGGGCGAGAGTGCGCGCCTCGCGCGTGAACCGTTCGGCGAACGACGCTTTGCCGCTCAGCGCCGCGT
>PIVY01000403.1 GCA_003353795.1 bacterium
TAGGCATACACCCCACTGCCCACCGACCGACCGCGGTCATCACGGCCATTCCAAACCACCGAACCTTCACCGGCCGCGAACAGCCCCTGGTAAAGCGTCCGCACCAGTTTTCCCTGGAGATCGAAGATCTGCAGCGAGCCCGTGCCGGACGTGGGCAGGGAATAGTGAATCTCCGTGCTGGGATTGAAGGGGTTCGGATAATTCTGGTGGAGAACCAGTGGCCCGGGATTGAGTGGTACCGAAGCGGTGCCCTCACACTCGTCGAGCATCCCGTTGCCGTCACTGTCGGGACTCGAGTTCGACACAATCTCGCACAGGTCGAGCTCCTGATTGCTGTTGCAATCCATGGCTCCACCGAAGAGATAGGCGGCGCCGGCATTGGAATATCCGCCAGTGGCGTAGAATCGTGCGCCCACGTTGACCAGCGGGCCACCAATCGACACCACAAGGCCGAACTCGTCGTCCTCAGCCAAGTTATCGGATTCCAGGCGGGCATCCTCGGCAGCATTGGCCCAGCCGGTGGTGGGCTGGAGATACAAGTAGGCAGCGCCAAGCCCTGAACCGTCGAACAGGTTGGCCGGCGCCCCGGCCACGATCACCTGGCCATCGGCGTCCACGGTCCAGCCGAGGTGGTCGCCGCTGGCCGCATCGCCGGCCGTGAGGGTGGCGGTCTCGGTCATGTCGGACCAGCCGGCTTCAAGACGCTCGAAGACGTGGACCGCGCCGGCCTTCTCGGCTTCCTGATCGTCACCCCAGGCGCCGGCCACCACGAAGTTGTCGCCCACGCCAACGGACAGGCCGAATCGGTCGAAGTCGACAGGAACAGCCACGGTCAGCTTGCCGCTGTCCACGGCCGTCACCCAGCCGTCTCCGGGTTTCACGAAGACATAGGCGGCCCCAGCCTGATAGGCAACATCGCTGTCACGGTCGGCGCCGACGGCGATGGTATTGCCGGCGATGGCCACCGAGATGCCGAACTGGTCCTCGGCGTTGGTATCATCGGCGGTGAGCTTGGCGGTCTCTGTCATTGTGAACCAGCCTAGGAACGCCCGCTCGAAGACGTAGGCTGAGCCCGCGTTGATCCCGCCGTCATCGTCAAGGTAGGCGCCAACCACGATGGTCGATCCGTCAATGTCCACGGCGAAGCCGAAGTTGTCGTTGTTGGCCCCGTCGGAC
>PIVY01000404.1 GCA_003353795.1 bacterium
ACGGACCTGGAAGAGCTGATCGCCATCTACTCGCCGGACGACCCCGTCCTGCTGATCGGCGAATCCTGGGGCGGCATGTACGCCACCGCGTACATCAACCGTCACCCCGACAAGGTGCGCGGCGCCGCGCTGCTCGAGCCCGGCCCCCTGAACCACGAGTTCTTCTCGCAGATCGAAGACGACCTGTTCTCAATGGACGTCTCCGCCGAATGGCTCAACGACTGGGTCTGGAGCCAGACGATCCTGACTCCCAACGACCACGCCCGCATGGACTACCAGCGCTGCCTGGGTCTCCGCGACTCCCAGCCCCGCTTCCACCAGCGGAAGACCAACCCGTCCCCCTTCTGGCGGCTCGGCGCGGCGGCCAACCGCTACATCGAAGAGAACGGGCAGAACGAGGCCGGCGAAGCGATCTACGACTTCACCACGAACCTCGCGGTTTACACCACCGAGGTCCTCTTCCTGGCCAGCGGCCTGAACGAAGTGATCGGCCGCGACTTCCAGCAGAGTCAGACCGCCGCCTACCCGAACGCCACGCTCGAAGTGGTAGGCGGCGCCGGCCACGACTTCGCCTGGGTCAAACCCGCGGAGACGCTCGCCCGCATCCACCAGTACATCGACCGCATCTCGAACGGAGGCAACTGATCATGAACAGGAAACTGCTGGCGATCGCACTCGCCGTGCTGGCCGCACAGGTCTGCCTGACCGGCACCGGACAGGCCCAGGACGTCAACTTCGCCCGCCTCGAATCGGGGACGAACCGCATGCACCTTTCGATGGGTCTCGACCCGGCCGTGGTCACGACCACCGGCTACTCCCGCGTGTACCGCTTCGGCGACCGCATGTCCCTGCTCGACGCGGACTTCGGAATAGCTGCCAACGCAGCGGACCTTGGCGATCTGCGCGCCCGCCTCGGCTTCCAGTCAGAACTCCTCCGCAGCGGCGGCTGGCGCCTGACCTGGCGCCTCCGCGCTATCGCGCGCCGCACGGAGAACAGCATCTACGAGGGCGCCGGCTTCTCCGCCGACCTCTCGTCCACCGCGGGGTTCTACACTGAACGCTGGTTCGCTGCGGGCCTATTCGGCTACGATCGCACCGTCATCGAGCGGATCGACCACAGCGACTGGTACAAAGACAACTTCTACGCGGACGCGGTGGACGGCTGGTACGAGGAG
>PIVY01000405.1 GCA_003353795.1 bacterium
CGGCCCGCCACCTCAGCCACCCGCATCAGCAGCTCCTCCACCCCCGCGCTCATTGCGCCGAACTCCTCGAAGAGCAACGCCTCCACATGGCACTTCCCCTCTGCGTCCGTGTACTGGCCCTTGACAGCCTCAACCGTCCCGGTCCCCGTCCGCGGATCCCACCGTCCCACCCTCCCACCCCTGTCCCCGCCCTCCACGCCCAGAACCGTCTCGCGGGCGCGTGGCAGCGTGTTGCCGCAAGCGACAAACGCCCCCATGCGCCCCACCCCCGAGGGGTCCGACGGCACACCGGCAAAGATCTTCGTGTCGCCGATGCAGGGCAGGTCCCCAATCACGCCCTGGTAAATGTACAAGTCCGTCCTCGTAGTGCTGTGCTCGCAGTGAAACTCGTGCTCCACAGCGCCGCGCCCCAGCTTGCCCCGCAGCAGCTCGACGAGGTCCAGGAGGACCTCCTTGTGCCGCGTCTGGTGGCCCGCCGCGCCGTCGTTCTGCGCCACGTCGCCAAGGGCGTCAAAGGGCAGACCGTGCTGGCTGTAGATGCCGTCCGCCATGACGTCCGTCATCATCGACAGGTGTAATCCGAAGCGGCGCTGCAGCGCGAAGCGCAGCACGTACGAGGGCAGACGGAAGTGCGCGCGGGTCGGGATCGCGTTCAAGAACGCGCCCGCGCCGAACTGGCTCACCGAGACAAACCGCACCTGCTCCCTCCTCCCTGCGCGGCCCGCCGCCGCATGCATGTCCCTCCAGGCCGAATGGTGAATCGTCGCGGAGTATCGGCGCTGAGCGTGTTGGAGAAGATTGCTGCGCGAGCTCCATTCGGTAAGCGGAAGATATGTATGCGCCGGGGGCAGCCCTCTCGGGTTGTAGATGCGGTAGGCCCGGCCAGTCTTGTCGAAGAAATAGTACGTCTTCTTGTCCTCTCGGTACTTGGCGTCGAGGGCGGCGTGCGCCGCCACCAGCCGCGCCTGGCGGCGTGCGACGTCGAGGTGGACCGGCAGCAAAACCACGCCCGCGCGTCGGATCGCGTCCACCACCTCGTCGCCGCGCAGCCCGCGGCCCACCGCCGCCTTGGCCGCCTCCGCCGCCCTCGACTCGGCGCCCTCCGCGCCCCCACCGGCGGCGAGGCCGGCGCCGCCCCCCGCCGCGCCAGCCCCGCCCCCGCCTCCTAGAGTGGC